>DATFTC010000094.1:0-101328 GCA_035262305.1 Myxococcaceae bacterium | reverse complement strand
AGCTCGTGAGACGGAATGATCAGCGTAGTCTGACCGCCCGCGCCGGACATGTAATACGCTTCACGCGGCACCGGAAGAGCCCCCTCCCCGTTTATCCAAAAGAAGCCGCCGTAAATCGGACGATTATCGGCCTTCCACGCTGGCGCGAGCGTGCTGACGAACTTCACGAATCCCTCGGGCAAAATCCGCTTGCCCTCCCAAACACCATCCTGAAGATAAAGGTTCGCCAGCCGAGCCCAGTCGCGAGCTGACATGAACTCGTACCCTTGCGTGAGAAAGTTTCCAAATGGATCGGTTTCGATCACCATCGTCCGAATGCCTATTTTGTCGAACAGCGCTCGCTGCGGAAATGACAAATATTCCTCGCCGCGCTTTTCGACCGCCAAACGAATCAAGTAATTAATCAGAACCGGATCGGTATTGTGATATCGACCGACGGTAGCTGGCGGCCACTGGAGCGGGCGGGTCGCCGCGTAATGGAACGTGTTGATACGGCCGGTGTACAGATACACGTGATCTGGATACGTTCCTTTCGGATCGTAGTCGGGGTCCTGAGGCGCTTTGATCCGCAGCCCGCTGGACATATTCAGAAGGTCGGCGATGCTAATTTTTGCGCGCGGGTCGCCTTCACCTTGCCATTGGGGAATCGGCGCCGGTTGCGACAGTTTGTAGACGCCGTCCTTGATGAGGATTCCCATCAGCGACGCCGTCACGCTTTTGCCCATCGACCAACTCTCGAGCGGCGTCTGTGCGGTGATGCCTTGCCCATACCGCTCTCCAATCAAACGGCCTCGCCAGGTCACCACGAACGCAGCAGTCATCTCCGCAGGCGATTCGAACGCCGCGTCGACTGCCTGTTTCACTTTGTTCATCTCGAGCTGCGGCGGGAAGGGATCCTTGGAAAGCAAATCCCCCATCGGCCAACGCTGGGTCGAAGCATCGGGCAGCTTGCTCTTGAGCTGGACTGGAATGAAGCTCACCGAGCTCGCCCCGGCTGGAAGGCTCACGCATCCCTGACTGCCCAGGTACTTGGCCGTCACTGTCACTCCATTCGGAACGCTGACGCGGACGGTCTTCGCAGCTCTGTCGATGACCGGTTTGCTGAGCTTGGCGCGCTCCGCGTATGGGCTGGTGAAGTAACCCACGTTCTCCGCCGCGAATTCAGGATCGAGCCCGGTGATAAACACCGCCGAGCACATGATTTTCGCAAAGCCCGACGCGTGGTGCTCGAGCGGATCTCCCGGAGGCGGCACGTAGGGTGTGTCCAGCTCCAGCGATTTCGCTCGAGCGATGAGTGCCTCGCGCACGGAGGTCGCTGGCTGCTGGGTCGCCGTCGTTCCCGCGTCTGGCGCGACTTTATCGGTCGGCGCACTGGCAGGAACAGCCGTCAGCAGCATTGCAATGACACTGATGCTTTTCATAAATCCCCTCCCGCTAGAGGCGTCTCACGAACGCTGACTTTGAAGAGCAGAGTGGCCTACTACACCGGTTAAATGGATGAACTCAAGACGCCAATGATCTGCGGCGAGCGAGCTGTGGTTTAGTCCAAGCGCCGCGATCATGCGTACTTCAATCGAGATGGAGACAAGGAATGGATTGAATACACGCCCGCGCCTCCAAGCCAGGAACTGTACAGAGTTGTGGCTGCTGGCAGGGGCAAACAACAACCGCGTCATCTGCGCCAGATGGATTTCGAAGTCCGACCCTGGGGTTCCCATGCCTGCTCAGGGCGGACTCGGAACCTCCGACGCAGGTTTTGACGCAGTGTGGGCAACCCTCGATCACGCAAGCGACTGAAAGCACTGCGAAGCTCAAAAAATCTGTTGCCCCCGAATGGTCAAAAACTATGGCGACCCTTCCAAACTCATGCCACGGCCTGCCGGACTCCAGTAACGGCGACCGTCGTCGACTTTCGCGGACCAACTGGGCCTCGGCGGCCGTCTCGCGACAGCGACGTTCGTTAGTACTGACGGACTAACCCGAACGCCGCATCCAGCCGGCGAAGTCTCCGCGCCCGCCAAGTACTCGCTCAGCCCGAGCATCATGCGCATGCTGCGCCGCGTTGATTCTTCGTAACAATTGGCCGGAGGTTTGGATTGCCTTAAACGCTTCCCTCATTTGCTCGCGCGTATTCTTTTCACCTCGCCGACGGAGGATCGCATTCGCCGTCAGCTCCGCCACTTGCTTCATCGCCTGCATCTCTTGCTCTGAAGGTGTATGCACTGCTTCGAAATGCGTCGACAGCACACCCAGAAACGCGCCTCTGCTCGAAATGAGCGGTGTGGATTGCACCGCGCGTACGCCGGCGTCAATCACGATCTCGCGACAGGGGGCGAATTCTCGATCCACCAGGACGTCCTTAATGACAATCGAGCTGCGATTTCTGATCGCCCGCGCGCATGCCGAACCGTCGTCCGCGTTCACCCGCCGGAAGAAAGTCAGAAAGTCGTCATTGAAGCCGCGCTGGGCCTCGATGGTGAGATACCCCGTCCGCCAGTCCATCACCTGAAGATTTCCGAGCACGGTGCCGGTGAGCGCCAGGCTTCTGTTGAGTGCGCAGTTCAGCACTGACTGAAGATCGAGACACCGTTCCAACTGCTGCTTGAGGAGATCCGGCATCGCGTTGCGTCCCTCTCGCGGCGCTTACAATACCCTATCCGACTCGTGGGAGCACGTCGAAGCGGGACCGTGACGCAACGCGAGGTTCATGAGCGCACGTTCAACGCAGTGGTGCAGGGGCATTTACGTGCAGCGGACACCTCGCGGTGCGAACGTTGCCCGCCTGATTCGTTCGCACAAGCTGCACGCAACATTCGCGACGTCTCAACCGGATAATGGACGCCGGGGATCCACCTTCAGGTCCGAGCTACTTGCTGAGCGCGCTTTCGATTCTTCGCCGAAGCACCGACTCCGACGCGTATCCGGAATACGATTCCAGGATGCGGCCGTCCCGTCCGATGAGAAACAGCGTCGGCAAGGACTCCACGCCGTAGCTTTCCACCGTCGGACCGTCGGCGAAGACGACGCTCCTTCCCAAGTCCGGCACCCGCTGCGCGACGAAAACGCCGACTTGCGCCGGCGCGGTCTCGTGGTCGTCTTCGCTGACGGCGAGGAAGACGAGGCCCTTCGGCTCGTACTCGCGCGCGAGCTTGGTCAGCGCGGGCATTTCCGCCACGCACGGCGGGCACCAGGTGGCCCAGAAGTCCATCATCACCACTTTGCCGCGCAACTCGTCGAGCGAGACGGTCCCGCCGCCGTACCGCGCCAACTTGAACGGCGGAGCGGCTGCTCCCGACCGAAGCGCGCTGGCGCGGTGCGCGTCGTAGATGCCGTGGTAAGCGATGACGGTGCCCAGCAGCGCGACGAGAGCGATGATCAACAGGCGCCCGGATTTCGTCGACCGCGGTCGCTCGGTTTGCGCCAGCGGCTCGTCGGTCATCGATACCCTCTTCTCATCAGCACCTGATAAAGCCATCGCAGCACAATCCTGGCAAGGCGCACCGCGTTCGGCTTCTGCGACAGCCGGTGCGCGATCCTCGGCCCAAGCCGGTAGTACGCGCGGACCAGCCAAGATCCCCAGGCGGACCGCAGCAGCGCCTGGTCGCGGTATGCCCGGAAGGTCGCAACCTCCGGCGAATCCTCGCCGAACACTGCCGTGGCGACGAAGCATACTCCGCTGCGCTGAATGCGCAGCAGCCGCCCATTTGAGAGGTTCAGCACCGCGCGGAGATCTCTTTTTGACGAGTAGAGAAACGCCACGAGGTCGCGGCGAGCGACGTTGAACTCGGCGCCGCTCGCGTCTTCGAATTCCACCTTCGACAGCGCGCCGCCGGGCTCTTCCACCTTGAAGCTGTACCTCTTCGCTCCGCGCCGCGCGTTTACTTCGACGCTTCGCGCTTCGGCCACGTACGCGGTGAACGGGGCCTTGCACTTCGCGCAGATCAGCCGATGGCTGGCGAGCCGCGGCGAGACGGAGAACTCGCCCACCGCCTGGCACGAGCCAGGACAGGCGAGCTTCACCGTCATCATCGGCTCCGGGCGCGGGTCGAACCGCGAGGTACCGTTCGCGCGGTCGAAAACCGAGGCCTTCGCTTCGTCGGACCGGATCCACAGCCGCCGCACGCTTAGGATGCGCCGCTCGCCGTCCGCCGCGCGCCGCCACGCCTCTTCCGCCGCGCGGATGCGCCCCTCCGCCGTAAAGCAGAGCGCTGCCGCGTGAGCCTCGATGGCCTGGCGTATCGGCGCGGCCTGCTGCTCGAGCTGGGCATCCCTTCCCAGCGCAATGCAACGGGCGAGCAGCTCCGTGCTCTTCGGCAACAGGCGCGCCGCCGCCGCTCGGGCTGGGTCATTCATTCGCGGATAGAGCGGCGGCTCGGGGAGCGAATCGAAAAACGCCAGGCACTCGGCCCGCAGGCGTTCCAACGCCGCCTCGGGATTGCGCGCCCGCTCGATTTGCAGCGAACGCGATTCGGCATCCTTGAAGAGCTCCTCGGGCTGCACGGCCACTTTCATAACGGCGCCGAAAACTGGCGAGCGCCGGACCTCGGATGTAGCAGAAGGTAGGAGGCCACCATGTGGAGTTTAATCAAGTTCCTCGTTTGGACCGGCTTTGCGATCTGGTTCGGCATTTTCCTGGCCACGCACGAAGTGGCCGGGCGCACGCCGGTCCAGCATTTGGAGCGCGTGTGGAAGAAGCACGGGTTCTCAGCTCAGGTGAACCAGCTGAAGGGAAACATCAAGAGCGCGGTGGAGGACGCCAAGGACTCGGCCTCGACGGTTTGGGACAAAAAGCCGCGGGAGCGCCACTCGCCGCAAGATCGCGAAGCAATCAACAAGCTGGTCGCCAAGCGCAACGAGGAGAAGTAATTACTGGGCGTGTTGGAACCGGTATCCCTTGAGCGCCGAAGCAAGATGATGATCGGCGCTCTGATGATCGCGATCCTCGGCCTGATGCTCGTGCTGCTGCAGCAGCAGTTCAATCAGGGCGACTACCGCCGCGCAATCGAGCTCGTCGCTTCGCCGCAGCCTGGATCGAAGTGGTCCATCGGACGAGAGCTGGTCGAACGGTCGAAGGGGGGTTCGCCCGATTGCCACCCCAGGCTCATCTCCTCGTTCAGAGGCACCCTGGAAGTGACTTGTTACACTGGAGAGAATCAGCCCTACCGATTCGAAGTGGACCTGGTGCGCCGTTCGGTGAGCCCGGTCAATCCCGCGGCGAAGGAGCTGGTCAAGTCGGTCGAGGAAAAGGGCCGCTCCCTCGAGTGAACACCAGTTGACGCGCGCGCCTTCCCGCCTCAGCGACCCCGTGAACTCCAACGAGGACTCGCCTACTGAAGCGAGGGCAATCGGCAAGGACGAGCTGACCGACGTCGCGTTGCTCAAAATCGATTCGCCGCGCAAGTTCCCCGCGTCCGCATCACGCTTGGTTTTTACATCGAGTGTTCAAGATAACTCGAATTCCGAGCTTATTTTCACACTCGATGCATTCCACTGCACCAACGTATCCGTGCGAGGCCAAGCTTCGCGACTGGGCTTGGGACAGGCCGCTCGACTTTGTTCGGGGCAGGCCTCGCGCAGCGAAATCGGATCGGCAGCTTGCTGGATGCTTCCCTTGCGGGGGGTGAACCGCCGAGCTATGAACACCGCTTTCGCGAAGGAGCGCAATTGGCTGAAGAAAAGGCGGCACAAGCGAAGCAGCAGGCTCAAACCGGGTGGCCTCGGCGTGCGAAAGGGGGCGGAGACAAGAAGTGTAGCGTTGCCGACTGCAAGCGCCCCTATCGCGCCAAGAGCTATTGCTACTTTCACTACAAAAAGTGGAGGCAAGGCGAGCTTCCTCATTCTCGCTACCGGATCTGCTCCAAGCCGGAATGCCGCACGAAAGCGGCGCGGCACGGCCTGTGTGAAAAGCACTTCGACGAGACCTACAGGTCACCGAAGGCGCCCGCGGCAGAAAAGGAATCCGCCGCTGAAAAGGCCCCTGCCGCTGAAAAGGCTCCCGCGGCTGAAAAGCCAGCTGCCCCCGAAAAGGCATCCGGCGCTGAGAAGGCATAGCGCGCGCTCAGAGGGCCGCGGCCCCAAGTTGACGCTGACCGTCAAGTCGCCGGGCCGAGAAAGCGCCGATCACGAGCTGACGGTTGTCCAATCGCGAGCGATCGGAAAGAGCCAACTGCGAGCTGAAGCCGACCGTCTAGTGCCTCACTGCTCTGCGGACGTGCTCGAATGCGGAGAGCCACATCTCCGCCTCGCGCTTGGCAAGGCGTCCGCGCACCAGCGACCGTGAAAGCTCGCGCAGGACGCGATCGGGCGCCTGCGGATTGAGAAAGCCCGACTCCAACATGACCTCGCGAAGAACGCGCTCGAGCGCGTGCACCGTCGCCAGCGGCGCGCCTGGACTCTCGGACCGCCCGACCGCGGGTTGCTCCGCCCGCGCGCACAGGTAAAGGAGAATGGCCGCCGCTTGAGCGAGATTCATCGACGGTTGCGCCGGCTCGGTCGGAATCGCCAGCACCTCTTGGCAAAGCGACAGCTCCACGTCGGAGAGACCTCGCTTCTCGCCGCCGAAAACAATTGCAACTTGGCCGCGCTGCGCCGCCTCTCGCAGCCGGGCGACACCTTCCTCCGGGGTCAGCACCTTGCGGCCCTTGACCTCGGCGCGGGACGTCGTGCCGCAGGCCAGAACGCAGCTCTCCAGCGCCGCAGGGAGATCGGGCGCCAGCTCCATCCTTTCGAGGTGGGATTCGGCGCGCACCGCGAGCTTTTCCGCCGCGCGGAAGGTGTAGGTGCGGGGCTGCGAAAGAACGAGGCGGTGGTATCCGAAGTTCGCCATCAAACGCGCCATCGCGCCGAGGTTGTCGGGCGACCGGATTTGGTGCACAACAATGGTCAGGTTCTCGCGGAGATAAGCCACCTGGTAAGCTTAGCTCTGGCTGTCCCACGCGGGGCTGGTATATTTGGGGGACAATGCGGGTCGTCGGCTTCATCGTCGCCTTGGGGAGTGCGGCTACCCTTGCCGCGTGCGGGGGTTCGCCGACCCAGGCTCGCTTGCCGACCCTGCGTTGGGTGCTCACCAATGACGCGGAGCGTTTGGAGTTCGAAGCCCAACCTGTTTTGACCGACTTGTTCAACGAGGCGTCCCGCATTTCCCGATCGGAAGGGAGCTCGGCTTCGCGGCAGTCGACGCCATTTCTCATCATCCAGAATGGCCAAACCTCCGCCGCTCCCGGCTTTGATTTGCACGCCGACCTTCTTCAGCCGCCGGACGCCGGGCAGCCGGTGCAGATTTCCTTCGGAGATCGAGGCGAGGGACGCTGGCCCGAAGATCGCCGCGCTGCACTCGGGGGACTGTCGGAAAGGGAAGCAGCCGAGCAGGTCGCTCGCTCGTTGCTATCGCTCTGGGGAATTGAGAGCGACAGCGTTCTGGTGACGCGCGCGCCCAACGCGCCCTTCGCCGCCGCGTACACGGACGACGCCACGCTTCGGCTCAACCCGGCTTTTCTCTACATGGCAGCCGCGGCGAGCGGAATCTCGTCACACCCGGCCGAAGTCCAGTAGAGTCCGCGCCTTCGGTTTCCACCGGAGGCTTGATGACCAATCCACGCGTTGCCCAGCAGCTGCCGTTCGCGCTCAAGGAGACCCGATTCGACTCGCTCGGCGAGCGTTACCAGGGCAAGGTTCGCGACGTCTACCGCAAGGGCGACCAGCTGATCCTGGTCACCACCGACCGGCTGTCCGCGTTCGACCACGTCCTGACTACGATTCCCTTCAAAGGCGAGGTGCTCAATCGCCTCGCGGTCTTCTGGTTCGAAAAGACGAAGCACATCGCGCCCAACCACCTCCGCGACGTTCCCGATCCGAACGTCGCCGTGGCGCGCCGCTGCGAGGCGTTTCCAGTCGAATTCGTCGTCCGCGGCTACATCACCGGCAGCCTGTGGCGCGACTACCAAGAGGGAAAGCACACCGCTTACGGTATCCCGCTGTCGCGCGACCTGAAGAGGGACCAGAGCTTCGAGCAGCCGATCGTAACGCCTTCCACCAAAGCGGAGTACGGCAAGCACGACGAGCCGATCTCCGAGGCGGAGATTTTGGCGCGCGGTCTGGTGAGCCGGCGAGATTGGCAGCGGGCGCGCGAGCTTTCGATCGCTCTGTTTGCCGAGGGAGAGAGATGGGCGCGAAGCCGCGGGCTCATCCTAGTGGACACAAAATACGAGTTCGGCAAGGCGGGCGACGAAATCGTTCTCATCGACGAAATCCACACTCCCGATTCGAGCCGCTTCTGGATCGCCGGCGAGTACGATGCGCGCTTCCAGCGCGGCGAGGACCAGAAGATGCTGGACAAGGAGAACATCCGGCAGTGGTTGATTCGCGAGCGCGGATTCTCCGGGCAGGGAAAGCCGCCGCCGATTCCGGACGAGGTTCGAGTCGACCTCGCCGAGAAGTACCTGGCGGCGTTCGCGCAGATCACCGGTTCTGCGCTCGAGCTCACGTTGGGCGATGTGAGCCAGCGGATCGAGAGGAATCTTCGGGCCAGCAAGTACCTCTGAGCATCGGCTCGACGTCAGGGCGCGGCTCGGTCCTCTGAGCGCAACTCGGTTCTCCGAGCGCAACTCGGTTCTCTAAGCGCAACTCGGTTCTCTAAGCGCCGCTTGGTTCTCTGACGCCACTCGGTTCTCTGAGCGCCAGATCGCCTTAAGCCGGGCGCGAACCCTCTCCCCGCTCGCGGCCGAAAACGCGCTCAAAAACGACGTCGACGTAGCGCAAGTAGTAGTCGAGCGTGAACGCGGCGGCGATTTCCTCCGCGCTCATCATCTTTCGCAGCTCTGGATCCGCCAACAGCGCGGACTTGAAATCCACGCCTTGCTCATGAGCCTTCATCGCGTTTCGCTGTACGATGGCGTACGCGGCTTGGCGGTCCATCCCCTTGCGGGCCAGCTCGAGCAGGATGCGCTGGGAGTTCACCACTCCGCCCAACAGCTCGAGATTTTGCTTCATACGCTCGGGGTACACGCGCAGGTTCCCAATCAGCTTGGCGAAGCGGTGCAGCATGAAATCGCAGAGGATGGTCGCATCCGGGCAGATCACCCGCTCCACCGAGGAGTGCGAGATGTCTCGTTCGTGCCACAACGCCACGTCTTCCATCGCGGTCAGCGCATAGCCCCGCAGCAGCCGCGCCAGCCCGGTCAAGTTCTCCGAGAGAATCGGGTTGCGCTTGTGCGGCATCGCCGACGAGCCCTTCTGGCCGGCGGTGAACGGCTCCTCGGCTTCGCGAACTTCCGTTCGCTGCAGGTGGCGGATCTCCACCGCAAATTGCTCGATCGAGGAACCGAGCACTGCCAGCGTGCTGAAGAACTCGGCATGGAGATCGCGCTGGATGATTTGGCTCGAGGCCCGGGCGGGTCGCAAGCCAAGCCGGGCACAGGCGTGCTCCTCCACCTCGGGCGGAAGGTGAGCGAAGGTGCCGACCGCTCCGGAAATCTTGCCGACGGAAATGCTCTCCTTGGCGCGCGCGACCCGCTCGCGGTTTCGCGACAGCTCGTCGTACCAGATGGCCATCTTCAGACCGAAGGTGATCGGCTCCGCGTGGATCCCGTGGCTGCGGCCGATCATCACGGTGTACTTGTGTTCCATCGCGCGCTCGCGCACTGCCTTCATCGCGCTTTGAATGCCGCTGAGGATGAGGGCGGCCGAATCGCGCAGCGCGATGCCCAGTGCGGTATCGAGCACATCCGACGAGGTCATTCCCATGTGGAGCCATCTGGCGGAGGGACCGATTCGGCGCTCCAAGAAAGTGAGGAAGGCGATCACATCGTGCTTGGTGCTCTTTTCGATCTCTTCGATCTCCGCAACGTCCGCGGCGGAGAAGTCGCCCGCTTTGGAGCGGCATTCGTCCAGCGCGGCCGCGGGCGCCAACCCCGCCCTGACCATCCCCTCGAGCGCAGCCAATTCGACGTCGCGCCAGCGGCGCAGCTGCGCCTGCGGCGTCCAAAGCGACGCCATCTCTTCGCGAGCGTAACGGGGGATCACGGCATGCTCACGGCATCGGCCGGGACGCAGCCGTCCCTTGCGCCTCGGCGGAGCTCGAACGAGCGAGCCAATAACCGCTTGCACCGCCGACGATCAGACCCGAAATGCACAAGACCAGCGCCCACGCCGCCGATCTCACTCGAGGCGTCCACCAGCTGTGGGGATGCAGTACGCGCTGCAAGGATTCCATGGGCTGATCGGGAACATTGCTCGCGGGCGGTTTCGGCGCAAGCAGTTTGGATTCCTGGTGCATTACCGGTTGAGTCAATTCCGCCGGTTCCTCCGGCGCGGCAGGCGCATCGGTCGAAGGCTCGACGGTCTCGAGCAGAACGACCGGGCCGCCGGCAATCGGAGCCGGCGCGCGAGCGCTGTGCGGCTGCGGCGCGCTTGCTTCCTTCGACTCCCAAAGAGCTTCCACCATCTCCCGCGCGGAGCTGAATCTGGCCGCGGGATCGGCGTTGAGCGCCTTGCGATACAGCCCTTCGAGCCGCTCCGGCAGCACTGGATTTATCTGCGTCAGCTCGGGAATCGCGCCGTCCGGAATTTGTCCCGAGAGCATCTCGCCCAACATGACGCCGAGCGAGTACACATCCGCTCGGTGATCGACTTCTGAACCGGAAATGTACTCGGGCGCGGCGTATCGATCCGCTCGGCGCAACCTCAGCGCTTGCACGAAGGGGACGCGCGGCATGGCCAGGCCGAGGCCGAAATCGGAGACCTTGAGCAAGTCCGGAAGGATGATCACGTTCTCCGGCTTGAGGTCGGCGTGCGGTCCGAGCCCATGGGCTGCGTCGAGCGCGCTGGCGATCTGGCCGAAGATCGGCTCGACCTCCCTTAGGCTGAACAGCTCGCCCTTTTCGATGCGCAGCTCGATGATTTTCCGCAGCGTCAATCCTTCGAGGTACTGCGTCGCATAAAACGGCCAGCCGAGGTCTTCGCCGTCGTCGTAGATTCGCGCCAAGTTGGAATGGCTCAAGGCGCGCACGCTGCCGATTCGCTCGGCGAAAAACTTTCGCTCTTCCGGCGTTTGGAGGAAGCGGGGATGAATCAACTTGATCGCGACGTCGGCGTCGCTCTGCTGATCGCGAGCGCGAAGGACGAAGCCGAGCGGACCGGATCCAAGCACATCCTTCATCACGTAACGCTCAGCGATGACCGCGCCCGATTTGTAGGGAGCGCCCAGGACCGAGCCTTGACTCGCGCGCTTGTGCGAAAACGTTCCGGTCGCCTGCCGCAGGCCGCCGGTGCCGAGCGTCTGCCCGCAGGTGGCGCAGGCGTCGGCCGATTCAGGGACATGACTGCCGCAGCGATAACAAAGCAAGGTAACTCCAACGCCGGGATCCGGGCGGCCAACGCTCACGGCGATTCCAGAGCGGCTTAGCATTGTCCATCGCGCCAAGCCTGCGCTCAAGCAGCCGCCTCTCATCCGGTGGAGCCAAACCCGGAAGGTCCGCGTTCGCTGGGGGTCAGCTCCGACACCTCGACCAATTGCGCGCGCCAGGCCTGGGAAATCACGAGTTGGGCGATCCGTTCGCCGCGGCGCAGGGTGAAGGGCTGGCTGGAAAGGTTGACCAGAATGACCTGCACCTCACCGCGGTAATCGGCATCGATGGTGCCAGGCGAGTTCAGGCAGGTGATGCCGTGCTTGAGCGCGAGACCGGAGCGCGGACGGACTTGAGCTTCGAATCCGGGCGGAACTTCGATCGCCCAGCCGGTCGGAATGGCTCGCCGCTCGAGCGGCTGAAGAACGACGTCTTGCTCGACGTCTGCGCAGAGGTCCATCCCCGACGCGAGCGCGCTGTGGTAGCCCGGAGCGGGCAACGGATTCATCGCCGCGCGCACCCGCTTGAGCTTGACGTCGACCTTGTTCACGGCTTCGCGGATGTAACATACGCGCGAGCGAGCCGGCGAAATTCCTCCTCGGCCCGCGGCAGCGCTCGGCCGATCTCCTGCTCGTGAAGGACGAATCCGTATTGCTCCGGTTCCGACTTCGCGGCGTCCGAAGGCGCGTCGGCTCGGGTTAGCTCATCGAACGGCAGGCCGCTGCCCGCCAGCTCCGGCGGAAGAGGCGCGGGCAGCACGAGCAATAGGCGCCGTCGGTCGAGGCGCTGTACCGCGCGCACGTCGGACCAGGAGATCTGCGCCTCGCCGGAGGGCGTGCGCAGGCGCAGGATGGGAGCTGCGGAAAGGACTCGGAATCGCCATCCCGCTTGCAGGTTGCGGAGGCGGCGCACTTGGAGCTGCAGGTTATAGGCAGCGGCAAACACGCTCAGTGCACCGGTCAGCGCGATGAACACCCAGCCTTGGGAGCTGGGAGATCGCGCTCTGGCCACAAGCGCCATCGCGAAGCCGACGATGTAGAGCGCGTCTCCCGCGGCCTGCGCGGAGATGGCGAACCTCAGCGCGCCGTAGGCCGTCAGCATCTCCGCGAGCACGCCCAGTACCGCGAGCGCAATCCCAGCTTGCGCCAGGGCGAAGGGCGGCGAGCTCGCTGCGGCGACGGCTGCGGCGAGGGCCAGCGCGACACCGGCGGCCTGGAGGAGGCGCGCGCCGGCGGCTCTGAGGCCGGGGTGCTCGACGTCGAGAAGAAGCCCGATGAGCATCACCAGGTCCGAAATGGCGGTGAGCGCGTAAGCAGCGGGCGGAATCGGCACCAGGGTAAGAATCGCCGCGCTGCCCAAGAACAGGACGATGGCGTGGCGATTCAACACCCGCGGAGCTCGCAGGCGCCCCTAGGCCTTCGCCTTCAGCTGCGCCGGCTCGGCCGGCGGAGGCATCTTTCCGCCGGCTTGCTGCCCCGCGCGATCCGCGAGCGCCTCCTTGCGCGAGAGGCGAATCTTCCCGGTCTTGTCGATGCTGATCACCTTGACCATCACTTCGTCGCCCTCTTTGAGCACGTCGGAGACCGATTTGACGCGCTTGTCCGAAAGCTCGGAGACATGGACCAGGCCGTCGGTGCCCGGAAACAGCTCCACGAACGCTCCGAACTCGACGATTTTGCGCACCGTGCCCAGGTAGATTCTGCCCACCTCGGCCTCGCGCGTGAGCGCTTGGATCATCGCGATCGCCTGCTGAACCGCCTCGGAGCTCGGGCTGGCGATGTCGACCTTGCCGGAGTCCTCGATGTTGATGGAGCAACCGGTCCTGGCGATGATGTCCTTGATCACCTTTCCACCCGGGCCGATGACGTTCTTGATGTACTCCGGCCGGATTTGAATCGTGGTGATCCGCGGCGCGTACTGGCTGATCTCCTTGCGCGGCTCGGCAATTGCTTTCAGCATTTCGCCGAGGATGTGCACCCTGCCCTGGCGCGCTTGCTCCAGCGCCCGCTTCATGATCTCGGTGGTCAGGCCGGAGATTTTGATGTCCATCTGAATGGACGTGATCCCTTTCGCGGTTCCGCAGACCTTGAAGTCCATGTCCCCGAGGTGATCTTCATCGCCCAGGATGTCCGAAAGGATGGCGATGTTTTCGCCCTCCTTCACCAAGCCCATTGCGATGCCTGCGACCGGCGCGCGAATCGGGACCCCCGCATCCATCAGCGCCAGCGTTCCGCCGCACACCGTGGCCATCGAAGAGGAGCCGTTCGACTCGAGGATGTCGGAGACCACTCGAATGGTGTACGGGAAGCCGTCGCTGCTCGGCAGCATGTCCCGCAACGCGCGCTCGGCGAGCGCTCCGTGGCCGATCTCGCGCCGGCCAGGTCCGCGGAGCGGCTTCGCTTCGTTCACTGAAAACGGCGGAAAATTATAGTGGAGCATGAACTTCTTGAAGCTCTGCCCGGAGAGCAGCTCGAGGCGCTGCTCGTCTTCGGCGGTGCCCAGCGTCGCCACCACCAGCGCCTGGGTTTCCCCTCGGGTGAACAGCGCGGAGCCGTGCACCCTGGGCAGCAAACCGACCTCGGAAGTGATCTGCCGCACCTCGTCGTGGCGCCGCCCGCCGATCCTGCCGCCTTGAACCGTCAAATCGCGCATGTGCTCGTACTTGAGATCTTCGTAGAACGCCTTGGCCGACTTTTCGACGGCGGGGGTGAAGGCCTCGCCCATCTCGGCTTTGAGCTTGGCGAGCATCTCTCTTTTCGCGTTCGACAAAGCCTCGTAGCGGGCGTGTTTTTCGGCGATCTGATAACCGGTGACGATGCTCCCCCAAGCGAGTGCGCGCACCTTCTGCTTCAGCGCCTGGTCCGGATGCGCGAACGATTCAAACGCGCGAGTCTTGGCGCCCAGCTGTCGCCGCATCTCGTCCTGAAGGTCCAGCAGCGGAAGAACCGACTGCTTTCCGAACTCCAGCGCGGCCACCATGTCGGCTTCGGAAATCTCCTTCGCCCCGCCCTCCACCATCACGATCGCGTCGCGCGAACAGGCCATCACCAGGTCGAGGTCGCTTTCTTCGCGCTGCTTGGCGGTGGGGTTTGCGATCAGCTGGCCGTTGACCCGGCCGACGCGGATGCCGGCGATTGGCCCATTGAATGGGATGTCCGAGCACCACAGGGCCGCCGACGCCCCGGTGATGCCGTGAATGTCTCCTTCGTTTGCTTGATCCGCCGAGATCACGCTGGCGATGATCTGCGTCTCGTATCCGTAGCCCTCGGGAAACAGCGGGCGGCAGGCGCGATCGATCAATCTCGAGGTCAGCGTTTCCTTTTCGGTGAGGCGGCCTTCGCGCTTGAAATAGCTGCCAGGGATCCGGCCCGCGGAGTACAGCTTCTCCTGGTACTCCACGGTCAGCGGCAGGAAGTCCACGTCCTTCTTCTCTCGAAGCGAGACGGCGGTGACCAACAAAATCGTGTCGCCGTAGCGCACGACGACGGCGCCGTCCGCCTGCTTCGCCATTTTTCCCGTCTCGATGGACAGCTCCTGCTGGCCAACGGTGATGCTCTTCTTCACGTACATTTTTCGTTCCTTTGACTCGCAGAGTCGCGATGCGCGCCGCTCGACGCTTTCGGGCGAGCTGCGCAGTGAGGGCGGGGGTTGCGTCCGCGGCCTGCGATGCCGCGAACCCTGGCGGGAGCCAAGGGGCGCGGTGGGCGTTGAATCCCTGTTCGCGACCGCCGAGCCAATCGAATCGGCAGACTCGAACGGAAACTCAAAACCCAGCCCCGCGACCCTTCCGTTCCCTCGCCTTTGATTTCAGATTTCAGTCGGGCGGCGCCCGGGGATTGCCCTTCTGCCTCCTTGTCTATTTTCGAATTCCCAAACCGTCGATGAGCTTTCTGTACCGGGTCGCATCCTTTTCCTTCAGGTAATCGAGCAGACGCCTTCGCTGACCGACCAGCTTGAGCAGCCCGCGGCGCGAATGATGATCCTTCTTGTGCGTCTTGAAGTGCTCGGTCAATTGACCGATCCGCTCGGATAGAAGCGCAACCTGAACTTCAGGGGAACCGGTGTCTTTTTCGTGGCGCTTGTACTGCGTCATGAGCGCTGCTTTGCGCTCGGGCTGAACTGCCATGATTCTCTCTCATCCTCCTCCAGAAACTTACCGACCTTCGTCCGCGGAGGGGTGCAGACGCGTTCGACCAGCTTATGTAACCGCTGATTTATAGGGCGGCAATCCTCTCAGGTCAAACGGAACGGCGCTCGACGCTAGTGCCTATTGTCGTCCAGCTCCACCAGGACGCGGCGATAGCTCAGCCTTGCTCCCTTGCCCAGCTCGGCGATTGCGAGCAGCGCTCCGTCAGGGCCGAGCACCCGCACCATGCCTGTGCCCGGGGGCGCCTCGATCGGCACGCCGTGAACAACCCGGTGCGCATCGGCCTCAGAGACGCGGACCGCGGGAAGGTGGGCCAGCGCTTGGTTCGCCGAAATCAGGCGCTTCGAGATGGCTTCCGCGCCGCCCTCGGACGTCGCGATGGCGGCAAGTTGAGCCAAGCCGAGCGCTTGCTCGAGGGCGAACGGTCCGCTCCGGGTCCGGCGAAGCGCTTTGAGATGCGCGCCGCAAGCGAGCTCCTTGCCGATGTCGTGCGCCAGCGACCGAACGAAGAACCCCTTGGAGCAAGTGAGCGAGACGGAGATTTCCGAAGCCGAGAAGTCGCGCAGGGCCAGCTGGTAAACCTCCACCGGACGAGCTTCGCGATGGACCTCCGCTCCCTCGCGCGCCAGCTCGTGGAGCCGCTTCCCACCGACCTTTACTGCCGAGAACATCGGCGGGACCTGAAGATAGCTTCCGCGAAATCTGGCCAGGAGCGCTTCTAAGAGCTTCGCCGAGAGATCAGGCACCGGCGCCTCGGCGATCACCTTGCCGGCGGCATCTTGGGAATCGGTTTCGACCCCCAGCCGGATCAGCGCGTCGTAGGACTTCCTCCCTTCGGAGATCAGGCCGGCGATCTTGGTTGCGGGGCCGATGCAGACCGGAAGGACGCCGGTGGCCATCGGGTCAAGCGTTCCGGTGTGGCCGGCTTTCTTAACCCGGAGCAGCGATCGGACCCGACGCACGACATCGAACGAGGTGGGCCCAGCTGGCTTGTCGACTACCAGGATGCCGTTCATGACAGCGAGCCCAAGTTCAGGCACCGGCCGCGGGAGGGTTACCAGCCCTCCTTTTCCTTCACTTCGCGCAGGAGGCGATCGATTTTATCGCCCTCGACTATAGACTTATCGAAGACAAAGTATATCTCCGGGGAAACGCGCAGCTGAATTCGAGCGGTGACCTCGCGCCGGATGAAGCCCTTCGCCGCCTCGAGGCCCTTCTGCGATTCCGACCGCTCCTGATCCGTTCCCAGCATCGAGTAGTAGACCTTGGCCACGCGGAGATCCGGCGAGACCTTGACGCCGGTGATGGTGATGAAGCCGATGCGCGGATCGCGAAGCTCACCGCGGGTGATGAGCGAGGCGATCGCCGCCTGGATTTCCTGGCCGACTCGATCCGGACGGACGTGGGTAGTCATTTCTTCTCCCATTCGCGGGGATTGCGAAGACCCCGAGCGCGGGCGCGCGCCTCCTCGAGCGAGAGTTTTGCGCCCTTTCGGGGAAGCTCGGGTTTGGATCCCGGCTTGCGCTCATGCCGCTCCTCCCAGACACCCATCCCTTCCGCCTCCGCCAAGGACCGCTGTCCGGTCGCAAAAGGAAGGCCGTCCTGCTGCGGCGGCTCCGCGAAAAGCTGGTCGCCGAACGAGAGTATCTCGATCTCCCGCGAGACAAGCGGAGCGACGTACATCTCCTCGACCGAGTGAATGATCTTGTCCATTTGCTCGTTGACGTGGCGGCGCTCGTTGCCGACCACCGCCAGAGCCAGGGTGGCCTTCTGCCACAGGTCATTGTCTTCGACCTCGGCCACCGCGACGTTGAATCTGGCCTTCAGCCGGTCGGTCACGCGGCGGAGGATCTGCCGCTTGGCCTTGAGAGATCCACTCTCGGGAATCGCCAGCGTGAGGCGGGATACACAAATGAACATGAAGCCTCCCCGACCGCGTGCGCGCGGGTGGCGCCCGGCTCGACCGCTAGGTCAAGCTCGGGCGAGTCTCTTCGATCTCGTACGCCTCGATGATGTCGCCCGGCTTCATGTCGCTGTAATTCTCGATGCCGATGCCACACTCAAAACCCTGAGCCACTTCCCTGACATCGTCCTTGAATCGCTTGAGCGACGCCATTCGCCCGGCATAGACCTGCTTGTTGTCGCGCAGCAAGCGGATCAGCGCGGTGCGCTTGATGGTGCCGTCGAGGACCGCCGCTCCGGCGATGGTCCCCAGCCTCGGCACGTTGAAGAGGTTGCGCACCTCGGCGCGGCCGAGCTTCTTCTCGCTGCGGATGGGCTCGAGCATGCCCTCCATCGCCTGACGAACGCCTTCGAGCAGCTCGTAGATGATCGAGTAGGTCTTCATGGCGACGCCCTGATGCTTGGCGGTCGCTTCCGCTCCCGACTCCGGCTTGACGTTGAAGCCGACCACGATCCCCTTTGACGCCGCGGCGAGCATCACATCGGTCTCGGTCATCGCGCCCACGCCCATGTGAATGATTTCCACCTTGACCTTGGCGGTGGAGAGCTTCTCGATCGCCTGTGAAATCGCCTCGACCGAACCCTGTACGTCTGCCTTGAGGACGACGCGCAGCTCTTTGGCCTCCCCGGTCTTCATCCGGGTGAGGAGCGCTTCGAGGGATTCCTTGGAAGTCTTGCCCAGCTCCGCCTGCCGCTCTTTGGAAGTGCGGTGGTCGGCGATTTCCTTGGCCGCCTTTTCATCCGCCACAACGTTCAAGGTATCGCCCGCGGTTGGCACGCCGGACAGCCCCACCACCTCGGCGGAGAATCCGGGTCCCACCTCTTCAACCGCTTCGCCGCGGTCGTTGGTCATCGCGCGGACCTTCCCCGAGTGGACGCCGCTGACGATCGGATCTCCAACGCGCAAGGTGCCTTCCCTGACGAGCACGCTGGCCACCGGCCCCCGTCCCTTCTCGAGCTTCGCCTCGATGATCGCGCCGACGGCGGGGCGGTTCGGATTGCTGGTCAGCTCGAGGACTTCCGCCTGCAGTAGGATGTTTTCAAGCAGCAGATCGATCCCAGCTCCGGTCTTGGCGGAGACGGGAACCATGATCGTATCGCCGCCCCATTCCTCGGGGACCAGGCCTTGGTTCGACAATCCCTTCTTCACCAGGTCGGGGTTCGAACCCTTGGTGTCGATCTTGTTGATCGCGACGACGATCGGCACCTCCGCCGCCTTGGCGTGATTGATCGCCTCGATCGTCTGCGGCATGACCCCGTCGTCCGCCGCCACCACGAGCACCACGATGTCCGTCACGTTGGCGCCGCGGGCGCGCATCGCGGTGAACGCCTCGTGGCCGGGCGTGTCGAGGAAGGTGATGTCTCCCTTGGGGGTGTGCACGGTGTAGGCGCCGATGTGCTGGGTGATGCCCCCGGCCTCCCGAGCCGCGACATCGGAGTGCCGGATGTAATCCAAAAGCGACGTCTTGCCGTGGTCGACGTGGCCCATCACGGTCACCACCGCCGGTCGACTTCGGACATCCTCTGGGCGCTCCTGCACCTCCGGGAGGTGCTGCTCCACTTCGAACCCGACCTTCTCCACCTTCCAGCCGTAGTCCGATGCGATGATCGCCGCGGTCTCCGCATCCAGCACTTGGTTGGCGGTCGCCATGATGTTGCTGGCCATGAGCTTTTTGATCAGCTCGGCGGCCTTCACGCCGATCCGCTGGGACATGTCGGAGACGGTGATTCCTTCCTGGATCTTGATGACCTTCTTTTCTTCGGCCATCTCGGTGATCTGGGTCTTCGCTCCTTTTTTGGTGGGCTTCTTCTTCTTGCCTCGGAGCGGAATCGTCACCCGGCCCCAGACGAGGTCTGCCATCTCTTGCTTGGAGAAGGTGCTCTCCTTCTCCGAGGTCCTCTTCTTGCCCCGCTCCGCCTTGTTTTTGGTGACGTCGACGAGCTCTCGCCCGCGGCCCAAATGATCGGGCACAACCTTGAACTCGCGAACTTCGCCAATCGCCTTCTTGCCCGGAGCGAGCGGGATGCTCTTGTGGGCGGTGGACGTGGGTGTCACGCGGCGCACCTGCACCAGCGGGCGGCTGATCACCACTGCTTGCGTGGGCGTTGGCCGCTTGGATTGCGGCGCCGGGGTCGGAGCCGCCGCGACTGGGCGCGCCGGCGACGCGAAGCGCGCTTCTGGGGCAGGGGTGCTGACGGGCGGAGGCGGTTGATGGACGGACGGAGCCGTCACTTCTGGTTGGGCCACTGCTG
The DNA here is from genome assembly GCA_035262305.1 of Myxococcaceae bacterium. GTDB lineage: Bacteria > Myxococcota > Myxococcia > Myxococcales > Myxococcaceae > DATFTC01. The sequence continues at coordinate 81,624 of DATFTC010000094.1, read as the reverse complement.
ACGCCTGGATGCGGGGAGTTGGCGTTGGGGGTTCGGCTGGGATCTCGGCCGCGATTGGAATCGGCGCGGGTGCGTGCTCTGATTCCACCGACTCCGCACTCTGCGGCGGCCGAGGCGCGACCTCGGCGGTTGAAACCTCGGCTTCGTGCCCGTCGCGATGATTCGCCTCGCCGGCCGCCGGGGATGGACCGGGAACCTTGCGGCGAACGACGAATCCCTTCGCGGTGACTGGCGCGGCCGGCGCCTTCGGCTTGCGCTGGCTGACGATCTTCAGGATGGCGGCGTTCGCCTGGTCATCCTCAAGCGAGCTGGAGTGGCTCTTGACGTCATAGCCCAGCGCGACGAGCTCGTTGACGACCTCCTTGTTGTCGAGCTCGATCCCTTGGGCTTTGAGCTCCCTAGCAATTTCATGTACGCGCTTCTTTGACATACTCGTAAGCCTTCTGGCCTGCTCACAATCGAGCAGTATCTACCGCGCGAGGGCAAGTTCCAAGCTCGTCAAATCCACCGATAGCATCCTTCCACGGAATGCCCTGTGGAAGGCCTTGCGCTTCAATGCCGCGGTCAAACATCCCAAGCCGCACAGGTAAGCCCCTCTTCCTCGCTGATGTCCGGTCAGATCCACGGCCAGTTGAGGACCTGCCACCAGTCGGAAGAGCTCGTCCTTGGGCCGAGCCCGGCCGCAGCCGATGCAGGTCCTCAGGCGACTGCCTCGTCCGGTATTCTTAATCGATTCGATGCGTGCCGGCATGGCGTTTGTCCCTGGGCGCGGTCGTGGACCCGTTTCCAATGCGGAAGATTACGGCTTGGCCTCCTCCGCAGAGCCCTCGGCAATTGTGGGCTCGGGCGGCAGCCCGCGCTCGGCGTTGAGCTCCGCCCGAAGCTTGCTCTCCTCGAGAAGGTAGTTCTCCGCCGCGCTTTTGATTTGCCGCGCCTTCTTGATCCCGATTCCGGGAGTCTCGCCCAGCTTGGCAATGTCCTTTTCGTTCGCAATGTCTTCGACGGTGTTGTACCCGGCGGTGGCGAGCTGGTCGATCGTCTTCTCGCCAATTCCCCGCACGCGAGCGAGCCGCTCCTGCTGTGTCAGCTCGTCCGGGTGTCGCCTCGCCTCGATCAAGCGAGCTTGCTCGCGTTCGTACTCCATCCGAGCGAGCTCCGCGGCGTCGTCCACCATCTGGACCTTGGCCGCCTCCTGCATCGCCGGAATCTTCGCCACGTCGATCCCCGGTATCTGCGCCAGCACCTCGGGCGACGCCTCCGCCACGTCTTTGGCCTGGCGAAAGCCGTGCGCGTAGAGCGTTTCGATCAGCATCTCCGAGACGCCGGGAAGGGCTCCGAGCGAGCGGTTGGCAAACTCGCGCATCTCCTTGACCCGCGTCTCGCTGTTGATGTCCAGCTTCCAGCCGGTCAGCTGCGCCGCGAGCCGCACGTTCTGGCCGCGCCGCCCGATGGCCAACGAAAGCTGATCGTCCGGGACGATGAGCTCCATGGCGTGATTGGCTTCGTCGATGATCACCCGGGAGACCTCGGCTGGGGCGAGAGCCGCGCAGACGAAGCGGGCAGTGTCCTCGTCAAAGGGAACGATGTCGATTTTTTCGCCGCGCAGCTCCTGGACCACGGCTTGAACGCGGCTGCCCTTCATCCCGACGCACGCGCCAACGGGGTCCACGTCCGGATCGCGCGACGAAACAGCGATCTTCGCGCGGCCGCCGGGCTCGCGCGCCGCGGCCTCAATCAACACGATTCCTTCCGCGATCTCCGGGACTTCCATCTCAAACAGCTTGGTCAAGAGATTTACCGAAGCGCGGGAGAGGATGATTTGTGGGCCCTTCGACTCGCGAAGCACGTCCAGAACATAGGCCTGAACGCGGTCTCCCGCGCGGTAGGTCTCCCGAGGCACCTGCTCGCGCACTGGGAGGACCGCCTCGGCGCGGCTGAGCTCGACGATGATGTTGCCGCGCTCGAATCGTCGGGCGACGCCGGTGACGATGGTGTCCTTGTGCTCCTTGTATTCGTTGTAGACGTTCTCGCGCTCGGCGTCGCGCGTGCGCTGCAGGATGACCTGTTTCGCGGTTTGCGCTGCAATGCGTCCAAAACCGTGGCGGAACGTCTTCAGCCTGAGGATGTCGCCGTACTGATCGTCCTGCGCCTTGGCCTCGGCAGAATCCTCGTCACGGTAAAAAATCTGGAAGACCAGCTCGTCCCCCGCCTCGACTTCCATGCCCTTTTTCCGGGCCTCGGCCAGGGTGAGCTGATTGACCGCCTGCACTGGATCGATGATTTCCTCCACCACATTGATCGCCTGAAACAGCTCGACGACGCCTTTTTCCGAGTCGTACTTCGCCTCGAGGTTCCGGTCCTGCCCGAAGTGCTTCTTCGCCGCGGTCTTCATCGCGTCCTCGAGCGTCGCGACGAGCACCTTGCGCTCGATGCCCTTGTCCTTCGCAACCTGATCGAGGACGAGGTTCAGGTTTACGCTTTGATTGGTCTGAGTGGCCATGACGTGCCAGTGGCTCCTTATCCATGGCCCCGAGAGGCCTGTATTTCAGTGCTTGAACTCGAATTCCAGGTTCGCCTTGGCGATGTCCCTGAATGGAATGCGCATTGTGCCCGCGCCTTCCACGTCGAGCGTTACACCGTCATCGGCGACGGCGGTGAGCACGCCGCGGAAATTTCGGCGAGGCGGCTCTCCGAGAGGACCAAAAGTCTTGAGCTTGACCGTCTGACCTTCGGCGCGGCGGAAGTGCTCGGGCTTCCTCAGCCGGCGGTCCAGACCAGGGCTGGACACCTCCAGCTGGTACGCGTGTTGGACAACATCCTCGACGTCGAGGAGCGTCTCGACCGAATGCGACACCGTCTCGCAGTCCCCGAGGCCGACGCCTCCCGGCTTGTCGATGAACAGTCGCAAGATCCAGCTGTCGCGTTCGTGCAAAAACTCCACGTCCACCAACTCCATACCCAGGCCGGCGATGACCGGTCCGGCGAGCTCTGCAGCTCTCGCTTCGACCGCCTGCTTATGACTCGGCTCCGCCATCGGCGCCCCAAAACGCGAAAAGCGGGCACGAATGGCCCACTTTTCGAGGAAAATCGAAAAATGTATCTGTTGTGCGTACCATACGCAGCGCGGAAAAGTAAAGGGACGGACGGAAGGCGGGCTGGGGCTTTGAGGTATGGGTCGGGAGTGGCGATATAAACGGGAGCCATGATGCTGGTTGCAGCGGTGCAGATGAATTCCGGAGCGGACAAGGGGCGAAACCTCGATGCGGCGACTCGCTGGATACGCCAAGCTGCGGGGCTGGGCGCCAAGCTCGTCGGAGTACCGGAGAATTTCAGCTGGATGGGCCCGGAGCCGGAACGCCCATCCGCCGCCGAGACCTTGGACGGCCCAACGCTTTCGCGCATGGCCGCCCTCGCTCGCGAGCTGTCGATCACTCTTTTGGCCGGCTCAATACTCGAGACGGGCGCGCCGGGCGGGCGCCTCTACAACACCAGCGCGCTGTTTGGGCCGGACGGCACGCGGCTGGCGGTTTACCGGAAGATCCACTTGTTCGACGTGGACGTGGGGGATGGAGCGACCTACCGGGAGTCGGCCGCGGTGGCGCCCGGCTCCGAGGTGGTCGCGGTGGACTGTCCCGTCGCCCGCATCGGGCTCTCGGTCTGCTACGACTTGCGCTTTCCCGAGCTGTACCGCGCCCTCTCCGCTCGGGGGGCGACGCTGATCACCGTGCCATCGGCGTTCACCTTGATGACCGGGAAGGATCACTGGGAAGTCCTTCTGCGCGCGCGGGCGATTGAGAATCAATGCTACGTGCTCGCCCCGGCGCAGCACGGTCGGCACTCGGAGCGGCGGGTGACCTTTGGGCAGGCGATGCTGGTCGACCCCTGGGGACTGGTGGTGGCGCGCGCTTCGGACGGAGAAGGGCTCGCGATCGGCGCGATGCAGATGGACTTGCTGGCGGACATTCGGCGCAAGTTGCCGGCGCTGTCGCACCGCCGGCTCTAAGCTTGCCGAATTGTCAACCCGCTCTACGTGCGCGGGTGTGAGGAGCGCATCCAGGGCGGCGCGACCTTCGATGCGGCTCATGTGAAGCGTTGCTCAGGCCCGTTAAACTGAGCCCGGCATCGGTGCGAGCCCTGTTCGATTGGATCGGTTGCTTAACGCGCGCTGTAGATCCGCCTGCGTCTTTATGGCGCTGGCGGCATTCGCTTGCACTTGCAGCAGAAGCGACTCCGAGAAATCGGAAGGACGCCTACCAACACGCGATTCGCCCAAAGCGCGGCTGCGGCGCGTCTCGGGCGACGTTCGGATGAAGCGAGCCGCGGGGGACGAGTGGACGCCGGCGCTGGACGGCGCACCGCTGCTTGCCAACGACAAAGTCCGTACTCTGCGCGGAGGCTCGGCGCTCATTGAGTTCGCCAATGGGTCGCTCGTCACCTTGGGCGAGGACGCGCTGATAGGCATTGCGAATACGCATCCCTTGCCGGGTCAGGAGCGCAGCGACCTCACACTTTTGCAGGGCCGGCTGGACGCCGAGCTCGATGATCCGGCGAAGCAGTCGATCTCGGTAAACACGCCGACGGCGACGGTGCGCGCGGGAAGGGAGATCGTGTTCCAATGAGTTTCAGCCCGTTCGCCATCGCCGCCGTGCTCGCCGCCTCTGCCCCGGCAGTCGTTGTCCAACCGGGAGAGACGCTTGAGCAAGTCGCTCAGCGTGCGCTTGGCGATCCTCGGGCAGCGGCGGAGCTGAAATCCCTCAATGGCCTCACCGGGGATTCGGTGTCACCCGGCACCAGTCTGCATCTGCCGGGCCCCGAGCGCGCAAGGGCCCTGAGCGCGCTGCTTGCCGCGCGGAACGCAATTTCTCAAGCGGACCCGGCCTCCAGCGGCCTCGCGGAGGCATCCGAGAGCCTGCGCAAGGCCGAGCAACTCTTTCAAGCGGCGAGGTACGAGGATGCAGCGGCCGCAGCCGACGCCACCTGGCGATTCCTATCCAGCTCCGCGCAGGAAAACACGCGCTTTGCGGTGCAGGTCACCGATCGCGAGACAAGAGTTACCTCGCAGTCGGGCCAGCCGGTTCGGGTCGAGCAGGACGGGCTGACGCGACCGGTGCGCCCCGGTCAGACGCTCACCCTTCCAAGGCAAAGCCCCAGAGCCGCGCTGACTGCTCCGGCGCTGCTCTCCCCCGCGGATTTGGCGCGCCTCGGGCTTAGGCCGGGTGAGAACGGAGTCGGTCCAATCACCTTGACGTGGCAAAACGTCGCCGGCGCCGCCGGGTACGCGCTCGAGATCGTGCCTCTCGGGGGGGCGGGCAAGCCCATCGCGCTCAACGTCGACAAACCCGAGGCGCGCGTTGCGCTCGCCGCCGGAAAGTATTCCTGGTCGGTGCGAGCGGTCGCCTCCGAGGGCGACCAATCGGTCGCGTCGCCGCGCCGGACGTTCGAGCTTTGGATCGAGCCGCTCAAGCTCGAGGTCAAGGAAACCCGCTGGAAGTGACCGGTGCGACTCTTTAAGACCATCCTGCTGCTGATGCTCGTGGTCAGCGTCGTGCCGACGGCAATGGTGGGCTGGCTGTCGGTTTCGGATACGCGCGAGCTTCTGATCGGCGACGCCCAGGAGCTGGCGCAGGAGCGCGTCAAAGAGCTTCGAATGAAGACCGAGGGCATCGTCGACGAGGCTCTCCGGGGAACGATGGGGCTGGCGCGCGTGCCTCATTTCTTCGGTCTGCCCCTCGCCGACCAGCGCGCGCAGATCGCGGCGATTCTCAATCAGCAGCGCGACCTCACCGCGGTTACCCTCTTCGGCGCGGACCGCGCGCGATTGCCTGGCCTACAAGCGTTCGCAGTGAAGGACATCCCGCCGACGGAAGTTGCGGCGCACGAGGAGCGGGCGATTCGCCTTCTTTCCGCTTCCGGTGGCGTGCGCTACTCCCAGGTCTACCCAAGCAGCGCGCTGCGCCAGCCGGCGCTCACCGTCGCTTTCGCCGTAGGCGAGCCGCCTCGAGGCTACATCGCGGCCGAGATTTCGCTGGCGCGGCTTCCCGAAGTGCTCGGTGAGGAGAAGCTCGGCTCGATCGGATTTGCCTATGTCGTCGACCGCGACGGAAGGCTGGTCGGCAGCGCCCCGGCTTTCGGCAATTCCCGCACCGGGGACGACCTCTCGAAGCGCCCGGCGGTTGCTCACTTCATCCAGACCTTTGCGCGATCTCCACACTCGGAGACCTTCCACGTGGGTAATTTTGGAGACGAGCGCGACGGAGTAGTGGCCGCTTATTCCGTGATGCCAGAACTCGCTTGGGCAGTGGTTTCGGAGCAGCCGATCCGCTTGGCCTACAGCCAGGTGAAAGCAATGCAGCGCCGGGTGGCGATGGCTCTGGCCGGCGCGCTCGCGGTGGCGCTCTGCCTGGCGGCGCTTTTCTCGAGGAACATCACCCGACCTTTGAAGGGCTTCACCGCGGCCGCGATGGACATCGCGCGGGGAAAGTTCGGCGCCCGCGTCGAAGTGAAGGCGAAGAACGAGCTGCGAGAGCTGGCGCAGACGTTCAGCTACATGAGCAGCGCGCTGCAGGCGTATGACCAGGAGACCAAGGGCCTCTACGCAAGCCTAGAGGAAGGATACCTGGAAACTATTCTCACGCTGGCAAACTCGATCGACTCGAAAGATCCGTACACTCGAGGACACAGCCAGCGCGTCGGCGATGTGGCGGTCGAAATCGGCCGCGAGATGGGACTGAGCGGGCGCCAGCTCAAGCAGCTGCAGTACGGCGGCATTCTTCACGACATCGGAAAGATCGGAATCGCCGAGGCGCTGCTCTGCAAGCAATCGCGCCTCAACGAACAGGAAATGGTCGTGATGCGAGAGCACCCGACGATCGGCGACAACATCGTGCGGCCAGTCAGCTTCCTCGCCGGTGTTCGCCCCGCGATTCGAAATCACCATGAGAGGTGGGACGGGACCGGGTACCCCGACGCGCTCAAGGGCGAGGACATTCCGTTGATCGCCCGGATTGTCAACTGCGCCGACACCTTCGATGCCTGCACATCGACGCGGCCCTACCAGAAGGCGATGGCGCTGGACAAAGCGCTGGACGTCATGGAGAGCCTGCGCGGCGGACAGATCGATCCCAAAGTGCTGGATGCGCTGCGGCGGGTGGTGGAAAAGAAGATCGCGCGCTCGGAAGGTCAGCGGCAGCCGGCAAAGATCGCTTCCTGAAATCGAGAAGGCCTGCGCGGCCCACTCATTTCACGACGCGCAGATGCGGATGCCTCGGCGGGCGGGGCGGTTTGTCGCTTGGATCTTCGCCGCCGCCTCTCGGAGAATCGGAGGCGTCCTGTACCGCGGGGAGTGCATTGCTGCCCAAGGACGTCGTCGGTTTCTGATGCCCATTCGGCGCCGGCGCCCGTTTCGCCTTCGCCATCGCAGCCTGCTGCATCAGCTCCTTCGGCATGTCGTCGGGGTACATCCAGAATTCCTTGGTGGAATAGCTGGTGATGGCGAAAAGAGCCGACCAGGGAACCGCGACTCGAAATCGCGAGCCCGAGAAGCTCAGGGTCGAACGGATGCCCCAATCCCCGACCGTGAGGTCGGGAGGGTCAAATCGGTAGGAAAGGTTGAGCCGCAGGTGCGCCTCGTGCTTGAGCGTGGGCGGGACGAGAACTCCGGGGCGGCGAGCATCGAGATGGATCATCACCATCCCCTGCTCCAGCGCTGACAACAGACGCTCCTTCTTCTCTGGGCCCTTTCTATCCAATGTCGCCTCGCCGTTGAATCAACGCCGACGCAGCGCGCGCTCTATCTCGCGCCGCGTCTCGCGCTCCTTGATTTCGGCTCGCCGGTCCTCATGTGTCTTCCCCAGGCAAAGCCCCAGCTGCACTTTCGCGATGCCTCGCTTGAAGTAGAGCATAAGCGGAATGATTGAATAACCCCTCTCCCGCACCTTTGCAGACCAACGATCGATTTCTGACCGGTGGAGGAGCAAGCGGCGCGATCGGGTAGGCTCGTGTGTGAATGCGCTCGCGTGCCCGTAGGGGCCAATTCGAGCATTCAGTAGATACAGTTCAGTCCCCCGCGGGATTGCATAAGAATCCGTGAGGTTAGCGCCGCCCTGGCGCAAGCTTTTCACCTCGCTGCCCAGCAGCTCGATCCCCGCTTCCAAAGTTTCCTCGACGGAATAGTCGAAGCGCGCTCGTTTGTGCTGGGCGATCAGGCGGACGCCATCGGGCGGCGCGCTATCCTTGTGCTTGGCTGCTGCCATCAGCGGATCGCGCGTCCAGCGGGAGATTGTCGATCAGGCGGGTGGACCCGACGAACGCGGCGATCAAGGCCCGGGCCGGGCGCTCTGCGGAAATCCTTTCCAGCGGCGCGAGCGTTTCGGCGTCGACGATCGCGACGTAATCCTCGCGCAGCTGCGCCCGCTCCAGCTCTTCGCGCATGGCGTTCGCCAGCTCCCGAGCGTCCTTGACTCCTGTCATGACCCGCTCTTGCGCGCGGCGAAGGCCGGCGAAGATCGACAGAGCGCGCCTGCGCTCGCCTTGCGAGAGGTATGCATTGCGCGAGCTCATCGCCAGGCCATCCCGGTCCCGGACGGTTGGAACGGAGAGGATCTCCGAGCCCAAGTTCAGATCCAGATTCAAGCGGCGAATCACCTGCAGTTGTTGGTAGTCCTTTTCGCCGAAGACTGCGACGTGAGGTCGAAAGAGGCAGAGCAGCTTAGCGACCACCGTCGCTACACCGCGGAAATGGCCAGGACGCTTCTCGCCGCACAGGCCGCGGCTGATCTCGCCGACCTCGACGAAAGTCTGAAAGCCCGGCGGGTACAACTCCGCCGCATCGGGCGCAAACACCGCTTCCACTCCCGCGTCGCGGCACTTCTTCAGGTCGCCGTCCATGTCGCGCGGGTAGCGGGAGAGATCGTCGTTGGGGCCGAATTGCGTTGGATTGACGAAGATCGTCGCTGCCACGCGGTCGGCGGCGCGCTTTCCTTCTCGAATCAGCGCGAGGTGCCCCTGATGTAGATAGCCCATCGTCGGAACGAGCGCGAGCCGGCCGCCGCGACGTTGAGACAAGCCCACCCACCGGCGCGCTTCGTCAACAGTCCGCAGGAGCTCGAGGGCCATCGAAGGACGATGCCGGATTCACAGCTTGCTAGACCGGAACGCCGTACACGGCCTTCTCGTCGCGGTCCGAGGCCGGTGCCGGGTCCGGATTCGAGGCGACCAGCCGGATCGTCTTTGACTTGAACGAGTGGGCCTCGTCGGGGAAGGAATCGCTTCGAACTTCCGAGAAGAAGGTTTGCGCAGCTTGCTGAATTGCGCTGTACAGGTTGGCGTACTGCTTGACGAACTTCGGTTTGAAGTCGGGATTCATTCCGAGCAAGTCGTAGCAGACGAGCACTTGACCATCGCAGTGAAGCCCGGCGCCGATCCCGATCGTGGGGATGGAGAGCTTCTCGGTGATCGCCTTTGCGAGCTCGAGTGGAATTCCCTCGAGGACCACCGAGTAGCACCCGGCCTGTTCGAGCGCGAGCGCGTCCTGGAGTATGCGTCGCGCCGTTTGCTCGTCTCTGCCTTGCACTACGAAGCCGCCCATCCGGTGCACCGACTGCGGCGTCAAGCCGAGGTGGCCCATGACCGGGATGCTCGCACGGACGATTCGCTGGACCGTCTCGGCGAACTCCTCACCGCCTTCGAGCTTGACGCTTCCCACCCGGCCTTCGGCCACCAGCCTGCCCGCATTCTTCACTGCTTCGTCGACCGAGGACTGATAGCTCATGAAAGGCAGATCGCCCACGACGTGCGCGCGCTTGGCGGCGCGGGTCACCGCCGCGCAGTGATAGACCATTTGGTCCATCGTGACCGGCAGGGTGGACTCGTGGCCTTGCACCACCATTCCAAGGGAGTCGCCGACGAGGATCGCGTCTGCACCAGCCTCATCGAAGATGCGGGCGAACGCCGCGTCGTAGGCGGTCACCATGCAGATCTTTTGGCCGATCTGCTTAAGCCTTTTCAGCGCGTGGATGGTGACCTTGTCGCTCACGGTTCACCTCCTGATTTCTCTTCGATGTCGTTCCGAGCCTTCGCCGTCCAACCGGATCGCCTCGGCTCGGTCCATTTGCTACTACGCAGGCACTCTATTCACCAGCATGAAAAAGCTCAATCGAATCGGCGGAAGCTCATTTCCGCCGCATTGCGATTGGGATGTAGTGGTGCGTTCCCCTCCGCATCCGCCGAATGACACCGACTAGATTGTCAAGGTCTTCCTCGTTTGCGACGAAGTCGATGTCGGAGGTGTTGATCACCAAGAGGGGCGTCTCGCTGTAGTGAAAGAAGAACTCGTTGTACGCCTTCATCAGCTCCTCCAGGTATTGCGGATCGATCTTCCGCTCGAACTCGCGGCCGCGCCTGCGGATGCGCGTGAGCAAGACATCGAGCCGCGCCTGGAGGTAAATGACCAAATCCGGTTTGCTGATCCGGCTTCCGAGCGCCTCGAAGATTCGGTCGTAGAGGCCGAGCTCATTGGGATCGAGATTGAGGCAGGCGAAGATCCGATCCTTGGCGAAGAGGTAGTCGCTGAGCGTAACGCTGTTGAAGAGGTCCTGTTGAAACAGCTCCTGCTGCTGGCGAAAGCGCGAGAGAAGGAAAAACAGCTGCGTCTGGAACGCAAATTTCTGGCGGTCCTCGTAGAAGCTTCCCAGAAACGGATTCTCTTCGACGCTCTCGAGGATCAGCCGCCCGCTGAATCGCTGGGCCAACAGGGTTGCCAGGCTGGTCTTGCCGACGCCGATCGGGCCCTCGATGACCATGTACCGGTTTTCCACCTAGACTGCCTCCGAGACGGAACCCGCGCCTGCCGCGGGCGGATACAAACATGATCGCCCCCATGGGGCAACCGACCGTCGCGAAAAAGCTAGTAATTTCAGTAGGGTATTTGACGTGACGGCGACCATAACGTAACGTCACTTCACCATGCAGCGGCCCTCAGCGAAAGGGCGACGCCGTCGTCCAAAATCGATCCGGTTTGCGAGCGACCCGCCGGGAGCACCCAGCCCCAGCGCGGCTGAAGCACTGTGCGGCGTGGCGATGCTGAAGGTTGCGATGGAGCTCAAGAAGCGTCCTTCGGTTCCGGTGGATAACGTGGTCCAGGACGTTCTCCGCGCGATGGGGATCGACGGCAGCACGTTTCGAAAGTACGTCGCCGGCCAAGCGGAAGTGTTGCAGGGCTTAGAGAGAATGCGACGCGGGCAGCGGCCTTGACTTAGCACACTTCGCTCAGCGCGCGCTCCAGCGCGGCGAACTCTTCCACCGAAACCGTCTCCGCGCGGCGGGTTGGATCGATCTTCGCGCGCCTAAGCGCTTCGGCCAGGGCTTGCGGCGAGCCCAGCGCCTGAGCTGACTTGAGCGAATTGGAGATCGTCTTGCGCCGGTGCGCAAACGCCGCCTTGACCAACTGGCGAAAGCGGCCCTCATCGAGCACCGCGGCGCGCGGCGTTTCCAGAGAGGCGAGGCGGACGACCGAGGATGCAACCTTGGGAGGCGGGTGGAACAGCCCGGGCCTCAGCGTGAACAGCGTCTGCAAATCAAAGTGGAGGGCGAGCAACGCGCTGAGGATTCCGTAGTCCCGTCCGCCGGGAGGCGCGCAGATGCGAGCAGCGACTTCCTGCTGCATCGTCAGCACCGCGCGCGCAACGTGCTCGCGCTGGTCGAGCAGCTCGAACAGAATTGGGCTCGTCAGGTGATAGGGAATGTTTCCCACCACGATCAGGCGCTGTCCCCCGCAGAGCGCGGCAAAGTCCAAGCGCGCGGCGTTTCCGGCAACGACGTGGAGATTGTCGGCGCGAAGCTCATGGAGCACTTCCACCAGGTCCGGATCGCGCTCAACGGCTATCACCTGGGCTCCGGTCCCGAGTAAAAGTTGGGTCAAGTGACCCAGACCGGCGCCCAGCTCGACGACGGGATCGCCGGGGCGAAGCGCGGCCGCGTCCACGATCCTTTGCAGGGACGGCTGGTCGTCGAGGAAGTTTTGTCCCCAGCTCGCCTTGGGGCGAAGCCCGCGCCGCCGCAGGATGCTGAGGGCCGATTGCACGACGCAGTCACAATTGCCAAGCGGCGTCGGCATTGAGCGAGGTATCGGAGCGGAGGCCTCGCTTGTGAGCGTCATACCCCGCGGCTGCGATCATCGCGGCGTTATCGGTGCAGAGGTTCGGCGGAGGCACGAACAGCGACAGCTCCCGGTAGCGCGCTCTTTCGTCGGCCAGCGCACGCAGGCGCGAATTCGCCGCCACGCCACCGCAGATCAGAATTCTTTCGCGCCCGAGCTTCCGGGCCGCCGCGACCAGCTTCTTGCTCAGGGAATCCGCGATGGCCTCTTGAAATGAGGCGCACAGATCCTCGAGCGCTTTTCCGGATGGGATTCCATTCTTGCGCACGTAGTGCAAGACCGCGGTCTTCAGCCCGGAGAACGACCAATCGAAGACGCCAGGGGCGGACAGCGCGCGCGGAAAACGAATCGCCTCCCGGTTGCCGTTCTGCGCCAACCGGTCGATCTGTTGGCCGCCGGGGTACGGCAGCCCGAGGATCTTGGCGACCTTGTCAAACGCTTCTCCCGCGGCATCGTCGCGCGTCGCACCCAGGCGCTGGTAATTGCCGATGGCTGACACGTCGTAGAGGCTCGTGTGCCCGCCGGAAACCACGAGCGCGACGAACGGCGGCTCGGGAGCGATGCCGGTGAGTCGAATCGCGAGGAGGTGTCCCTCCAAATGGTTCACTCCGATGAACGGAACAGTGAGCGCCGCGCTCAGTGATTTTCCGACCTGCACTCCGACGAGGAGCGCTCCCAGCAGGCCGGGGCCAGAGGTTGCGGCGATCAAACCGACGTCCGAGATTCCGCGGTCCGCGCGCAGCAGCGCCTCGTGGATCACCGGCAAGACTTGGACGAGGTGATTGCGACTGGCCAGCTCGGGGACGACTCCGCCCCAGCGCCGGTGTATTTCTGCCTGCGTGGAGATGACGTCGGAGAGCGCCCGCCGGCCGTCCTCGACGAGCGCGGCAGCCGTTTCATCACAGGAAGTCTCGATGCCAAGGACGAGCACGGCAGGTTACGGGGACAGCTGCTGGAGCATCGCCCTCACTTCGGCCGATGAGGGCCCTTGCGGTTCCAGCTCGAGGAATTTCTTGTAGGCGACGACGGCCCGATCGTCCCGTCGGGTAAATTGGTAGGCCATTCCGAGCGCGAGCCAGGCCTGCGCGTTGGAGCTTTCTCGGTCGAGGGATTCCTGCAGAACCTTCAGCGCCTCGGCGTAACCGGCGACGCTCGGATCGCTGCGAACGAGAGCGATCCCGAGCCCGGCCATGGCTTCGACGGATTCGGGGCGCAACTGCAGAGCCTTGCGAAACTCGAACGCGGCGCGCTTGAACTGCTCCCCTTCGCTGGCGCGTTTTGCCAGGCGCAGGTGTTTCGCAAACTCTCTTTCGGGCGACCAGGGAGGACGCGCGACCGGTGGCGTATCACTGGTCGAGGCACTTCGAACGCTCGCCTCTGCCAACTTCCCTGGCGGCGGAGCGCCAGCAAGTTCAGGGCTCGTCGCCCGCGGTTGAGGCATCGCCGCCGTCCGCTGCACCATCGCCACCTGCGCCTCAGGCGTCGCCGCCGACCGTTGCGGCATCGTCGCTGGCGCTTGAGGCGTCGCCGCCGCTCCCGGGGACGTGCCTTGCGTCGAAGGCGCCGGCCGCTGCGCCATCGGTCTTGCGACCTCCGCCGGAGGATGCGCTGCGGAGGCTGGAGACGACGTCCGCGGACGGCCACTTGGAACCGCAACTACCGCAATCGCAAAGCCGCCCAGCACAGTCAGCCCCAGGGTAATCCACCTGCCGCCTCTGATGTGCCGCGCAGCAGCAGGCGGGGGAAAGTCAGCCGTGTCTTCATCAAGCATTGATTCTCGAGAGCTGGCTGGCGCGGCTGACCGCTGCTCCAATGGAAGTTCACGCTCCGGTTGCGGCGCCGGCCGTAGAGCGGGCAACATCGGCGGAGTCGGAGAACGATTGACGCTCGAGGCGGTGGGCGGAGGCGCTGACAGCTCGAATGGCGCCCTGCTCGCTTCCGCAGAAGGGGGCTCTCCAGGCGGGGGCAAGTCCGCAGCGGGTAGCGCACTCTCCGAGGCGGCCCCGCCGAAAACCGGTCGTGGGGCAGGATGTGCTTCGGCGCCCGGAAGACGCGCGTCGGAAGTCGTTCCAGTGACGGTCGGCGAGGAATCGGCCGCAGGAGCCCAGCTCGGCGTCCACATCGACTGCGGCTCGATGCCGACCGCTTCTAGCTTGCGCAGATCCATTAGCAGGCGAAGCCTGCGTACGTCTCCGACGACCTGAGATCGTGCAGAGACTGTGGCCGCATCGCCGCGTGCGCTCGGAGCGGAGCCGCGAGGCTTGGGCGCAAACATGATCACTTCGGCTGGACCATGCTCGGTCGCACTGGAGGCGCGCGGGCCACTCGCATCGCCCGCGAAGTTTGGACGCGGCGATTCCGCTGCCGCCGCGGGCCCCGAAGTCGGAGCGCTCTCCTTGCCGGGCACGGAAGAGCTCGGGTTGGGCAGGGGCGCGTTGAGCCATTCCTCAACCCCCGCCTCGCCGTTGCTCTTTTGGGGCGCCGCCGAGCCGAGCTCGCGAATTAGGCCTTCGAAATAGAGCTTGCTGATGATGGTAAGCGATTCCAGGTCGTCGAAGTCCGAGTCCTCCACGACTGCCAGCAAGTCTCGCCGTCCGTCGAACAGGCGCAGAAGCGCGTTGACCTCGTCGGGGATTTCGGAAAGCCGCTCGATCAGGCGGTGATAGTCCAGCTCGAAAATGGTCTCCACCGGCGGCAGCTGTTCGAGGATTCGCCCCCACTCATCCAATCGACGCATCCCTTCGAGCAGCAGCGCTTGCGTCGAGATTGCGATTCGCTCGGCGCGTTCCACCGGAACGAACTGAACTTCAAACACGCCGTCCGAGGTGTTGAGGATTCGATAGAAGGCGCTCTCCCCCAAAGCGCGCCCCAGCTCGGCGTCCACGACTTTGCCGTCCCGGAAAAAGACGGTCCCTGATCGCTCGCCCTGGATATGGATGACTCCGGTCTTGCGCCCGATCTCGAACGTTTGCACCAGATCGACCACGCCCATGTCCGAGAGGTTTCCCGAAAATCCGGCTCGCGTTTCGCGCTTTTCGACGTCCTCCTTTTCCGACTTTTGGAGAATCATCCGCGCGCGGGTGATGACCTCTTTGATGTAGATCGGCTTGGTCAGATAGTCGTCGCCGCCCAGCTCGAGGCCCTTCACTTTGAACTCGACCGACTTCTCATTGGTGAGAAACACGAACGGGATCTGCTTGAAGCGCTCATCCGACTTGAGGATCCGGCACAGCTCGAATCCGTCCATCTCCGGCATTTTTGTGTCGCAAAGCACCAAGTCGGGTGGGCTGATCTGCACCTTGTCGAGGGCGTCTTTCCCGTTTGTTGCGGTGGTGACGGAGAAGCCAGCCTTCTTGAGGCTTACCTCCATGACGCGAAGGCTCTTCGCGTCGGGATCCACCAGCAAAAGATGCTGCTTCGCCACCTGCTTACCTTCCTGTGCCCTTCGTGGGCGTGTCAACGATTGACCCAGCGCAAGTGCTTGACAGTGCGGCCCGGAGCCGAGTGTGTTCTCGCCTGTGGAGCATAATCAAAGGCGCTTCGTCCGAAAGAGCGTTCAAGTGGATTTCCGAGGCAAGTCGGCGGAGGGGCTGGGACAGCTCTTGTTCGAAGGCGCAGATCTCTCCACCGGAGGCACGTTCCTCAAAAGCGATCTTCTGCTCGAGCAGGGCGAGGCGTTCGCGGTCGAGTTTCGCCTTCCGCGCCTGAGCAAAGTGATTCGCGCGCAGGCGCGAGTCGCTTGGGTGAGGCGGTTTCCGAAAGCTGACGAGCCGGCGGGCATGGGCGTGGAGTTTTCGGCCATGAGTGATGAGGATCGGGGAGTCCTCTCTCAGTATCTGGATTCGTTGGAAGGGAGAACGGCCTAGCATCCGCCGCATTCTCCGCCCGCGCTAGCGGATCAGCCCTTTCTTTCTTCGCAACTGGATCAATCGCAGCTCCTGATTTGCCTCCAGATGCTTTGGATTGAGGCGAACGGTTTCGCGGAAGTGCTGCTCCGCGCGATCCATGTCCCCTTCAACCCGGGCGATAACGCCGAGCTGATAGTGGGCGCGATCGCAGCCCGCGTCCTTCTTGACCGCATCCGCCATGATCTGTTTTGCGCGCGGCGCCTGGTCTCGGCGAGAGGGGTCCATGTAGACTGCCCACGCTTCGGCGGCGAGGTAGGTGGCCTTCGGATCGAGGAGGTAGGCGCGATGGTACGCCTGTTCGGCGCCTAAGTAGTCCCGCTTGCGCAGCAGCGCTTCAGCCGCCTTGGCCGCCTCCAACGCCTCCGCGGGCGGATTGGAGCCCTGCTCCGGCGCCTTCTCCGAGCGAATGCTCGCTTCGTAGCTTGCGCGCTTGGCGTCGCTCTGCAGAGTTTCGTATGCCTCCCGCACCGAATGAAAGATCGCTTTCGCCTTGGCCGAAAGATGTTGAAGCGATGCGGGCAACCGATCCGGGTGGAAGGTCTTGGCCAGCTCCACAAATGCGGCCTTCACCTCATCCGCGCTTGCGCTTCGGGGAATCGCGAGCACGGTGAAGTAATCGGCCCCGTTCTCGATTTCGTAAAACTTCTTCTCCAGGGCTGCGACCAGCGGCATCTCGTCCGACGTGGGCACGGCCTTCGCCGGGGTTGGCGTGGGCTCGAAATGAGAATCGTCCACATTCGCGACCGAGGGTTCCGCTGGGCGCGAGCCCGGTGAACCCATGTTTTCCATTGCTCGGCGAAGCAATCGTTGTCGTCGGGCGCGCGCGGCTTGCTGCGGATCTCCGGGGTCGTCTGGCACGTATTCCTCTTCGTCAATGGACCAAATCAGGGCGTCGTTTTCGCCGCCGTCGGTTTGCGCCGGCCTTGCGCTTGCCCCAGTGTCTTCAAGAGCAGCGACTGCGGGAACAGGAGCCGCCGGTAGGGCTTCCTCGTCGATGGCCAGCTCGATCGCGGAAGCGACATCGGAGCCGACCACGACGCCTTTGCCGCCAGCTGACGGGCTGGGTGAGTGCGTTGCACCGGACGTACGCGGCGCCGACGTAGGAACAAACTGCTCCTGGACGCGCGCAGCATCGGGGCGGGCCGGAGCGTCGCCGTCGAGCAAATCGGCCCAGGACATCTCATCGAAGTCTTGCGCGCTGGCCGGCACTTGTCCTTCGCCAGGTGAGCGCTGTGCCTCCGGAGCGGTGTTCGCCCTCGCGCGCTCGACCGCTCCCTCGCGAATTAATAGATCCAAGAGTGCGCTCTGGGCCGCGGTCACTCCTGCTGCCGCCTTGAATGCTTTGAAGCCGCGGACGAACTCGCGTTCGTTCTCGGAGAGCAACCAGCGCTCGCATCTTCCGAAGTCCGGGCAGCGAAGCACCCACCCGTCTGAGATATCCCCGTTGGGGAGCCATGCCGCGCGCACCGCTCGCTCACCGGGGATTGGAGCAAAGCTGCTGCTCACCGCGCCGACCTCTTCGAATAAAACACGGCTCGCTTTGGCGCTGAGCTGCGCGATCTGTGACAGCGTATGGATTTCGCACGCGCGCGTCCACTCCAAGCCGAGAGCTTCGATTGCCCGGCGTCCATGGCCGTCCGCCCAAAGCGCGTCCAGCGTCCGCGGATCAATCAGCCCCGCCAACAGCAGCGACTGCAGCAGATTGCGATGGCCGGTCGAGATTTGTGCGCCGACCAGATTTCCACGCTCGAGCACCAGGCGCGACTCCCGACCTTCTACAAGGACCTTCAACCAGCCTGTTGACCTCTGCTGGTGGGCTTCGTAGAGCGCTTCCGCGAGGTGAGGAACAGGCATCTATGCGCCGCATTTTATTGCCTCCGCAAAGGCTTACCCAAGCCCGCCGCCTCATCCACCGGAGGCCGTCAGCTGGCGGAGGGCCTCGTACGTGGCGATGCCAACGGCGGTGGAAAGATTGAGGCTGCGCCGCTGGGGAAGCATGGGAATCGTCAGCAGCTCACCCGACCCAGACTCCAGGATGGCCGGCGACAGGCCGCGGGTTTCCGAGCCGAATACCAGGTGACTTCCCTCGGAAAACCGACCGTCGTAGAGGGAACGGTGCGCACGAGCGCTGAAGAGGAACCGCTGTGCTCGCGAGTAGCTCGCCAGGTAGTCCGCGTAGCTGGCGAACCGACTGACGAACACTTTGTCCCAGTAATCCAGGCCGGCCCGCTTCAGCTCGCGGTCGGCAATGGAAAATCCGAGGGGTTCGATCAAAATGAGCTTGCAGCCGCTGACCGCACACAATCGCGCGATGTTGCCTGTATTCGGCGGAATCTCCGGCTCGACGAGCACGATGTGGAGCGGATGACTCAGTGGACGAAGCATGGAGATGAAACTCCGCGGATGCGGTTGCGAGTGACCAATAGCACCCGAGCGGCCCTCCTGGCTGATCGCGCGGAGCGCGCCACGCATTTCATCGAACGCCTAAGGGGCCTCTTGGGTCGAGCGCGGCTCGATGCCGGTGAGGGATTGCAGATCGCGCCCTGCAGCTGCATTCATACCTTCTTCATGCGCTTTCCGATCGACGTCGTTTTCCTGGATGGCGCCCAGCGGGTACTTAAGGTTGCGCCGAGGATACGTCCGTGGCGCGTCATCGGCTGCTCCCGAGCGCGATCGGTGCTCGAGCTTCCGCCAGGGACGCTGGAGAAAACGGGCACTCGTCCGGCCGATGAATTGGACTTTGAACTCTGTTAACGTTCGTTCGGTTGCCGTCCAGGGACACGAATGCATGCGCATAGAGGTGGCTGGAATCACCCATGTGGGGATGAAGCGCAACCACAATGAGGACACCTACCTGCTCCTGCCCGAGGAGGCGCTCTTCTGCGTTGCCGACGGCATGGGCGGACACTCTTCCGGCGAGATCGCTTCAAAGATAGCGATCGAAGAGATTTCCGAGTTCTTCAAGCTCACCTCCCGCGACGAAGAGGCTACCTGGCCCTTCAAGATGGACAAGAACCGCAACTACGACGAGAACCGTTTGACGACCGGCATCAAGCTTGCGAACGTGCGGATTTACGAGCGCGCCAACTCCGAGAACAAGTACAAGGGCATGGGGACGACAATCGCCACCGTGCACTTCGCGTCCAAGCTCGCTTACGTAGCGCACGTCGGAGACAGCCGCGTCTACTCATTTCGAAATGGAGTCCTGAAGCAACTTACCGAAGATCACTCGCTGCTCAACGACTACCTCAAGGCAAAAAAGCTGACCGCCGACGAGATCGAAGCTTTCCCGCACAAGAACGTGATTGTCCGGGCGCTGGGAATGAAGGACACCGTTCAGATCGACATCGTCCGGCTCGATCCCCAGAATGGCGACCTTTTCCTGCTGTGCTCGGACGGCCTGTCTGGGATGGTTTCCGACAATCACATCCAAAAGACGCTGCTGCAGGCCGCGGAGCTGCAAGCCGCCTGCGCGCAGTTGATCGACCTGGCGAATTCGGCAGGCGGAAGCGACAACGTGACCTGCGTTCTCGCGCGGTACCACGCGTCCTGAGGCTATTTCTTCTGCGCTGCTGGAATTCGGAGCCCGCCCCACGCGACGGTGTCCGCCAAGTCCTCCTCGCTGAGGATTTCGGTATCCTCCAGGACGACGGTGCGCTTCAGCCGAGCGCCGGAGCGCACGCGCGCGCGCGGCCCGAGGTAGACTTCTGGGCCGACCGTCGCGCCGCGCTCCACCACAGAAGCTTCATCGAAGAACACCGGACCCGAGATCTGCGCGCCGCGCGCGCGCGCGCCTCGGCGCAGCCACAACTCACCCTCTCGTTGAACCATTCCCGAGAACGCGGGTCCGGAGAGAATGTCCGGTGCGCGACCAGCGAGGAGATCGAGGTGCGTGTGCAGATAGCGCGCCGGCGTACCCAGATCGGACCAGTACTCCTGCGCGATCTCAGCTCGTATCGTGAGTCCTTTGTCGAGCATACGGGGGTAGACGTCTCCATTGATGTCCTCGGGTCCCTCCGCGCTCATGAAGTCGAAGACCGCGGGTGACATCAGGTGAAGCCCGGTGAAGTGCCACTGCCGAAGGGCAGCGCCTCCGGGACCGCGACCGGCAATTCGGCGCACGCGGGCTGCGCTGTCCGCTTCGACCGCGGCATAGCGATCGCCCACCGGCATCGGCATCAGAACCATGGTGGCACTCGCTCCCGAATGGAGATGCGCTTGCGCCACCCGCGCGAGATCGACGGAAAAGAGCACGTCGCCGTTGAGGACCGCGAAGTGGTCGTCCTTGAGAAGTTGCCGCATTCCTCGGATTCCTCCTGCCGTGCCTTGTATCGTCGGCTCATATGCGATTTGCAGCGGCAACCCCGCGCGAGCGCACTCCGCCGACGCGACGGTCTTCATGATTTCCGCGAGGTGATGAGTGTTGATCGCTAAAGCGGTAACGCCGGCTCGTTGGAACAGCTCAACGCCGAAGCGAAACAGCGGTCGCCCGAGGAGCGGGATCGCCGCCTTTGGCCAGCGGTCGCTCAACGGCCGCAGCCGGGTCCCCATCCCAGCGCAAAGGATCATTCCCTTCAGGAGCGGCTCCGGGCCGCGGCGGGCGCGAACGTGGACATGCCTAGGCCAGCGCCGGAACGTAACGCGAGGCGATCTCTCGGAGGTCCGTCAGCTCGGGCAGTCGCGCCAGCGCGCTGGCGACGTAGCGCAGGGAGGCGGGAATCGAAACTAGGAAGTTGGGATTCCCCTTTACCCGGTGGATGTACTCGAAGCGCGCGGCGTCCTTGAGCTTGCGTTGAACCGTCAAAAGGTCGAAGAACTTCTTGAACGGGCGCGACGCCATTTTCTCGCCGCTCTCCCGATCGAATGCATCGATGTACCGATCGACCATCCGGTCGACAAACGGCCAATCGAGCTCCACGTAGCTGTCGCGCAAGAGGGAGACCAGGTCGTACTGGCGGGGCCCCAGCAGAGCATCCTGGAAATCAATCATCACCAGCTGGCCCCCTTTGAGCATGAGGTTTCGACTCTGGTAGTCGCGGTGGGTGAATCCGCGCGGCTCGGCCGCGAGCTGGGACGACAGCCGGCGAAAGATTCGACTGAGCTGGGCGTGGTCCTCCGCGGACGCCTTACGCCCGCTCCAGATCTCCATGCCCCACTCGCGGAAGTGGTGAAGCTCCCAGTCGTAGAGGTCCTCATCGAAGGCGCGGCCGAAGGCCAGGCAGCTCGGATCCTCCCGGCGCTCGGCCGCTGCTCGCAGCCGCGCCAAAAGGTCCACCGCTTCGGAGTAAAGCGCTTCCCGATCGGCGCCCTGCTGCAGCGCTCGCTCCAGCGTGAGATCGCCGAGGTCCTCAAGGATCATCACGCCTGCTTGAGCATCGTATCGGACGATCTCCGGAACCCGGACTCCGAGCTGCTTGAGATACCTTTGGACGTTCAAGAACGGCAGCTCGCGCGGCTCGGCGCCCTTGCTCACCTCCTCGCTTTTCGACGCCGCATCCGGCGGCATCACCATTAGAATGTGGCTTAGCGGCGGCTGGCCAATTCGATAGTACGAGCGGTTGCTCGCGTCCCCTTTGAGGCGGACGATCGCCCCTTCAGAGGCCTTCTGTCCTGCCGCTTTCTTCACCTGGTCGCGAAGAGCGGCCTCAACTTCCATGCGAAACGGGTCTCCAGCAAGGCAGATGCGTCAGCAGTATCGGGGCAAGCTGCGCCCATCGTCAAAAAGGGCGCCGCTCTTCGTCAGCCGGCAACCGCAAACTTGGCATTCTTAGGACAACAATGGCTTCACTGCGCGCTGAAGCCGGATAAACCTGGGATTGACGACTTGCCTACCCTATTGCGTGCGGTCCGCTCGGGGACCAGCTCAGGCGGCGCGAGGCCCGCGCGATCGTCAAATTCGCCCGGGATCCAGAGGACGAGAGCATCCTCGGGCTCTGCCTGCATTCGACGCAGCTCGTCCGCAGCCGAACGATGGCGGACTTCTGTCCGCTGGAGCGTTCGCGTTGACCTTCCCGCCTCAAACAGCGACCACCCGGAGAGGAGCAGGGCAATCGAGGCGATGGCGATTCTTCTGATATCCATGCTCCGACGTACTCCAAGGAACGTGCCAGTGGACCCGTCGCGCGGTTGCGAGGACTTGAGCTGTTGTCGGTGGAAGCGAGACGGGTCATTTCCCGCGGGCGAGTCGCGATCGACGCTGGGTCCGGATAGACCCGGCGGTGCGATCCGTAGGAATCTTACGGGGGCTACCCGGCTTGATTCCCTCCGAAACCAGCCGAACCCTGGGAGGAACCGATGAAATTTCACCAGAACATCCTGTCGGCGATCGGCAACACACCTTTGGTGCGGCTGAGCAAGCTGGTTGGCCCATCAGATGCGACGGTGCTCGTCAAATGCGAGTTCATGAATCCGGGCGCATCGATCAAGGACCGGATGGCGGTTCACATCATCGAAAAGGCGGAAAAGGAGGGATTGCTCAGGCCGGGAGGGACGATCGTCGAGAACACTTCCGGGAACACCGGCATGGGCGTGGCCCTGACGGCAGCGGTCAAGGGTTATCGCTGCATCTTCACCATGCCGGACAAGATGTCGATGGAGAAAATCAACCGGCTCAAGGCGCTCGGGGCCCAGGTCATTGTGACGCCGACCAATGTCCCCGCGGACAGCCCGAAGAGTTACTACGAGGTGGCCAAGCGAATTGCGCGCGAGACGCCCAACAGCTTCTATCTGAACCAGTACCACAACCCGGACAACATCGAGGCGCACTACCTCACCACCGGACCCGAGATTTGGGAAGAGACCGACGGGAAGCTGGATTACTTCGTCGCCGGGCTCGGCACCGGCGGCACGATGAGCGGCGCCGGCAAGTTCTTCAAAGAGAAAAAGCGGAGCGTCGTGAATGTCGGCGTCGATCCGATCGGTTCGGTCTACGAAGGCTATTTCAGGACCGGCAAGCTCTCGGAGCCGCACGTCTACAAAGTCGAGGGAATTGGCGAGGACATGCTGTGTAAGGCGATGGACTTCTCCGTTCTCGACGACGTCCGGCAGGTGGATGACAAGCAGTCGTTTCTGATGGCGCGCCGGCTTGCCCGCGAAGAAGGGATTTTCGCCGGTGGATCATCCGGGTCTGCGGTCCACGTCGCCGTTGAGCTCGCCAAGGAGGTCGGACGCGGGAAGCTGATCGTCACCCTGCTGCCCGACTCGGGCTCGAGCTACGTCTCAAAGTTCTATTCAGACGAGTGGATGCGCGACAACGGTTTCCTCGACGACAAAGGGGCGGGCACGGTCCGCGATCTGCTGACCGCGCGCAGGCGCACCGTGATCTTCGCCGAGCCCGGAGACCGGATCGACAAAGTGATCGAGACGATGAGGCGGGACGGAATCAGCCAGATGCCCGTCATCTCCGGCGATCAAAAAGCGGAAGGTATGATCCACGAATACGATTTGCTCAACGCGCTGATCGCAGGGACCCACAAGCTCACCGACCCGATCGACGCGATCGTCGCGCCGCTCCAGGGCGTGGTGATGCCCGAGACCTCGATCGCCAACCTTCGCGAGGTATTCGCGCAGGACAACGTGGCGGTGGTGAAGGAAGGCCGACAGGTGGTGGCGATCCTCACCAAGATCGATCTGATTGAGCACCTGGCGGCGCGGATGAGCTGAATCGCTAGGCGGCCAACGCGTTCTGCAGGTCGGCAATCAAATCGTCCGCGTCTTCGATTCCGACCGATAATCGGATCAGGCCGTCGGTGATCCCCAGCTTCTCCCGCGTTTCCCTTGGAACGGACGCGTGGGTCATGATCGCCGGGTGCTCGATCAGGGACTCGACGCCGCCGAGCGATTCAGCGCAGGCGAAGATCTGCACCGCCTTCAGGAATTTGCGCGCCGCTTCGAGTCCTCCGCGAATCTCGAAGGTCATCATCCCGCCGAATCCACTCATCTGCCGTCGAGCAAGCTCATGTTGTGGATGCGTGGACAGGCCGGGATAGCTCACCTTCTGCATCTTCGGATGGCGTGCGAGCGCCTCGGCGATGCGCTGAGCATTCTGCGCGTGCCGTTGCATTCGCACGTGAAGCGTTTTAACGCCGCGCAGCACGAGGAAGCTGTCCACCGGAGACGGCACTGCGCCTACCGCGTTCTGCAGGAAGTGGATCCGCTCCGACAGCTCCTTGCTCGAGGTGGCGATAAAGCCTCCAATGCAGTCGCTGTGCCCGTTGAGGTACTTCGTAGTCGAGTGGACGACGACGTCGATTCCAAGCGGGAGCGGTTTTTGGAAATAAGGCGTCATGAACGTGTTGTCGCAAATCGAAAGCAACGAACGCCTGCGGGCAAGCTCTGCAATGCGCGCGAGGTCGATCAACTTCATCATCGGATTGGTGGGCGTCTCCACCCAGACTGCCTTGGTGCGCGGAGTCACCGCGTTCTCGAGATTCGACGGATTGGAAAGATCGACGAATGAGAATGACAGGCCTTGCCGGCGAAATACTTTGTCGAAGAGGCGGAAAGTCCCCCCGTAGACGTCGTCCGAGCAGACGATGTGATCTCCGGCATCAAAGAGGTGCATCAGCGCGTCGGCCGCGGCACAACCGGAGCTGAACGCCGCTCCGTAAGCCGCCCCCTCCAACGCGGCGAGGCAGTTCTCCAACGCGTCGCGGGTGGGATTGCGCGTCCGGCTGTATTCGAAGCCCTTGTGCTCGCCGGGCCCAGTCTGGACATACGTCGAGCTCAGGTAGACCGGCGTCATGATCGCGCCCGTCGTGGGATCCGGCCTTTGGCCGGCGTGGATGGCGAGTGTGTCGAAGCGCATGGTAGCGGCAGAGTACATGAATGGCAGGCGAAACGCCGATTCCTGCGTGGTTGGCAAGTACCTCGGCGAGGGAACGCGCTTACCAGCCTTTTTCTCTCAGCAGCTCGGCGACCTTGCGGAGATCCGCGACGAGGCTTTCGATCTCCGCCTCCCGCGCCCGGTCGTCGGGTGCTCGCAGAATTGCGGAAGGGTGAACGGTGGCGAGCACATACGTTGCCAGCGGAGAAGGGACGAACTCGCCTCTTTGGCGGGTCACCCGAAAATTCTTTCCCAAAAGCGCCTGAGCGGCGGTCGCTCCCAAGCAGACGATGACCTTCGGTTTCACCTGGGCGATCTCCGCTTCCAACCAGGGACGACACGCGGCGATCTCCCGCGCGTTCGGCTTGGAATGAATTCGCCGCTTCCCCACCAGGATCCATTTGAAGTGCTTCACGACGTTGGTGACGTAGACTTTGGATCGGTCGATGCCTGCCTGCTCGAGCGCCTTGTCGAGGAGCCGCCCTGCAGGGCCGACGAACGGTTTGCCCTCCAGGTCCTCCGAATTGCCCGGTTGCTCCCCGATCATCATCACCTTGGCTTTCGGGCTCCCCTCTCCGAAGACGGTCTGGGTTCCGGTTTTGTAGAGGTCGCACGCCTTGCAGCTTGCTGCCGCTTCGCGCAATTCCGGCAGTGTCAGGTTTTCGGGAGCCGGCAGCGCGGCACCATCGGGCGGGATGCTCGGTTTCGACACCGCTGAACGATAAGTACGAGCTAACGTCCGGGGCAGTCAATCGCCGCCGAGCCGACGAGTTTCGGATAAGAGGAAATGCGTGGAGCGCTCTTCTGCTCTCGCAAACCGGCTGCGAAAGAATTTTAGGCATTTCAGAAGGTGGGCTGGCCGGCAGGGATTGACCGCCTTTCGCGTCTACGATCGCGATTTGCCGGAGTACCCCTGCTCCATCGAGTGGTACGCGGGGCGGGTCCACGTGATCGACTACCCGCGAGGCTCTTTGCTGGCGCGCGGAAGAACCGCCAAGTTGCGCGAGGAAGTCTTGGAAGCCGTCTGCCAGGCGCTCGAGGTGAATCGAGAGCAGATCTACGCCAAAGAGCACCGCCGCAAGGTCTGGGGACGGGAGCAGTACCGTTCTACTGAAGGCGAAGGCGAGCGCTTCACCGTTTCGGAGCAGGGCTTGAAATTCTGGGTCAACCTGGGAGGGCAGCTCGACACCGGGTTGTTCCTCGACCATCGGCGGACCCGAGCGCGCATCCGCGCGGAATCGGCCGGCAAGCGTTTTCTGAACGCCTTCTCGTATACCGGCGCGTTCACTGTGTACGCCGCGGCCGGCGGCGCAAAGGGGACGACCAGCGTCGATCTCTCCAAGAAATATCTCGACTGGGGAGTTGAGAATCTTCGCCTCAATAACCTTCAACGGGGCGCTCACGAGCAGATCCGCGCGGACGCGTCAGCCTGGCTGAGATCGGCTCGCGCTGAGCGACGGCGCTACGACCTCATCGTCATCGATCCGCCGCCTTTTTCATCCTCGAAAGCGATGGAAGGTTCATTCAACGTCCAGCGCGATCACCTCCGCTTGCTCGAGGACGGCCTGGCGCTTCTTTCTCCGGGAGGATCCCTCTATTTCTCGACCAGTTTTCAGTCCTTCCAGCCGAGATGGCGATTCTCTCCCGAGGCTTCGGTGGAGGAGCTCACTCCCGCCTCGATCCCCGAGGATTTTCGGCGCAAGCAGGTGCACCGCTGTTGGAAGATAGGGCGGTAGGCGATATGCGGGAGAAGCCATGGCGCTGTGCTTGGGAAGATTCGAGCTCCACGAGGTTCGCGACGGCAGCATGGCCTTGGATGGCGGAGCGATGTTCGGCATCGTTCCCAAGCCTCTCTGGCAGAAGCGACATCCGGTGGACGACCGAAATCGCGTCGAGCTGGCTCTGCGCTGCCTGCTAATCCGGGACGGCAATCGACGCGTGCTGGTCGACACCGGGATCGGCTCCAAGTGGGACGAGAAGCATCGCGACATCTACGCCATCGACCAATCGCATCACAGTCTCGACCGCGATTTGGCGCGCGCCGGCTGCACTCGCGAAGACGTCACCGACGTGGTTTTGACCCATCTTCACTTCGACCATGCAGGGGGCCTGACGCGGATCGAGGGCGGCAAGCGAGCCCTTTCCTTTCCCCGAGCCACCTATCACCTGCAGCGCCGCAATTGGAAATGGGCTCACCACCCGTCGGACAAGGACTCGGGCAGCTACCGGGCGGAGAACTTTGACCTTCTGGCGAGCAGCGGACGGCTCCATCTTTTGGACGGCCATACCGAGCTGTTCCCCGGCATCGAGCTCTTCGTTTCAGAAGGGCACACGGTGGGATTGCAGCTCGTCCGGATCAACAGCGGGGACGATGCGCTGGTGTTCTGCAGCGACGTTATTCCGACCGTGTCGCATCTGCGCTCTTCGTGGGTGATGGCTTACGACCTCTATCCGCTGACGACGATCGAGGAGAAGAGAATGATCCTCGCGCAGGCGATGGAGGAGAAATGGATGCTCTTCTTTGAGCACGACCCATTGATCGCCGCCTGTAGCGTCAAAGAGCAGGAGGGCCAAGCCCTGGTAGATAAGGTGATCCCCTTTTGAACCCCAAAGCCGATGCCCCCGCGGTGGTTCTGCTGCGGCGAGGGATGGAGCGATGGCAGCGCGGGCATCCATGGATCTACCGCAGCGATTTAAAGAGCAGTGAGGGCCTGGTCGGCGGCGAAGTCGTTCGAGTGCTCGATCACCGCGGATGGTTCGTCGGCCAGGCGTTCTATTCGAAGCAATCGAAGATCGCGCTTCGCTGGCTCACCTACCAAGACGTCCCTGTGAACGCGGATTTTTTCCGGGCCCGGATCCTCCAAGCGCAGGCTTTGAGGGAGCGGGTCTACCCTTTGGAGCAAACCTACCGCGCGATTTACAGCGAAGCGGACCTGTTGCCGGGGCTAATCGTCGACCGGTACGGCGACTACTTGAGCGCGCAGTTTCTGGTGAAGGGCACCGAAGATCGCAAGGAGCTCTTGGCAGACCTGCTGGTAGAAACGTGGGGCGCCCGGGGCCTGATGAACCGGTCCGACGCGGGCGTGCGCACGCTTGAGGGATTGGCTCCGGTGAAGGAAGTGTTGCGAGGGGAGATCCCACCCTTCGTCGAATACAGCGAAGGAGCGCTGCGACTGCGCGCCGATCTGCGCGAGGGCCAAAAGACGGGGAGCTTCCTCGATCAAAAGGACAATCATCTGCGCAGCACGACGTACGCTCTCGGCCAGGCGCTCGACTGTTTTGCCTACTCCGGTGGCTTTGCGCTTCAGCTGGCGACTCGAGCGGCCCAAGTGACGGCGATCGAGATCTCCGAGCACGCGGTTGCCCTTTTGAAGGCAAATGCCGAGCTCAACCGCCTCCAGAATGTCGAAGTGGTCCTGGCGAACGCCTTCGACTTTCTGCGAGATGCGGTGGAAGACGGGCGGCAGTTTGACACCGTGGTCCTCGATCCACCGTCGTTCGCTCGCAAGAAGGGAGACATCGAGGCTGCCTTGCGCGGGTATAAGGAGATCAACCTCCGAGCGATGCAGCTGCTCGGCCCCGGCGGGTTCTTGCTCACCTGCAGCTGCTCCCACCACGTCTCAGAAGCGCTG
This sequence comes from Myxococcaceae bacterium, assembly GCA_035262305.1. Classification (GTDB taxonomy): domain Bacteria; phylum Myxococcota; class Myxococcia; order Myxococcales; family Myxococcaceae; genus DATFTC01. The sequence continues at coordinate 53,106 of DATFTC010000094.1, read as the reverse complement.
TTCGAACAGATCTTGGAATCGGCGGCGGCGGACGCGAAGCGGCGTCTGCAGATCGTGGAAAGGCGCGGCGCGAGCGTGGACCATCCAGTCTTGCTCAGCCTTCCCGAGACTCGCTATCTCAAGTGCTTCGTCCTTAGGGCGCTTCAATGATGAAGCGCGGTGAAGCACCGGGGGGCTCGGATAAGGCGGTCCTGGAGGCATCCAAGCAACGTTGGCGAGAGAAGGTCTGGCGAGCTCTCGAGGACTCCAAGGCAGCGCTCTTTCCCGGAGCGCGGGGGCGAATTCCGAACTTCCGAGGGGCAGCTGGAGCGGCGGCTAAGCTCGCCACGTCCCTGGAGTGGCAGCGCGCACGCACGCTGAAGTGCAATCCCGATTCACCGCAGAAGCCGCTCCGCGCTCTGGCGCTGCGCGAAGGCAAGACGATCTACGTGGCCGTCCCTCGCCTCCGCGAAACGCGCTGTTTCCTGGAGCTCGACCCGCGACGCGTTCCCCAGATCGCCGCCGCGGTGACGATCGAAGGCGCGGCTCGGTTCGGTCGACCGGTTCATCCGCGGGACATGCCTCGCATCGATCTGGTGATCTGCGGTTCCGTCGCGGTGGACAAAGACGGGCGCAGGATTGGAAAGGGCGGCGGCTATTCCGATCTTGAGTTCGCGCTCGGTCGCGAGCTTGGCTTCGTCGATGCACGCACGCCGATCGCGACCACTCTTCACCCGCTCCAGCTCGTGACCGGTCCGCTGCCGGTCACCAAGCACGATTTCTGGATCGATCTCGTCGGCACGCCCGACGAGCTTCTTCAATTCAAGCCTGTCGCGCGCCCGTCGGGTATCCTGAGGAGCGATTTGACCGTCGATCTCATCGAATCGATACCCATCCTTCGAGAGCTGGGTTACTCGGCCGCGACCACAGGGTGAACTTCGAGCCGTCGCCAACGCCATCCACATCCTGATTGCAAGGATGGCTTTAGCCCAAATAGGGCTTAAGCGTTCCCTCGAACTCTCTTGGATCCTTGACCAGCAGCCCGACGCCGCGCGGGCCGGGCTGAGAAGTATCGAGCCAGACATGCACCACTGAGGCGTCAAACTCATAGGTCTGTGCCGCAAACTCCAAGCGCACGGCAAGACTGACGTCGGTGCCTCGCTCGAACTCCCGCTCCGTGGGCACGAAGACGCCGCCGTGGCGGAATTCCTTGTCGTAAGCCATCTTCAGCTCCGCTGGGGTGGCGTAGACGACCTCCAGTCGGTTGCCGGATTCGACCAGGATGTTAGCCAGCACTTCATCGGGCATCAGGAAACGAACGCCGAATCCCCCTTTGTCCACCGACCTCAACTCTGGAGGGATGACCTTGTGGCGCCGAACCGTCGCTTCGAAGTAGACGGAGGTCTCCTTGTCCACAAATATCTGAACGTGGAGGTGCGAATCCAATGCGGGTCGGTACGGAGAGACGATGAAGGCGCCTCCCCGGGAAACGTCGAAGGTAAAGCCGGAGTGCGACAACTCTCGTTCACCGAAGCGCACCATGTACCTTCGCTTGAACCGCTTATGCCGTCGGCGTTCTTTCATCAGGTCGGATTGGACAACCGTACCGCGGGTTGAGACTGCGTACCAATTCGAGGATCTGTCCGTGCTGTCCCGGGCGCCGAAGGTGCTCGCTTGCCCGCTGTAGCGCAGGGCGCGTTGCCGGTGCCTGCAGCTGATCGCGTCGGCGCCTCTGCCGGCTACCAACTCTCGCGCAGGCTTTTCATCCCGGTCCTCGGAGCGGTGTTCTTGATCGCCTTTAGCTCTCTCTGGCCTCAGCTCGATGGGCTGATCGGCGCCGGCGGTATTTCTCCGGCGTCCGAGCTTCTTCCGTGGGTCCATGAGCAGCTCGGATGGAAGGCCTATTTCAGAGTTCCGACGCTTTGCTGGTTCAGCTTCGCCGATGGCTTCCTGCGCGGCGTGTGCGCTCTTGGGATGGCGCTGTCCGTGCTGCTCGTTCTCGGCGTCGCGCCCAGGTGGGTCCTTCTCGCCTTGTGGATGCTCTACCTGTCGCTCGTCTCTGTTGGGGACGTGTTCCTCCAGTACCAGTGGGACAACCTGCTTTTGGAGACAGCCTTCTTTGCGATCTTCTTGGCCTCCCCTCGGATGCTGCCCGGGCGCGCGGAGACGGCCGCCAGTCCCTTGGCCTTTTGGCTTTTGCGCTGGCTGCTTTTTAGGCTGATGTTTTTGTCGGGCGCAGTGAAGCTGGCAAGCGGCGATGCGGCTTGGCGCGAGCTCACTGCCCTGCGATTTCACTACTGGACCCAGCCGCTGCCCACCTCGCTCAGCTACTACGTCAATTTGCTTCCCGACGGCTTCCAGACCGCGTCGGCAGTGGTGATGTTCGCCATCGAGCTGGTTGTGCCATTCTTGATTTTCGGCCCTCGGAGGGCCCGCCTCTTCGGCGCAGCTTCGATCGCCTTTTTGCAAATTGCGATTGCCGCCACCGGCAACTACGGGTTCTTCAATCTGTTGTCGCTCGCGCTTTGCCTGCTGCTCCTCGACGACGCGACGCTTTCCAAGGTTCTTCCTCGCCGTTTGGCGATCGGAGCCGAACCTGTGCCAACCCCGACCCGGCTGCAGCGCGGTTTCCGAAATGCGTTCGCCGTGGCGGCGGTCTTCTTCGTGCTGGTGAGCGTTGCCGAGATGAGATTCTGGCGGCGCGACCTGCCATCGCCGATCGAAGATTTGCTCGGCGTTCTCCAGCCCTTCCGCAGCATCAACAGCTACGGTCTGTTCGCCGTCATGACCACCAAGCGACCCGAAATTATTGTCGAAGGCAGCGAAGACGGCCGGATTTGGCACGCCTACGAGTTCAAGTGGAAGCCGGGGAACCCGGAGAGGTCCCCGCAGTTCGTCGCGCCCCACCAGCCGCGCCTGGATTGGCAAATGTGGTTTGCCGCACTGGGAAGTTGCGCTCGCAATCCATGGTTCATCCGGTTTCAGCAGCGGCTGCTCGAGGGAACCCCGGAGGTCCTTCGGCTGCTCGACACAAACCCCTTCCCAGCTTCACCGCCTCGCTATATCCGCTCCATGGTCTACGACTACCGATTCAGCGACTGGGGCGAACACCAGAGGATGCGTGTCTTTTGGGACCGGGCCTTCGTAGGCGCGTATTGTCCGATTCTTTCGCTGCAGAATGGAAGGTTGGTGGCGGTGAGCGCCAAGAGCCTGGAGGGACAATGAACAAATCGATCAGCAAGGATGAGTTGAAGAAGCTGATCCGCGAAGTGCCGGACTTCCCCAGGAAGGGAATCCTCTTCTACGACATTACGACTCTGCTCAAGGACAAGCGCGGGTTCGCAGCGCTGATCGATGCTCTCGCCGAGCGCTACGTCGACCAGCGCGTCGACCTCGTCCTCGGCATCGAGGCGCGAGGCTTTATCTTTGGACCAGCGCTGGCCTACCGGCTGAACGCGGGCTTTGTTCCGGTTCGAAAGCCGAAAAAACTTCCCGCGGCGACCGCAAGTTACACCTATCAGCTCGAATACGGCACGGACACGCTGGAGATCCACCGCGACGCGATCGAGAAGAACCAGCGCGTGGTGATCGTCGATGATCTGCTCGCCACTGGCGGAACCTCCCACGCATGCACGCAGCTCGCCGAGCTGCTTTCGGCCAAGGTTGTTGGCCTCGGATTCGTGATCGAGCTCACCTTCCTGGGAGGGCGCAGCCGGCTCGGGGGATACGACGTCTTCTCCTTGCTTCAGTATTGATGACGCTCAAACGAAGTCCCGCGCCGGAAAGAGCAGGACGTCCTCGATCGCGGCTACGCTGAGCAGGAGCATCAGCACGCGATCCAGCCCCACCGCCACCCCGCCGGAAGGCGGCATTCTCGAGAGCGACACCAGAAAGGCTTCGTCAAGTGGATATGACGGCTTGCCCGCGGCGCGGCGCGCTTCCTGTTCTGTGAGCAGCCTGCGCCTTTGCTCGTCTGGATCGGTAAGCTCTGAGAATCCGTTCGCCAGCTCCAAGCCGCCGGCGTAGAGCTCGAATCTCTCCGCGACGCGCGTATCGCCCGGTTTAACCCGCGCCAGCGCCGCCATCGAAGCAGGATAGTCGATGAGAAACGCCGGCCTTTCCCGTCCGAGCGTCGGCTCGACGCGCTCGAGGAAGATCCGGAAGAAGAGATCTTGAAAGCTCTCCTCCTTCGTGGCCGGAAGTCCCGCGCCTTGCGCGGCGAGCCTCAATGCGGAAGCGTCCTCGCAATTCTGAAGGTCGATGCCCGTCTCCCGCAGGAAGGCCTCCCGCACCGTCACCCGCTCGTACGGAAGGCGGCGGAAGAGTCGGCTGTCCGGGAATTGCGCTTCCAACGCCGCGAGTGCGCGCTCGAGGTCGTACATGATGCCCCGGTAGTCCGCCATCGGGCGATACAGCTCCAGCAGCGCGAATTCGGGATTGTGCGTCGGCGAAACTTCGCCGTTCCGGAACGCCTTGCAGATCTGAAAGATCGGGCCCGACCCATCGGCGAGCAGGCGCTTCATCGCGTACTCTGGACTGGTGATTAGATACAGCGGACGACATTGACCGATGCCCATTTGGGGAACGAAGTCCGCGCTGAACGCATCGATGTGCGGTTCCATCCCCGGCGCGGGGACGAGCGCCGGTGTTTCGACCTCGCAATATCCCTCCGAAGCCAGGTGCTGGCGAAGGGCTGCGTACATTGCCTGCCGCGCCTTGGCGGCGCTCAGTTGTCTGGCGTTGGGCATCGCGATCTGGAAAGCTACATTGCTAGTCCCCATGCGCCCAAGGTTCCTTCTCACGCCCGCCCTGCTGCTGCTCCTGGCTTGCCCAAAGGCCCCTCCGCCCCCAATCGGCGAGGCCCAGAAACAAATCGATCGAAGGCTGTGGTACGCGGTGCAGGACCTCGCGAGCCAAGCCGAAGCTCTGCTCGCTCAGCAAGAGGAGATGATTTGGAAGAACTGGACGGAAGGAACGCCGGCCGACATCGCCAAGACATACGAGGGAAAAGACAAACTCTTCTCCTCTGTGTCGATCCAAATGATCGACCAGCTTCGAAAATCCTCGATCGCCGCCTATCAGTGCACTGCCGTCGAGCGCGGCGAACCGCCGCAGTGCCCCAAAGACGCCTGGGGCTCATTGGAAGTGCGGGCGTTGACCTACCTGCACGTGTACTTCGTCGGGGAGCATCTCTCCGCGATGCTCGTCGATCAAAGCGATGCGATTGCAAATCTGGAGGCGTCTCTCACCTTCACCGCCGCCGGCAAGGAGTACCACTATCGCGACCTCGATCGCCTGCTGGCGGTCGAAAAGGATCCGGAAAAGCGACAAGCGCTTTACTTGGGTGCCACCCGCGCGGTGGAGCGGATTTCTCTGCTCGCGCGGCGCAAGGATGAGCGCGCGGAAGCGCTCCTCAAAGAGCTCGGCTACCCGTCGTACGAATCCTTCGGTGAAGCCATCCGCTACGGCAACATGGATGAGATCGCGCAATTTGCCGAGCAGGTGCTCGAGCTGACCCAGAATGCATATGCCAAAGCGATGGACCGGGTGGCCCAGCGCGAGTTGCATACGCCGTTCGAAAAGCTCCGCCGCGCAGATATTCCACGGCTTTTCAAACCGCAGAACATGCAGTTCTTCTTTCCCAAGGACGAGCTGTTGTCGCGAGCGCAATCCACGTTGAAGGGCCTGGGATTCGAACTGAGCGCAATGAAGAACATCAGGCTCGACTTGAGAGAGCTCACCTACAAAAATCCGCGGCCGCTCACCGTCTCGGTGGCGATTCCAGGGGATGTCCGGGTTTCGCTGAAGCCAACCGGGGGCGCGCGGGATCAGGCTGCGCTGCTTCACGAGCTGGGGCTGGCGCTGCGCTTCGCCTCCATGAAGGATCCCGACCAGGCCTATCCGGCCGGACGCGCCGGATTCAAGCCCGACCTGCGCTTCGAGCTAACGCGATTGGGCAGCGGCGCGGTGGCTCAGGCCTTCGCCATTCTCTTCGAGCAGCTGGTCGAGGATCCCGAGTGGCTCCAACAGAATGCAAGCCTCACCGGTCAAAAGCTGCAAAGCCAATTGATGGTGGCACACGCGCATCGCCTCTACCAAGTGCGCCGCCGCGCGGGAAAGCTACTCTACGACGTGGCGGTGCACCGCGGGGAGGAGCCGGATGCCCGCGCCGTGTACCACCGCATCATGTCGCGCGCCTATGGGTTGGCGATCACCACCGAAGACGACGCTCGCTACGTCGTCGATCGAGACGAACTCTATCAGCCGGCCGATGACCTTCGCGCCTGGCTGATCGCCCGTCAGCTGCAGCAAACTCTCAAGAAGCGCTTCGGAGCCTCGTGGTGGCGAAGCCCGCGCGCCGGCGATCTGCTCCGGGAGCTTTGGTCCAAAGGCGGCGCTCTGTACCCTCAGGAGATCGCCACCTCAGTGGATGCGGCGACCAGCACCGATGAGCTTTTGCGCAGCTTCGCCGCGGCGTGCTCAGGCCCGGCGGAAACTCGCGCGGAAGCGGAAACGGCGGAATTGCCTGTGGCCAACGGCTATTGAGTCAGCTCGATCGCAGCTCTTTGCTCGCTGGCTCGACCACTGCCCGCCGCCGCTGCAGCACCCGGTAGACAAAAACCGAAAGTCCCATCAGGAGCAGGACACCCAAGGCCCACAGGTCGATTCGATGAATCTGATCGCGTGCCTTCTCCAGGTTATCGGCGAATAAATAACCAAGATAGGTCACCGCGGGGACGGTGATGATGGAGCTGAACGCATCCGCCAGGACAAATTTCCAGGTGGGCATGTCGCTCGTGCCGGCGATGAGAAACGTCGGGGCGCGAAGACCCGCGGCGTGCCGGGCGATCACCACGGTCAAAATGCCGCGCTTGCGGAAGTGTCCCTCTATCCATTGGCGGCGCTTCGGCGTGAGCAACTTCCCGAGTCGCGGATGCGTATAGACGCCCTGCTTGAGGCGGCGCCCCACCCTGAAGATGAGCAGGTCGCCTATCACGACGCCCACGTAGCCGACCGCCAGCGTCGGCCAGAGGGAGGTCACTCCCTGACGAGCCAAATATCCGCCGGTCAATAAGGTGATGTCTTCGGGGAATGGAATGCCGAGCCCGGCGGCGATCAGCAGCGCGAAGAGCCCGAGGTAGGTAAAGCGGGAGAGAATGCTCAAGACCATCTTTGAACCAGGACCTCAGCCAAACTTAGCAGCGCCCTGGCAACTAGAGCAGTGCCCAGAGCTGCTGCACAGCCGAGCAGCCCCGCTCAAAGAACGGCGGGTTTTCCGCACGCCGGGCAGAACTTCGCGCCCGGAGACAGGTCTCCGCCGCAGCTTGGACACTTTGCGACTGCCGGGGCGAGCGCCTGGCCGCAATTGGAGCAGAACTTCCCGCTCGATTGCGCGCCGCACTTTGGACACGTCGCCATTGAGGCCTGCATCGGCGAGCCCGCCGCGCCCTGCGCGCGCTGATTCGCGAAAGTGTTGGCCATGTTGAAGCCGACGCCCAGACCCAATCCTTGAAGGGCTGCCCCTCCGCCGTCCCCTCCCTTGGCCATCCCTTCGGCGGCGCCGAGCATCGCCTGGCCCTGGGCGTAGTTCTGAAATCCGCCGGCGAGGCGCGTGTACGCCACGTCCTTGGACAGCTTCTTCAGCGTGATCTCGTCCTCCTCTTTGATGCTGATATTGAAGTTGCCCATCCGGACCACCTGCACGCCGTAAGGATCGACGTGGACCTTCACGCCGCCGAGCACTTCGGTCTCAATCTCTTCGGTGTAGGCCCCGGAGGTCACATCCAAGAGCGGCCACTTCTTCTTCACCAGAAGCTCGGCAATGCGATCGCGGATCACCTTCAGCACCTGGTTCTTGAACCATCCGAGAAATTCCTCGTTGCCCGCGCTGCGCATTCCCACCAGACCGATGACCAGCCGCTCGGGGTCGGTCACCTTGATCGAGAAGTCGCCGTAAACCATGGTGCCGATCCCAAGACCGGTCTCTGGATCGCGCACGTCGCCGATCGGTCCGCCGAATTTGACGCCGGCGAACTCGCGCACGCTGACGAAGAACACCTCGGCGACGAACAGATTGCCACCGGTGAACTTCTCCAACAGCCGGGAGACGAATGGCACGTTGTTGGTATCCAAGTTGTGGCGGCCCGGCCCGAGCTTCCCCTCCACCTTGCCGTCCTTGACGAAAAGCGCGATCTCATCCGACGCAACCGTCAGCTGGGTCATCATCCGGATGTTGTGCTCGGGATACTTGTAGATGATGTCGTCCTTCGCTTCGTCCGCGCGCGCGATGAAGTTCCGCTTCGATTCATCCTTGATTGTTTGGAAGATGCTCATCGGCTCCTAGGCTCCTTCGCGCCGGGACACTTGCACCTGGTCACAGGCGCTACGCCCCAACCGCTGCTCCATTGCTTGACGGGACTTTTCGCACCCTGGGTCACCTTCGAGGATGCCATTTTCATTGTGTCTTTGCCAGGTAGGCGCTCCTACGCTCGATGCATCGATACCGGAATCCTGCGGCGGCCGAAGCTTTCGACGCGCTCGTCGAAATGACCAGGGATTCGCGCCCCGCAGCTTGCGCAACAGCCGTTCGACGCCAGGCGGAGTTTTCGAATCTCGTACCAATCGCGGGCAACCAAGTCGGCGGCGCAAATTGGGCAGCGCGTCGTTCCGCCCTCGAGGTCGTGGACATTTCCCGTGTAGACGTAGCGCAGCCCACATTCCAGGGCGATTCTTCGCGCGCGCTTCACCGTCGTAGCAGGCGTGGCCGGCACCTGCAGCATCTTGAAATCGGGGTGGAAGGCGGTGAAGTGAAGCGGAACGTCTGGACCTAGATGTTCCATCACCCACTCGCTTAGCGCGGCGACCTCCTGGTCCGAATCGTTGTGCCCTGGAATCAGAAGCGTGGTGACCTCCAACCAGACACTCGTCTCGCGCGTCAAGTACTCGAGCGTGTCGAGAACCGGCTGCAAGTGTGCAAAGGTGACGTTCTGGTAGAAGTCCTCGGTGAACGCCTTGAGGTCGACGTTGGCTGCATCCATTTTCGAGTAGAACTCGCGGCGCGGAGCCTCGTGGATGTAGCCGGCAGTCACTGCGACCGATCGGATTCCTCGCTCTCGGCAAGCATCGGCCACATCCATCGCGTATTCGGCGAAGATCACCGGGTCGTTGTAGGTGAACGCCACGCTTCTGCAGCCGCGCGCTACGGCTTCCGCGGCGATCGCTTCGGGGCTTGCCTCGTCGGCCAACCGATCGACCTGGCGGGACTTGGAGATGTCCCAGTTCTGGCAAAAACGGCAGCCCAGATTACATCCGGCGGTGCCGAACGAAAGGACGCTCGAGCCCGGGTAAAAGTGATTGAGCGGCTTTTTCTCGATTGGGTCGACGCAGAAACCGGAAGAGCGCCCGTAGGTGGTGAGCACCATCCGATCGCCGTCGCGCTGGCGAACGAAACAAAATCCGCGTTGGCCCTCGTGCAGCTTGCAGTCCCGCGGGCAGAGGTCGCACTGGATGCGGCCGTCCTCAAGCGCGTGCCACCAGCGCGCCGGATGCGCCTCAAGCGGCATTGCGGCCCTCGTAGAATGCGAAGGAGCCGTAGCCCACCACTTCGGACCGCGGACCGGCAGTATCTCCGGAATTCCGAAGGTCCAGAAGCGCCGGTCGCAGTCCCTTCTTCGCTGCTGCGAGCAATAGGCCGTTGATCGCGGTGGCTCCGCAGGCGTCGTCGTTTGGGATGAGCGTCGGGCGAAGCTCGAGCACTCGGCCCGCGGTGCGGCGATCCGCTTTCGAGGCCAGCTCGTAGGGTAGGTAGTGAGAAAGGTCGGAGCTGACCAGGATGACGGTGTCCTCGCCTCCCCAGAGGGCGATGATCACCTCAGCCACCGCTTCGGGATCCGCATCGCCGACCGCCAATGGAACAACGGTGAACTCCCTCAGCGCCCGCTGCAGGAAGGGAAGCTGCACTTCGAGCGAGTGCTCGCGGGAATGAGCCTCGGCGCTCTCCAGCACCTGGGGGAGCTCACACGCGCGCTTCACGGATTCCACATCGATCGCCACCTCCCCGAGGGGAGTTTGCATGGCTTCGAATTTGCCGACGGCAAGGCCGTTCACCCGAGCAAAATGCGAAGGTCCGAGGATCACCGCGCGGCGAATCCGATCTTGTGCCGCGCGAAGCCGCGCGTACGTACTGGCGGCGACCGCGCCGGAATAGACGTAGCCTGCGTGCGGCACGATCGCCGCCTTGAGCGGTAGCGATTCACCGGAGATCTCCACCGCGGACATCAGCTCGTCGACTGTGGTTGACAGGCGAGCCGCGTTGGACGGGTAGAAGGCTCCAGCCAGTGCAGCCCTACGGACGGTCCGCATGGGGAGGGAATGGTGCTCGGGTCCGGGCCGTATTGCAACGAAACACGCCGGCTATACCCAACGGCTGATCAACCGCTCTCGATCGAACAGCCGGACGGTGGCGACAATCAGCGCGGCGTCGAGCAGCAAAACGACGCCTCCTTCGACGGCGTAATAGACCGTGCCTGCCTTCAGCAGCCCCGCCAGCTGTCCGCCGACCAGGCCGATGAGCGGGAGGGTCACCAGGCCCGAGAGTTGCTGTGCCATCCTCGCTTCCGCAACGCGCGCGGAAACAAGGACCGCAACGCCATTCCCAAAAAATGCGAATAAGGGAGCAATCACCAGCACGCCAAACAGCCACATCTGGTTTGGCAGTAGAAGCTCATGGGTGAATGGCCAGGCCACGGCATCGACGAGCACGCACAGCAAGATGAATGCCAGCACGCTTAGAGCGACCGCCGGAACCAGGGACGCGACGCTCTTGCCGGCTAAGATTTCGGCAGCGGTCACCGGCGATGCCAAGAGTGGCTCCAGCGTTCTGCGCTCCTTCTCGCCGGCGACGCTCTGAGAGGAAATGAAGATCGGGACGAAGACGGGCATGATCAGGTACAGCCCGAACCAGTCGGTCAATGTCTTGTCGATCAAAAACCGCGCCGCGTTGACGCTCAGCTGAACGTGCGGATCATAAAAGAGCGCCATCGTGCGCAGGGATGGATCGCCCGGGTCGTGAGCATAGCCGTAGACGATGCCCACCGGGACTAAGACCAGCACCGCCGGCAGCGCGGCCATTGTCCAGAGCAGTCCCTTGTTCTTTCGCAGATCGAGAAAATCCTTCCAGAAGACGGCGACGGCACGCCGCGGATGAAAGGCCATCAGCCCACCTCTTGCTGGCGGATCAGATCGAGGTAGACCTGCTCGAACGGCGTGTGTGTTGGCACCGCGGAGTAGATCCGCGCTCCGGCGGAGGCGAGGCAGGAGATGACATCCGGGGCTTGATCTTCTCGCTGCAGATGGACGCGCAGCGCGCTGTCGCTCACCGATACCTCGGGCACAAACGGCAGCGACGCGACCGCGGACGAGAAGCGCGCGGGATCTCCGGCGAGATGAATTTCAAGGACCGGATCCGCCTTGCGCAAGGAATCGATGGTGGCGACCGCGAGCAGCTTAGTCTTGATCACCGCCACTCGGCGGCACAGTTGCTCCACCTCAAATAGATTGTGCGAGCACAGCACGATGGTACTCCCGTCGGCCGCAAGCTCAGCGATCGCATCGCGAACGGTTCGCGCCGCCTCCGGATCCAATCCGGAGGTCGGCTCGTCGAGAAAGAGGATCTTCGGTTGATGAACGATTGCCCGAACGATGGCCAGCTTCTGACGCATGCCTTTCGAATAGCTGCCGCAGGGTTCGTCTTCGCGCCCGGCGAGCCCGAATCGGGCCAGGTAGCTTGCGGCTCGCATCCACGCCGCGCTCGGCTCCAACTCATTGAGCTTGATGAAGAAGAGGAGGTTCTCTCGCGCGGTCAATCGATCGTAGAGACCGGGATTCTCGGTCAGCAGGCCGACCGACCGCCGCAGCGACTCGCCGCCGTCCCGGACAGACAGGCCGCAAACCGTCGCCTCGCCTTCGGTTGGAGAGAGCAAGCCGGTGAGGATCCGGACGGTGGTTGTCTTTCCGGCGCCGTTCGGTCCCAAGAGGCCGAAGACCTCGCCGGAATGGACCTCGAACGTCACTCTGTCGAGCGCCGCTCTCTGACCAAATCGCTTGGTCAAGGCGGAAACGTCGATCGCGCTCACTCGAACGTAACCAGGACGAACTTGTTGTTGAGGTCGCGATCGATCGTGTTGACCGTCTTCTCCGGTCCAACCGCGTTCTTGAGGATCTGAAGGCGATTGTGCTCCACCAGCGCCCACTTCCGACCGGGCAACGACGCGTATTGAGTCAGCCTGGGGCTTTCCTTGATCTGCTTGACGGTATTCTTCGAATAGAAGGTTTCGCCGCGCCAGTTCATCATGAATGCGGCGATCGGCTCGTCGGGCTTCCGCTGAGAGTAGTAGCGCCAGAACAGATCGCGCTGGGTCCAGTGGTGGGACAGGTCTACCCAGTGCGACCAGTTGAACCAAAGCGCGAATGCAAAGGCGAGCGCCCAGAAGCTTCCGAAGAGCAGGACGCGCGAGCGCATCAGCGCCGCCACGGCGCAAAGCGTTCCCGCGACGGCGAAGGCGAACCCCAGCGCCGTTTTGATGTTCATTCCCTGAAGCAGATTCGGAAGGAGCGGATCGAAATTCTGCGAGCGAACTCCCTGGGCCACAAAAACCAAGGCAGCCAGCCCAACCGCGCCACTGCTCAGAAGCAACAGGCCCCTCTGCGACTTCTCCGCTCTTCCGAGCTCCCACCCAAGGTAGAGAGCGACGAGCGCCAGCGCGAGCCCGATGAAAAGCATCGCCGAAATCCGCCCGCGTGTTGCGGTGGCCAGCAGAATCGCGGTGCCGACCAGGCCGAGCAAAAGCGCCAGCGCTCGCGAGTAGACCACCCTGCCCTTCGCGGCGAACGTCTCGAGAAGCAAGTAGGCACCCGTTCCAATCAGAACCAGAGCCAGCAGATCCCCCGCCCAAAGACCGCGCGAGCCGAACAGCGAAATCGGTCTTTGCACCATCTCGAAAGGATACGGGCGGTCGTAGTTGTAGACGAACAGGTCGGTGAAGTTTTTGGGATTGTTGGAAAGGTCCTTGCCGACGAGGATGAAGAGCACCAAGCCGAACACCAGGCTCATCGCGTGCGCCGGGATTCCGTCCTCCCACAATCGGTCGATGAACAGAGCGACCAGGATCGCCAACCCCGGAAGGGCGGGGAGCAAGTAGTGGTGGAATTTCGTCGCCGACAGGGCCACGAGAAGGAACACGCCGGCGCTCCAGATCGAAGCGATGATTCCGACGTAATCAACCCTGCTCCCCGACCGCGGCCGAAATCGAGCGGCCCCCGCCAGTGCGCCGGGAATCAGCGCCACCCAGGGAAAGGTTCCCAACCCGCCTTGCTCGATGAAATAGATGAACGTGCCGCCGGGCGTAGTGGTGTGCACGCCTACGGCGAGCCGGTTGAAGTTGTCGTGGATGAGCCTCGCCAGGAACGTCTTGCCTTCATCATCCACCCCGTCCGCCGTGAGCAGCATGGCGACGTACCAAGGCAGAGCAACGGCAGCGAACACCAGCAGGCCGCTCCCCAGGCGCATCTTGAAGAACTGGTCCCACAGCGCCGGCATCGGCCGGCGACCGGCCTCAACGTCTTGGCGAAAGTCCTTCGAGATGAGCCAGAGGAAGTGCTCCTCCCAGCTCTTCGCGTCGTAAGGGACGACGCAGAGCACCAGGAACACGGCGAAGATGGCAGGCACCAGGATGCCGAGCGATTCCTTCGCCAACGTTGCGAGCCCGCAAAAGAAATAGAACGCATACCACCAGGCTGCTCGGTGCTTGGTTTCGCCGTCGAGCTGGCCCACCAGCCCGCAGGCGAGCGCGCAGGTCATCGCCGCAACCAGCGGGGTGTCGGTCACCGATTGGCGGGTGACTAGGAAATAGAGCGGCATCGTTGCCAGCACGAATCCGGTCGCGAGCGCGACGCGGCGATTCACTAAGCGGCACAGCGCGTACGAGAGCAGCGCCAGCCCGAGGATGGACCAAAGCGCGAAGGGGAGCCGCATGCCCCACTCGGTGTAAATGCCGAGCGCCCCATCGGTGCGATTGGTGGCGACGATCTGCATTCCCAGCGCCTGGATCCACATCGTCAGCGGAGGCTTGGAGAAAAACGGCGCGCTCTCCCAATACGGATAGAGGTAGTCGTTGCGCTGGATCATCGACCGCGCGACCTCGCCGTAGTGGGTCTCCCAGCAATCCCACAGCCCAACGGCGCCGAGGTAGGGGATGAAGAGCAACGCGGCGAACAGCGCTACCGTTCCCGCGACGCGATACTCGGCGGGAAGGCGCAGGACGGCGTCGATCCCTCGCCCGATCGCGCTCAGCCCGCGGCTGGTCGACGCCCGGAGCTTTGCCGCACCTGCTTCGAAAAAGGCCGCCCCAAAGATGGCATCGGTGAAGCTTTCCTTGGGCGCGGCTTGCGCTTGCTCGACTTCGGTCGTCACCAGTTCCGACAGCCTCCTGACCGCGGCAGAGCCACACCATACAACGCTTTTCTGCATCGCTTCGAGATCACGCTGCACAGAAACGAACACACTTGTCCGGGGAGGTGAGCCTGTAGCCGAAGCGACGCCGGGACTCTACTTCTGGTGCGCGGCCAACGCTGCCCGAAGGGCCTCTTCCGCTCTCCGCAGTCGATCGTCCGAGGGCGCCAGCATTCGCGCCGAACGCAGGCGGTCCAGCGCTCGGTTGGGATCGCCTCGGGCAAGCTCGCAGCGCGCGTCGGCTTCCAATGCTTGGGGGTCCTTGGGCGATTCCCTGACTGCCTGCGCTGAAGCGGCGCAAGCTTCCTTCAGCTCGCCTGCCTGAAGCAACGCCAGAGCAAGCTGTGCGCGAAAGAGCGCGGAAGTCGGCTGCTGGCGGACCGCTGACCGCAGTGCCTCAATCGCCGCGGCCGGATCCCCCAGCTGCCGCAGCGCAGTGCCCAGCGTGGCCGAGGCCCAGGGCGCGCCGGGAAACAGCAGCGCTCGGGCGCGCGCTTCTCGCAACTCGCGCGGCTCGTCGAACCTCAAGGCCTGCACCATTCGCTGAACCACTGCCGCGTACTGAGGGAATGCGGCCGGGTGGGTGAAGACGAGCTGATAGATGAGCTCTCCGCGCCGGACAAAGTAGGCGACCAGCTGCGTGACGCCCGATGGTTCCTCGAAGCTTGCCTCCACCCGGAGCGCATCGCGATCGGCGATCCGCGTCGGCACGGCGGCCGAGGCATTCACCCTCACCACCTCCGGCCCGAGCGATTGCTGCCGCAAGCTCTCGCGAATGAACTTCTGCGCCTGCTCGGCAACGTCGAACGACTGATCGAGAGCGATCGCCTCGGCGGCAAAAGTCGCGCGGCCGAGCCCCGGCAAGCCATTGTAATAGGCGAGCTGGCCCAGCCGATTGGCGCCGCGCCGCCAGTCGCGGGGGAGCTGAATGGAGATGCCGAAGCCGTCGTCGCGCTCGGTGCGAAGCGGCGGCATCCGGCGCAGCAGCGAACCGGCGGCGATCGGCGCCGCCAACAGCAAGGCAACCGCCATGGCGCGAGGAAGGATCCACCAACGGGAGCGGGTATCGTCGACCATCAGCTTCGGCCGAAGGAACGCCCCGATCGCAACTCCGGCGACCAGACCCCCCAGATGCGCGGAGTTATCCACTCCGGAGGACGTCCAGCCGATCCACAGAAAAACGAGCACCGTCGGAATTGCCGCTTCTCCGAGAATTCGCCGATACCGCGCCGGCAGCAGAGTGCGATACTTGAGCCCGAACACCACGACTCCGCCGAGGCAGCCGTAGACCATCCCCGAGGCTCCCACGCTGATCGCATCGGACAGCAGCAGGGACACGGACATCGTCGCCAAGCCTGAAAAGAGCAAAAGCGCCAAATAATCGAGCGAGCGATAGGCGTTCTCCAGCGCGCCGCCGACATTGAAGAGGACGAACATGTTCAGGGCGAGGTGCAGGGCGTCCCGGTGAAGGAAGTTTGCGGTCAGCAGGCGCCAGAACTGTCCCACGTCGATGATCAGCGGACCCACTTTGGCGCCGAAGCGCACCATGGCGTCGATGTCCAGCGGTCCCTGGCGCGCGGTGAAGGCGTAGACGGCGATGTTGAGCAGGATCACGCCCGCGGTCAGCCACGGAAACCGACCCAGGCGAAAAGTCCTGGCGAACAGCGCTCTCTTCGGCTCGTGAAACGCCCGGTAGAGGCTCAGCTCTCGGGCAGCCACGAAGTGTTCGCCAGTCACCGGAGGAAATCTGACCAGGCACTCGGGCGAAATTTCTCCGCGCCGTGCACGGGTTTCGAACTCGTGAAGGTCCACGTGCTCGTCGCCGGACACCATCCGGAGTGTGAGAGGGGGGCTCAAAGAGCGTAACTTCCTGTTTTCTTCAAAGAGAATATCCCCTTGTTCACCCCCGTTAGCTCATTGCTGTAAACTTTCCGCCGGGTGCCGCCTTGCTGAAGTTGATCATCGTGGACGACGAGGGCCGCCGGACGGTCGTCCCCTTCATTCGCCAAGAAATCACCATTGGCCGCCAGGAGGGGAACACCATCCGGCTGACCGAACGGAACGTGTCCCGCCATCATGCGCGGCTCCTTCGCCAGAACGGGGCGATCATGGTGGAGGATCTGGGCAGTTACAACGGCGTTCGGGTCAACGGCGAGCGGATCGAAGGTGTCGCACCGCTTCGCGGCGGAGATCGAGTCCAAATCGGCGATTACCAGCTGGCGATCGACGATGATTCGGTTCAGACACAAGACCGCACACCTACCCGCGAGCTGGAAAGGCCGCCACTGGCCGCGCTGGATGCCGCGGTGCAAAGCACGACTGCGCCTCGGGTCGGGACAGAGATGTCCACCGAGCCCGATCAGCGTCCGGAAACCGTCCGGCCGGGGCCGGCCGTGCCGGTGCTCTCGCCAGTAGCTGCGGTTCAGCCGGTGACGGCTCATCCGGACAAGCCGCCGCCCGTGCTGGCTTTTGACGAGCCTCCTCCTGCCGAGCTCGGCGCGACAGCACTGGCGACGCTCGCCGTGCTGAACACCGAGCTCGCCGGCCAGGAATTTGCGTGCGCTCGCAACGATCTCAAGATCGGCCGCTCTCGCGAGAACGACATTGTGCTCGACCACCCGTCGCTCTCCGGAACTCACGCGCGGCTGCTGCGCGACCCGTCGGGCGAGTGGCAAATCGTCGATCTTGAATCCTCGAACGGCATGTTCGTCAACGGCGAAGCGTTTGGAAAGGCAAGGCTTCGCAACGGAGACCTGCTCGAGCTGGGGGAGGTCAAGCTGAGGTTCGTCACCCCAGACGACGACGAGATCTCCGACTCGCTGGACGTGGGGAGCAGCCGATCGCCGAGGCGCGGTTGGTTGATCGCGGCGTTGCTGTTGCTCGTTGCGGGTGGCTCCGCCGCCTACTGGCTAATCGGGACGTCGGGCTCCCCGCTGGTCGCTGCGAATCCGCCCAGTGCGCCGAAAGAGGAACCGGTCGCAGCTGCGCCGCCTGCGGCTCAAGCGACGCAGCAGGCGGATGTCAATCTCGCGAAGGAGCCCGCAACGCCCCCAGCGCCCGTGCGCAAGGAGCCTGCGCCTTCGCCGCCGCCTCAGCTGGATGCGAAGCTGCGGTCGGCCAACTCGGCGATGGCGCGGAAAGATTTTCAAAAGGCGATCGACATCTTGGAGCCAATCAAGAACTCAGATGGCTCGCGCCCTAGCGAGGTGGACCAACCGCTCGCCCGGGCAAACACGGAGCTCGCGGCCAAGAAAAAGATTGCCCAGGCGCAAAAGAGCCTGAGCGCGGGCAAGGTCGACGAGACGCTTCGACTGCTCGAGGAAGCGACCGGAACCGTCGCCTTCGCCAAAGAGCGCGAGCAGCTCAAGACCCGCGCGGAAGCGGCTCGGCGCGCACCAACCCGGAAGAAGGACAAAGATGTCAAAGTCGCCCAGGCGAGCAAATCCGCGAACCTCGACGCCGCCGAGGTGCACGCTTCGCCACCCGCGGACGCGGATGCCCAGAAGCTGTTCGACCAAGGAACGAGTCTTTACCGCAAAGGCCAGTTCACGGACGCCGCGAACACCTTGAACCAGTGCCTGAGAGTCGATCCGTCGTTTGCCAAGTGCCACATGGTGCTCGGGTCGACGTATGCAAAGCTGAGGGAGCCCGAGCTCGGGGCGCAGCACTACCGCCGCTTCGTCCAGCTCGCCCCCAACGATCCGGAGGCGCCCAAGGTGAAGCTCCTTTTGGATCAGTACGAAACCCGCAAGTCGAGCAACGAGTAGAAAGCGCGACAGCCGACGGCCCGCGCGCAGCTCCGGATTGAAGGTCAGCCGAGAACAACGAGCACGTCCCCCTCGCTGACCGGCTGGGCCTCGGCGCATCGGATCTCGATCACCTTGCCGCTTTCGGGCGCTTCGACCGGCATCTCCATCTTCATCGACTCCAAGATGAGCAGCGTGTCTCCCGCCGAGACTTGCTGGCCCACCGCAACCTCGATCTTCCACACAGTGCCGGTGATGTGCGCCGAGACTTCTGCCATTTCCACTCCTCTTCAATCAGCTCATGAGCTGCTCGACGGCTTGCCCAGATGCTCCAAGAAGGACGTGTCCACGGCGCCGGATCTGAAGCCGGGATCGTGCACGATCCGAAGGTGAAGCGGGATATTAGTCTTGATTCCCTCGACCATAAATGAGCTCAGCGCCCGCGCCGAGCGTTCGATGGCTTCGTCCCTCGTGGATCCCGACACGATGAGCTTGGCGATCATCGGATCGTAGTACGGCGTCACCACGTTCGACTCTCGGTAACCGGCATCGACGCGCACGCCCTCTCCAACGGGCAGCACCAAGCGCTTCAACGTCCCCGGCGAAGGCAGAAAGCGCAGCGGGTCCTCCGCGTAGATTCGAAACTCGATTGCCGCTCCTTTCCGGCGGACATCACTTTGCTCGATCGACAGTTCGGCTCCGGAGGCAATTCTCAGTTGCCAGCCGATCAGATCCAGGCCGGTGGTGATCTCGGTGATGGGATGCTCCACTTGGAGGCGGGCGTTCATCTCGATGAAGTAGAAAGCACCGTTGGCATAAAGGAACTCCACCGTCCCGGCATTGGCGTAGCCGAAGGCCTTGGCGGCCGCGAGCGCGGCCTCAAACATCTCGCTTGCCAGGCCGCTGTTCGCTCCACCGGCGAAAAGCGGCGAAGGCGCCTCCTCCAGGACCTTCTGATGGCGGCGCTGAATCGAGCACTCGCGCTCCAGGCCGTGAATGAGGTGCCCGCGGCGGTCACCGAGGATCTGGACTTCGATGTGACGGGGCGCATCGAAGTAGCGCTCCAGGTACACGCCTTCCCGGCCGAACGCTGCCCGCGCCCGGTCGGTGCATTGCCGGAAAACCTTCTCGACCTCACCCCGGTCGCGGGCCACGGCCATCCCGATCCCGCCGCCACCCCCAGCGGCCTTGCAGAGCACTGGAAAGCCAATGCGCTCGGCCTCCTCGACCGCGGCAGAGGCGCTCGGCACGATCCCTTCGCTGCCCGGGACCACTGGGACGCCTGCTGCGCGAACGATGCGGCGGGCTTCGCTCTTATCCTTCATCTTCGCCATGGCGTCCGGCGGCGGGCCCACGAACACCAGGCCTGCCGCGCTGCAGGCTCGGGCGAACTCCGCGCTTTCAGAGAGAAACCCATAGCCGGGATGGACGGCTTGCGCGCCCGTTTTTTCCGCGGCGTCGAGGATCGCCCCGACGTTCAGATAGCTGTCCTTGGCCGGCGCGGGACCGATTCGCACCGCCTCGCTCGCCTCCCGAACGAAGGGCAAGTCGGCGTCGGCGTCCGAGTAGACCGCTACCGTCGAGATCCCCATCGGTTGTGCGACCGCATTGATCCGCCGCGCAATCTCTGCCCGGTTCGCAATCAGCAGCTTGGTGAACATTAGAGTCGGAGCTGGTGCAGAAGGTCCGGCAACCTAGCGATGGCGCTCGGCCGTGGCAAGCGGGAACGCCGCAGTCAACCGCAGCAAATTGCAGGCGTCGTTGCACTCGTCACAAGGGGTGGCGTACCCTGCGCTCGTGGGAAAGGCGGCTACTGAATCAGGCGTGGTAATCCAGCTTGCCAAGCTGCGCGCTCAGCGGCGGCTCCTCGCCTACCAGAAGAGGATCTCGCAGGCTTTGGAGTCGAACCGCCGGTCGATCGGTCGCCTCTACACGACCGGGCTGATCTTCTCCGCAGAAGGCAGCTGCGCCGGCCGGGATCTGCTGCTCGCGCATCAGCACCTGCTCAAGGTGTTGGCACTGCTCAATCGGTTGCGCTCATCGGGACCGGGAGGGGATCCGACCTCTGCCGAAGATGCCTATCGAGAGCTTGATTCGCTGCTGGAGAAGACGGGCGAGCTGACTCATCGGACGGGGCACTATCTTTCCCGCCTGCGCCGCGAGTAATGGCAATCTCGCTCGGGTCGCGACGGCGCATCAGCTAAAAGGGTTGCTCATGAAAGTGCTGGTGGTCTACGCGAGGCTTTATGCAGAGTGCCTCACCCAGGCGATCAACGGTCTAAAGAAGAACGCCTGGACGCTGTTGTTGCCGGGGGGACTCTACCTCGCCTGGCGCGAATCGATCGCGCTCCTGGCTGCTCTATTCGGCGGCTCGGCTCTCGGGCTCATCGGCGGGATTCTTCAGACCCTTCTCATGGCCGCGCTCTTCAGCTGCTACCTCTATTTCGTGGGCGAGATCGTCTCGCACTCCCGGGTGACGTTGGCGGAGATGGGGCGCAGCACCGGCGCCTACTTTTGGTCGATCGTCAACCTGTCATTCGTCCTGTGGGTCGCGCAAATGCTGGTGGGCATGTTGCTGCGCGGGAATCCGAACGCTGGCTATCTGATGTTTGGACTTTTCTTGATTGCTCTCATTCTGCTCAGCGCTGCACCGGAAGCGATCTACCAACGCGGTACTTATGGAGGCCTCGCCACGATCCAGCGGAGCATTTCATTTCTTCAGCAGCACTGGATCGAGTGGTTGGTGCCCAGCGCGCCCTTCCTGCTCGCGCTCTGGTGGATTCCGGACCTCTCCTACGTTGGATTGCCTGGGCTGATCGCAACCGCGGTGCTGCAGGGCGCGGTCTTCCATCTGGGGATGGTGTTCCGCGGCTTTCTCTTTGCCGCTCTCGACGGGAGCACCCATCGCCAGCGAATGTTCAAGTACCGAGGCTCGTGGCCCGTCGGAGGGTAGCAATTGGGCAACAAGCTCTTTGTCGCTTGCAGCGCTTCGGCGGCCGGGCCGCGTTGAGCCGGTGCGGCGAACGCAGGTTCTCTGCCGGTCAGCGATGATCGCTTTGGCCGTGCCTTCGCAGGAAGGTCGGAATGTCGAATTGATCTTCGTCCACGGGAAGACTCGGGTCCCGCGGAATGGATCGCGCGCTCGGGGAGAGCCTGGCCTCCGACGCGGCGCTGCTGCGAGCGGCAAGCTTTGCCGAAACGGGGGCGGGCACTTCTTCGCGGGCCACCGGAGGCGGTCCCGGCCGAGCGGCCTGCACCGCCTGCTGATGCGCCACCGACGGACGGTGCTTCACGTCCCGGTGGCCGAAACCGGTGGCGATAATGGTGATCTTGATCTCGTCTTGGACCCCGTCGTCGATCAGCGAGCCAAAGATGATTTCCGCCTCCGCATCGGCCGCGTCGTGCACGAGCGTGAGCGCTTCGTTGACCTCCTGAAGCGTCATGTCGCGGCCGCCGGTGATGTTGATCAGCAACCCAGTTGCGCCATCGATCGAGACGTCCTCGAGCAGCGGGCTGGAGATCGCCTGCTGCATCGCCGCCACCGCCCGCTTCTCGCCGGCGGCCCTACCCGTGCCCATCAGCGCCAGACCGCGGTCGCTCATGATCGTCTTCACGTCCGCGAAATCCACGTTGATGTAGCCGTGGTACTGAACCAGATCAGAGATGCCCTGGACGGCGTTGAGCAGCACCTCGTCCGCGCGCTTGAAGGTATCGAGCAAGGACATCGGCTGATCGCTCAAGGTGAGCAACCGCTGGTTTGGAATGGTGATCAGCGTATCGACCGCCGCTTTGAGCTCGATCAGGCCCTGTTCTGCCTGCTTGCGCCGCTTGTTGCCTTCGAACAAAAACGGCTTGGTCACCACCGCCACGGTTAGGCAACCCAGGCTCTTGGCCAGGTCGGCGATGATCGGCGCCGCGCCGGTTCCGGTGCCGCCGCCCATTCCGGCGGTGATGAACACCATATCCGCGCCCTCCAGAGCCTCGGCGATCAGCTCCTTGGATTCGAGCGCCGCCTCGCGACCGATCTCCGGGTTTGCGCCAGCGCCGAGACCCTTCGTCAACGTCGCGCCAATCTGAATCTTGGTTAGAGCCCGGTTGGCGGCGAGCGCTTGGATGTCGGTATTCGCGGCGATGAAGTCAACGCGGTCCAAGCTCGCCGCGATCATCGTGTTCACCGCGTTGCAGCCGCCTCCGCCCACGCCCACCACTCGGATTTTGGCCGCCTGTTTGCTCTCGTCAATTGAACTCATCGATTGTTCCCTCTCAGAAAATCTCCTCAAGCCACTCGCGCATGCGCCCCTTCACCTTCTTGTAGACGTTGTCCTCCCGAATTCGAAACATTCGGCGATCTTGGTGTTTCGCGCCGTAGACGACCAAGCCGACGCCGGTGGCGTACATCGGGCTCTTCACCACGTCGACCAGTCCGCCAATTCCGCGCGGCATGCCCCTGCGGACCGGAAGGCCGAGCACCTCCTCGGCAAGCTCGGGCATGCCCGCGAGCAGCGTCGAGCCGCCGGTGATCACCACGCCCGAGGCGAGCAGCTCTTCGTATCCGCAGCGTTGGATCTCCCGCTGCACGAGCTGGAAGATCTCCTCCACGCGAGGCTCGAGGATCTCGCACAAAATTTGTCGGCCCAGGATGCGGGCCTGCCGGCCGCCCACCGAAGGAACCTCGATCGTCTCGTCTTTGTTGACCATCGCGGCGAGCGCGCAGCCGTATTTCTGCTTGATTCGCTCGGCCTCGTGCGCCGGGGTGCGCAGGCCAATCGCAATGTCCGAGGTCAGATTGTTGCCGCCGAGGGCGATCACCGCGGTGTGCACGATCGAGCCCCCGGAAAAAATCGCGATGTCCGTGGTTCCTCCGCCGATGTCCACCAGGCAAACGCCGAGCTCCTTTTCGTCTTCGCTGAGCACCGCCTCGGACGATGCGAGCGGCTGCAGGACGATGTCCGCCACGTTGAGACCGGTTCGGTTGGCGCACTTGACGATGTTCTGGGCGGAGGAGACGGCGCCGGTCACGATGTGAACTTTCGCTTCCAGCCGGACGCCGGACATCCCTAGGGGCTCCTTGATGCCACCTTGCTCGTCGATGATGAACTCCTGGGGCAGCACGTGGATGACTTCGCGGTCGAGCGGGATGGCCACCGCCTTGGCTGCGTCGATCACCCGCACGATGTCGGCGTCTCGCACCTCCTTGTCCTTCACCGCGACGATGCCCTGGCTGTTGAAGCCCTTGATGTGGCCTCCGGCGATCCCGGTGTATACGTTCGCGATCTCGCAGCCGGCCATCAGCTCCGCCTCTTCGATCGAGCGGCGGATCGACGCGACGGTGGCCTCGATGTTGACCACCACGCCCTTGCGAAGCCCCTTGGACGGGTAGCTGCCGATGCCGATGATGTCGATTCCATTCTCGGTGAGCTCGCCGACGATGGCGCAGATCTTCGTCGTACCGATGTCCAGGCCCACGACGATTTCCCCCGACTTCTGCTTCCCCATGAACTCCTCCCGATGGTTCGCCCGTGTGGATGCTTCGCTATCGCGCCGGGCCGCCTTTCTTGTCAGCCAGGGCATTTGCAAGCTTCACCGCGACCCATCCCGGCCGCGATCGGTTTTCCAGATGGATGACCTGGCCCACCAGCCCTCGCTTCTCGAGCTCTGCACGCACCTTCTTCAAGCGTAAAAATGACTCGGCAGGATCGCCTTCGCCGAGCCGAATCTCCTCGCCATGGGCGGACACCAGCGCCACTCCGGTGCGCCCGATCCGAATCTCTTCCAGCGGAGAAAGGTGCGCCGCCTCGGAGCGCGCATAGGCCTCGGCGAGGTTGAGCATCTCCCTCAGCCGAAGACGGCTCCGCTCCGGGCTCTCGACGAACTGCTCGCGCTCCATCCCGGTGATCAACGGCAGGTTGGTCGGGTCTCCGCTCTGGATTTTCTTGAAAGGCCGGCCCTCGCTGTCTACGAGGTAGAGCTCGCCCAGCGAAGCGACCGCCGCGGGCTGGTGTTCCTTGACCGATATGGTCAGCGCTCCGGGGAATCGCCGCGTGGCACGGACCTGGTCGACCCAGGGATGAGCAGTGATCGACCGCTCGATGGCGCCGGGCTCCAACTCGAAAAGATTCTGGCCGACCTTCAAGCCTGCGAGGCGAAGGAGCTCCGCCTCCTGTGCGTGGTGAAGCCCCTGGAAGCTCACTTGCTTGAGGCCAAACTGAGGAGCGCGATGCGCCCAGAGATAGACGCGGTATCCGCCCACCCCGATCGCGGCGATGGACCCACACGCGAACAGGCTCCACAACAGCACGCGGGCAAAAGTTGCCAGAGCTCCCTTGACCCTCGCCGCCTTCGCGGGCGCGTCCGCCCGCCGGCGATTCCTGTGCTTTTTTAGGCCCACGTTCTGTCCAGGCCTCGAATGCTCGATGCGGTTTGATCCTCACGCCAGTTTTTCGCCACACCTCTGTAGCGATTTAGACCGACGTTCGGCTTGACGCCTTGGCGGTCAAGCCTTCAAGGATGCCCCGAGCAGGAGTCGCTCGCACAAGCGCGGAAAATCGATGCCCCGCCCAGCGGCGATCTTGGGCAGCAAGCTGGTGGCGGTCATCCCCGGCAGCGTATTCAGCTCGAGCAGGTAGACCTCGCCCTTGTCGGTGACGATCACGTCGGATCGAGTTGCTCCGCTGCACCCCAGCGCTCGGTGGGCCGACAGACAGACCTCGTTTACCCGCTCGTACTGCTCCGGGGGCAGCGGGGCTGGAAACACGTAGCGCGTGCCGCTCCCGGCGCTGTACTTCGCTTCGTAGTCGTAGAACTCGCGCGCGGGAACGATTTCGATCGCCCCCAGCGCCTCGTCGTCGAGAACCGCCCCCTGGACCTCGCGCCCCTTGATGTACTCCTCCACCATCAGCACGCCGGCCAATCGAGCGGCGTCGTCCACCGCCTGCTCGTACTGCTCGCGCGTCTTGCAGATGTGGACGCCGACTGAAGAGCCTTCGCGGGAGGGCTTCACCACCACCGGCAAAGGAAACGGCAGCGAAGCAAAGCCCGCCCTCGCCGCGGCGCCGTCGGCGAAGGTGGCGTGGGCTGGAGTGGGAATGCGCGCGGCGATGAAGATTTGTTTGGCAAAGACCTTTTCCATTCCGACCGCCGAGGCCAGCACGCCAGATCCGGTATACGGGATGAACATCGATTCGAGCAGGCCCTGGACGCAGCCGTCCTCGCCGTAGCGCCCATGGAGGGCAATGAAGGCGACGTCGACGCGCTCGGCAATCAGGCGCGCAGGCAAATCCTTCTGCACATCGATTTCGAGGACCTCGTAATCCAGGCTGCGCAGCGCTTTAGCGACCGCCGCGCCGGTGCGCATGCTGACCTCCCGCTCGACCGATAGCCCGCCGAGCAGGATTCCGATGCGCTTTTGCTTCATCGCGTCGCGCGACCAAGCATTCACGTGAAAATTCCCAATCGTCTCACCTCTGGACTGAGCTCGATCCCGGTCTGGTCGCGAACGCGCGACCTCGCCAGCTCCATCAGCGAAACCACATCGCGCGCCGTCGCCCCTCCCAGGTTGACGATCCAGTTCGCGTGCAGGGCCGAGATCTGCGCCCGGCCAATGGTGTAACCCTTGAGCCCGGCCGCTTCGATCAACCGACCTGCGAAATCACCGGGAGGATTCTGGAACACGCTGCCAAAGCTCGGTTGGTTGAGCGGCTGCGTCCGCTTTCGATAGCCGAGGTCCGCATCCATCTGGGCCTGCGACTGCGCCATGTCTCCGCGGCGAAGGAGGAACCGCACTCGAGTCGCCACGCCATTCACCGCGGTGTGGCGATACCGATAGCGAAGCTGCGAGCGCTCAAGCCAACCGATTCCCTCCGCGTCCGCGATCTCCACCGCTTCCACCACGCTCATGCACTCGCCCATCTTGGTCCCGGCATTCATCGCCGTCGCGCCGCCGATCGTCCCCGGAATGCCGGCGAGGAACTCCGCCCCGACCAGACCATTCTGCTTGGCGAGCTGAATCAAACGCGCGATCGCCGCACCGGCGCCGAGCGTGAGCCGACCCTCCGACGAAGACAGCCGGATCTCCTCAGCCGAGAGATCCGCAGGCAGCTTGAGCGTGATTCCTGGAACCCCGACGTCTCCTACCAGCGAGTTCGCTCCGCCTCCGAGCGCGGTGAGGGGAATGTTTTCCGCGCCCGCGTCCTTCAAAACCGCGAGTAGGCCGTCGACCGAACGCGGGCGCACGAAAAGCTCCGCTCGTCCGCCGACCCGAATGCTCGTCTTCGGCGCGAGCGGCTCGTCCGCCAGCGCTTCCGCGTCCCAGGAACGCGCCAGTCTCTCCAGCGGACTGCTCGAGGCGCGCGCCGAATTCATGCCCCGCTCACAATCCGTTGCGGGACCGAGGGCGAGGCCGCCTCGGCGGCGAGCAGCTGCAGCAGCTCCGGGCCGACCTGCGTGATGTCGCCTGCCCCGAGCGTGAGCACGATGTCGCCTTCCTTGAGCGCGGGCGCCATGGCGCGCGCCAGATCCGCTCTTTTGTCGACGAGCGTCACGTCGCGATGTCCATAGGCGACCAGCGCGTCGACCAGCGCCTTGCTCGTCACTCCGGGAATGGGAGGTTCGCCCGCCGGGTAGATGCTGGTGAGGAAGAGCACGTCGGCGTCGTTGAAGGAGGTGGCGAACTCTCCCAGCAGGTCGCGAGTGCGGGTGTACCGGTGCGGCTGGAACGCAACCACCAGCCGCCGACCGAAGGCTGCCCGGGCACCGGCAAGCGTCGCTTTCACCTCCTCGGGGTGATGTCCGTAGTCGTCGACGACGGTGATGCCCGCGACCTCGCCTCGAACCGTGAACCGACGTTGAACACCGGCAAATTCGGCTAAGGCCGCGCGCACGATCTCGACGGAGATGTCCATTTCATCCGCCACTGCGATCACCGAGAGCGCGTTGAGAGCGTTGTGCGCCCCAACCATTCGCACGGAAAAGTGGCCCAGGTCTTCGCCGCGGCGGAATGCGTGAAACGACGTGCTGAACCCATTGGGACGCACGCCCTCCAACCGGTAGTCGGCGGTATGGGCAGCTCCGTAAGTTACGAAGCGTTTCTCCAGCTGCGGCAGCAGCGCCTGCACGTTCGAATGATCGAGGCAAAGTACGTTCAGCCCGTAGAACGGCACCCGGTTGCAGAATTCCACGAAGGCAGCTTTGAGCGACTGCACCGTTTGGTAGTGGTCCATGTGCTCCGGGTCGATGTTCGTCACCACCGCGATCGATGGATGGAGCCGAAGGAATGATCCGTCCGACTCGTCCGCTTCCACCACCATCAGCTCGCTCTTGCCGAGCTTGGCATTGGAATCGAGAACGTTCACCTTGCCGCCCACGACCGCAGTGGGGTCCAGCCCGGCGGCGCTCAGCACGGTGGCAATCATCGAGGTCGTGGTCGTCTTTCCGTGAGAACCGGCGACCGCCACTGCGTACTTAAGCCTCATCAGCTCGGCCAGCATCTCGGCGCGAGCGATGACGGGAATCTTGCGTTGGCGGGCAGAGAGCACCTCTGGATTGTCCTTGGCGATGGCGGCCGAGATCACAACCACGTCGGCGTGCACCAGGTTCTCCATCCGATGGCCGTACATCACCTTCGCGCCCAGCTTCGAGAGCCGACGCGTGATCTCCGATTCCTTGAGATCGGAGCCGGAAATCCGGTAACCCAGATTGAGCAGCACCTCGGCGATCCCGCTCATCCCGATGCCGCCGATACCTACGAAGTGCACATGGGCAGCGTGTCGAGATCTAAAAAGGCTGTGTGGCCACTGCGCACTCACGCCGGCAGCCTCCTTTTTTTGTCGGGCCGGTCGCGCCCGTGCGGTCCCCAGGTGTCCACCATCATCTGAACGCAGACGTCCGCGAGCTCCTTGCTGGCCTCAGGTCTGCCCAGCAGACCTGCTTGCCGCTCCATTTTCATCAGCGCCTCCGGATTGGCTTTTAGGCTGCGGATCTCGTTTGCCAATCGCTCGCCGGTGAGCTCCGACTCGCGAAACATCAACGCCGCCCCGGCCGCTACCATTGCCTGCGCGTTGACCTCCTGGTGATTGTCCGCCGCGGCCGGAAAAGGAATGAGGATCGACGCCTTTTTGCAGACGGTCAGCTCGGCCAGCGTGGCCGCACCGGCGCGGCAGATGACCAGCTCCGCCTTTGCGTATGCACTGGACATGTCGGCGATGAATTCGATCACCTCTGCGGAGAAACCCCTGCGGGCGTATCCCGATTGGACCAACTCGAGATCCTTCTTTCCCGTTTGGTGAATGAAGTGCAGCTCGTCCTTCAGCTCCCTGAGATGGTCGAGCGCCTCCAGTACCCGATCGTTGATGCCGCGAGCGCCTTGCGAGCCACCGAAGACGAGCAACGTGAATTTATCGTGCGCCCGGTGCGAACGAAGATAATTATCGAGCAGCATCCGCCGAATCGGGTTGCCGATCAGCTGCACCTTGCTGGCGGGAAAGTACCGGCGCGATTCGTCGAAGGCGACGAACACGATGCGCACGAATCTGCCGAGGATGCGGTTGGTCAGGCCGGGGAAAGCGTTTTGCTCCTGCACCGCGGTCGGCACTCCCTGTAGCTTGGCCGCGAGCACCACCGGCCCCGAGGCGTAGCCTCCGACGCCCACCACGACGTCGGGGCGGTATCTCATCAGGATGCGCCACGACTCAAAGAATGCGAGCGGCAGGGCGATCAACCCGAGCAACAGCCGCACCGGCCCCACGCCCTTGAGACCGCGCGCGGTGATCACCTCGAGCCGGTAGCCGCACTCGGGCACAACCCTCGCCTCCAATCCGCGGCGCGTCCCCACGAACATCACCTCGTTCTTCGGGTGGCGCGTGATCACCTCCTCGGCCAGCGCGATACCGGGAAACAGGTGGCCTCCAGTGCCTCCGCCGGCGATCAGCATCCTCACGCGGACACCTCGCCCAGGCGCGCCGCTTCACTGAGCTGGCCGGACTCCGAACGCGCTCGTCGTCCGCTGGCGCTGATCGAGAGCAGCACCCCAGCGCTGGCCATCAGCACCGCCAGCGAGGTTCCACCGTACGAGACGAACGGGAGCGTCAACCCCTTCGTCGGGACAAGCCCCATCGCGACGCCCATGTTCACGATGGCCTGAAAAGCGACCAACGATGTGATCCCGAGGCCGAGGTACGTTCCAAACGCCTCGGGAGCGCACAGCGCAGCGCGGATGCCCCGCCAGATGATGATGCCGTACAGCGCAATCACCGCCGCCACCCCGAGCAGACCGAGCTCCTCGCCGATCATGGCGAAGATGAAATCAGTATGCGCCTCGGGCAGGAAGAACAACTTTTGCCTTCCGTCGCCCAGGCCGAGGCCGAACAGGCCGCCGCTGCCGATCGAGATGAGCGATTCCGCGACCTGATAGCCGACGTCGTGTCGATGCGCCCAGGGGTCGAGGAAGGCAAGGACCCGCTGCATCCGGTAAGGCGAGGACGCGATCGCGTGGTACGCGATGGGGATCGCGATCAGGACCGAGCCGATCAAATAGGAGAGCTTGGCGCCCGCTGCGAACAGCAGGGTGAACATCAGGAAAATGAGCCCGATCGAGCTGCCGAAATCGGGCTCCGCCATGCACAAGGCCACCAGGAGACTGAGAACCGCCAGATGGGGAAGAAGTCCGACCGAAAAGGTCGCCACCTTCTCGCGCTTCTTGGCGAGTGAAAAGGCGAGGTAGAGGACCCAGGCAAACTTCGCGAATTCCGCCGGCTGCAGCGAGAAGCTCAGGGCGCGGATCCACCGCCGCGCGCCTCCGATCGACGTCCCGACTCCAGGCAGAAGCACCAAGGTCAGCCCGGCGAACGCGACGATCAACAGCGGATAGGCCAATCGCGCAAAGCGACGGTAGCCGAGCTTCATCGCCAGGGCCATCCCCAGCAACCCGATCCCCGCCGCCGCGACTTGCCGCTTCAAGTAGTGAAAGCTGTCTCCCAACTTCTCCTGCGCGGCGATGGCGCTCGCCGAATACACCATCACCAGCCCGAGCCCAACCAGCGCCAGGACGCAGCCGAGCAGCAACAAGTCGAAGCGCAGCGAAGTGGAATGGCTCTGCGTCACCTAGAGCGCCCTCACCAGCCGCTTGAACGTGTCCCCTCGATCTTCAAAATTCTGGAATTGATCGTAAGAGGCGCAGGCGGGCGAAAGCAGAACTACGTCACCCCTTCGGGCCAGCGAACGGGCCCGCTCGACCGCGCGGTCGAGGCTTTCACACGAATGAACTGGCAAGCTCGAGCCAAACGCGGCTGCGATCGCCGCGGCGTCCTCGCCGATGGTCAGGATGCCGTTCACTTTTCCCCGCGACTCCTCGACCAGCGGAGCGTAGGGCGCGCCCTTTCCCTTGCCTCCCGCGATGAGCCAGATGTTCCCTTTCAGCGCGCGAAGGGCAACGAGGGCGGACTCGACGTTCGTCGCTTTCGAATCGTTGATCCATTCGACACCATTCAACGTCCGGACCGACTCCATCCGATGGGCGAGGCCGGAGAACGAGCTAAGCCCGCGCTGCACCGCTTCGGGCGGCGCGCCGCCCAGTCGCGCCAGCAGCGCGGCAGCCATCGCATTTTTGAGGTTGTGCTCGCCCCTCAAGGCGGGGTTCGACAGCGCGTACGCTTCTGGCTTGCTGCCGCCGAGCTGAATCTGAAATCCTCCGGGCGCACGACGGGCGCCTCCAGCCAGCGGCAATCCGCTCCGGGCTGTATCGAGGGAGAAGCCGTACACTGGAACGCCCGCGCTGCGCGCCAGCTCAATTGCGCCGCTGTCCTCGGCATTCACCACCGCGAAGTCGCCCTCGCGCTGATTGCGGAAGATGCGGGCCTTGGCGGCTCCGTACTCGGCAAAGCTCGCGTAGCGATCGAGATGGTCCGGGGTGAGGTTCAACAGCGCGGCGCCGTGGACTCGCAGCGAATCCGTGCCTTCGAGCTGGAAGCTGGACAGCTCGATGCAGTATGCGTCGAACGGTTCGGATTGAAGCGGCGCCTCGGCCAGCGGCCGCCCCAGGTTGCCACCGACGAATACTCGCTTGCCGGATTGCACCAGCAACTCGCCGGTCAGCGCCGTGGTGGTGCTCTTTCCGTTGGTTCCGGTGATGCCGAGAATCGGCCCCTCGAGGAACTTGGATGCCAGCTCTACCTCGCCCCAGATTTTGATGCCCGCGGCGCGGGCGCGCTGAACCTCGGGAAGGCCGAACGGCACGCCGGGGCTTAAGACAATCAGGTCCGCGGAGTTGAGCAGATCCGCGGGAGCGCTGCCCAGCGACAGCGTCAGGCCTTGGGCGCGCAGCACCGCTGCCGGCTCGCCGAGGTCCGCCTCCGTGCGCGCGTCGATTCCGCTGACGCGCGCGCCCTCGCGAAGGAGGAGCCGCGCCGCCGCGATGCCGCTCTTTCCGAGTCCGTAGACCACGACGCTCTTGCCTTCGAGAAAGCGCTCCATGCCGCTCACCGCAGCTTGAGGGACAGCAGCGCGACGCCTCCGCAAAGAATGGAGACGATCCAGAATCGGACGATGATTTTCGGCTCTGCCCAGCCCTTCAGCTCGAAGTGATGATGCACCGGCGCCATCTTGAAAACGCGCTTGCCGGTCAGGCGAAACGACGCCACCTGGATCAACACCGACAACGCCTCGACGACGAACACGCCGTTGATGATTCCAGACACCACCTCGTTTTTCGAAAGCAGCGCCAAGCTTCCCAGCGCCCCACCGAGGGCCAAGGACCCGACGTCTCCCATGAAGACCGACGCGGGGTAGGTGTTGAACCAGAGAAAGGAGATGCCGGCGCCGACGATTGAGGCGCAAAAAACCGCCAGCTCTGCGCCGCCTGGGACCTGCGATATCCCCAGATACTTCCAAAGAACGATTCCGATCAGCTTTTGCGTTCCACCACCCGTATCGACGACATCGGCGATGTGAATGGTGGTGCCAGCGACGTAGCAGAGGACTGCGAACGTCGTCGCCGCGACGATGGTGGGGACAATCGCGAGCCCGTCCAGGCCGTCGGTGAGGTTCACCGCGTTGGACGTTCCGACGACGAGAAACCACCCGAGCACGGGATAGATCAATCCGAGGTTGGGATTGAAGCGGTGGGTGGGCACAAACGGCAGCGTCAGGCGCGTGTCGAGGAGAAGATGCGGAATGAGCTTGCCCTCGGTGATTCTCCAGTCGGATAGGAAAACGCCAATCGCCGCGACGTAGACCAAGGTCTCCAGGGCGAGCTTCTTCTTTCCGGCGAGCCCCTTGGAGTTGTTCTTGGAGAGCTTGAGATAGTCGTCAAAAAAGCCGATTACCCCATAGCCAAAGGTGATGCTCAGCACTGCGCCGACGGTGGGAGAGCGAAGGTCCGCGAAGAAGGTGGTCGCCACCGCGATACAGAGCAGAATGAGCGCCCCACCCATCGTCGGCGTACCCTTCTTCTTCTGATGCGTCTCGGGCGTGTCCTCGCGGACATTGTTCTGCCCGTGCTGCCTGAACCTCAGGCGGTCGATCAACCGCGGGCCGATCAGCATTCCAATCAACAGCGACGCGACCCCCGCGGCGACGATGCGGAAGGATGGGTACTTCACGAAGTTGAGAAGCCGCGCTGCGTAGGTTCCGCGGAGGTGCTCGTAGAGCAGGTAGATCACCGGTGGATTTCCTCCGCGATCTCTCCGCCGAGCTGCTGCACCACCCGCTCCAGCCGCATTCCGCGGCTCCCCTTGACGAGCACGAGATCGCCCGACTGCAGCTTGCCGCGAAGCCAGTCGACCAGCTGGTCCAGCTCCTCGAAATGCGCGGCGTTGGACCCCCGCGCCGCGGCGGCGCGGTGGCCTTCCTTTGAGCGCGGGCCGAAAAAGGCCAAGAGCTCGGCCGAGCTCGAGGCCAGTTCTCCAACCTCTCGGTGCTCGCGCACCTCGGCGGGCCCGAGCTCCAGCATGTCGCCCAGAACCGCCACCGGCCGGCTGTCGGCGGCGAGCGAGCGCAGCGTGCTCAGCGCGGCCGCCATCGAGGACGGATTGGCGTTGTACGAATCATCGAGGATGGTAATGCCGCTGGGTGCGCGCACCAGGTTGAGCCGGTGCGCTTGAGGGCGGGCAGACTCCAGGCCGCGAACGCATTCCTGCGCGGAGTAGCCCAATGCCGCGGCCAACGCGAAAGCTGCGGCGGCGTTTTGCGCGTTGTGCTCCCCGATGAATCCGAGGCGTATTGCGTATTCGGCGCCGCGAAATCCCAGCGCAACCGATAGGCCCGCTGCACCGCGGCGCTCGACGCGCAGAAGCCGCAGGTCCGCGCCTTCTGCGCGACCAAAGGTGATGCGGCTCGAATCGAGCGCTCGAGCCTGGGCGACCACCCGCGGATCGTCCAGATTCACCACCGCGGTTCCTCCCGGACGCAGGCCTCGAAAGAGCTCGCCCTTCGCCGCAGCGACGCCCTCGACCGATCCCAGTCCCAAGAGATGAGCCGGTTGAACGGCGGTGATCAGCCCCGCGTCCGGAACCGCGATCGCCGCGAGCCGCCCAATCTCTCCCGGCCGATTCATTCCCATCTCCACCGCCGCCGCCACGTGCTCGCGCTCCAGCCGGAAGAGAGTCAGGGGAACGCCGACCTCATTGTTCAGGTTGCCTTCCGACTTGAGGGCCGGACCGCGCGTCGCCAAAATGGCGTGGGTCATCTCCTTGGTGGTCGTCTTCCCGTTGGAGCCGGTGATCGCGCCCAAGGGAACTTTGAAGCGCAGTCGATGAAAGCGCGCGAGCGCGCCGAGGGCGGTCAGCGTGTCCTCGACCTCGTAAATGCCGAATCCAGCCGGGGTCTGCGGTCGCGCCACGCCGCGCCGCACCACGGCTCCAGCCGCACCCTTCGCGGACGCCTCGAGCAGAAACTGGTGCGCGTCGAACCGTTCGCCTTGAAGCGCCACGAACAGGCAACCGGCGCACGACTTGCGAGTGTCGGTGGCAATTCCTTCGTATTGGCGGGCTGCGCCCGCTTGGACGCTCACGCCGCCGGTCGCCTCGAGGATTTCGATGTCTGAAAATCGCGCTGCCATCAACTTCGCCCGACTCACCCCCGTGCTTTGAGCGCCTCCGCCGCCTGTTGCCGATCGTCGAACGGGTGGCTCTCACCGTCGACCTGCTGAAACGCCTCGTGCCCTTTGCCGGCGATGAGGATCACGTCACCCGGTTTGGCAAGGCTGGCCGCGAGCGCCATCGCTTCCCTGCGATCGGCCTCAACCAGGTATCCTTTCTCTCCGGCTCTGGCCTTCCCTTGAGCAATCCGCCGGAAGCCCCCGCGTTCGAGCCCGACGGCGATCTGCGCGATGATCTCGTCGGGATCCTCCGATCGGGGATTGTCCGAGGTAATCACTGCCACATCGCTTCCTTCCGCCGCCGCGGCGCCCATCAAAGGCCGCTTGCCGCGATCGCGATCGCCTCCGCAGCCAAAGACGAGGATCAGCCGTCCTTTTGACACGCCCCTCACCGATTCCAGCGCTCGCCGCAGGGCATCGTCGGTGTGCGCGTAGTCGACGATCGCCACCACCCCTCGATCGTCGATGCGCTCCATCCGCCCCGGCACGCCCTGCAGACGCTCGATTCCGTCTTGAACGTCCCTTCGGGAGAATCCCGCGGAGAGGCCGACCCCTGCCGCGGCGAGGATGTTCTCCAGATTGTGCGTACCCACCAGCTGCGATTTCACCGGGATGTCGCCGGCGGGAGTCTTCAGCGTCGCGCGGATCCCCGCGAGGGTGAACTCGGCATTGACGGCGGAGATCTCCGCGTTTGCCTGTCGCGAGAACTTCCATGCCATCCGCTTCACGCCGCGAAGCTCGGTGTAGATTCGATTGCAATAGGTGTCGTCGCCGTTGACCACCGCCACACCGCCGGCGGAGAGGTTCTCAAGAAACAGCTTTCGCTTCGCTTGAAAGTAGTCTTCGACGTCCTTGTGATAATCGAGGTGGTCGCGCGACAAGTTGGTGAACGCCGCGGCGCGGAACGTCAAACCGCAAACCCGATCCTGCGCCAAAGCGTGCGAAGAGACCTCCATCACCGCGGTGTCCACTCCTGCTTCGACCATCTCGCGCAGCAACCGATGCAGCTCGATCGGATCTGGAGTGGTATGCGTCGACGGCAGCGCACGACCGGCGAACTTGTACTGGATGGTGCCGATCAAGCCGCAGGAGGCGCCGCCAGCGGCGCAGATCGACTCCAGCAAGTACGCCGTCGTCGTTTTGCCGTTCGTCCCGGTGACCGCCAGCAGGTTCAACGCGTCCGCTGGCCGCTTGTAGAAGTTGGCGGCGATCAAGGCCAGCGCCTTCCTCGCGGATTCGACGCGAATCGAAGGACACGCCAAAGTGAGCGGCTGTTGGGCGACCACCGCGGAGGCTCCTCGCGAAACCGCATCCGCGGCGAACTGCGCCCCATCGACCTTTTCGCCCGGAACTGCAACGAAGAGATCTCCCTTGGACGCGCGGCGAGAGTCGTGCGTCAAACCGGTGATCTCGGTGGCCTTCGCCGCGGCCGGAAGCTCGATGCTCAATCCCGAGAGTAGTTCAGCCAGCTTCATGCATCCCTCTGCAGTGCTTGCAATCAATGAACCCGCTCACGTGCGGCCCTACTGCCGCAGCCGGAGCTCGATACTCACACGTGAACCCTTCTCTACGATTGAGCCCGCCGGGGGTGTCTGGGACACCACTCGCCCACTACCGGACAGTCGCGGCTGGAGAGCCGCAGTCAGGAGCCGTTCCACCGCATCCCGTCCCAAGCTCCCCCGCACGTCCGGGACGCGAACGCTCCCCCGATCGCTGAGCTCGGTGACATCCGAGGCGCCCGCCGCCGGCCGGAGCTTGGCGTCATCGCGGTCGGCGGGATTTACGGCCAGAGCCGGCGCGCCGAGCGCCCTCGGACGCGACGGAGCAACACCGAGGTAAGCCATCGTCGCAGCGGCGATCTCTTTGAACGCCGGCGCCGCGACGAGCCCGCCGTAGACATCCGTCTTCGGCTCGTCGATCACCACCAGGATCACCGCCCGCGGATCCTCCGCGGGAACTATTCCGGCGAAGGAGGCTATCCGCTTGTCCGAGTAGCCTCCTGCGACCGGGTCGACCTTCTGCGCGGTTCCCGTTTTTCCTGCCAGCCGGTATTCGGCCATTTTCGCGCGCGGTGCAGTGCCCTCTTTCTCCACGACTCCCTCGAGCATGGAAAGGACCTGGGCCGCTGTTTTCGCGGAGATGGCCCGGCGAATCTCGGTTGGGCGCCGCTGCAGCAGCACCGCGCCATCGGGATCCGTTACCTTTGAAACCAACCAGGGCCGCATCAGGACTCCACCGTTGGCGAGTGCTCCGTACGCTGCGGCGAGCTGAACCGCTGTCGCGCTCACGCCATGACCGAACGCCGCCGTGGCCAGGGACACGTCGGCCTTTGGAAAAGGAACCGAACCTCGCGCTTCGCCGGGCAGGCCGAGCTGAGCTCGCTCGCCGAAACCAAAACGCTCGTAGTACCGCACCAACCTCTCACGGCCAAGCACCTGCGCGATCTTCGCTGCGCCAATGTTCGAAGAGACCTGGAGAATCTTTCCTGGGCCAAGCCATCCATGCGGGTGCGTGTCGTGAATCGTATGGCGGCCGACGTCCCACGCGCCCTCCTCGCAGTAGAACATATCTTCGGCTTTGATGGAGCCCTGATCGAGAGCGGCGGCGATGGCGAAGGATTTGAAGGTCGATCCCGGCTCGAACAGGTCGAGGGCGGCGCGATTTCGGAACAGCTCGCGTGAGCTTTCGTAGGGCGTGTTCGGGTTGAACGTGGGGAAATTGGCCAAAGCGAGAATCTCTCCGGTTCTGGGGTTGAGCACCACCGCCATCCCGGATAGCGCCTTCGCTTCCTCAACCGCCTTGGCGAGCGCCTTTTCGGAGAAGTACTCGATCTGTCGATCCAGGGTAAGCGTCACGCTCGCTCCCTGCCGGTTCGGCGGATACAGCGTCCCCTGGGTCAGAAGCTTGCGCCCCTTGGCGTCGCGCAGGCCGAGAAGCTGAAGGTTTTGTCCTGAGAGCTCTTCGTCGAACGCCGCCTCGAGCCCTTCGAGGCCGGTTCCGTCCAGCCCAGCGATGCCGATCACCTGCGCAGCCAGCTCGCGATGCGGATAGAACCGCCGCGGTTCTCGGGTAAATCCAATTCCCGCCAGGGCCAAAGCCCTCACCGCCGCCACCTCTTCGGGCTTCGCCTGTCGCTTGACCCAGGCAAAGCGCTTGGCTTTGGCGAATCGAACCTGCAGCTCCTCCGGATCGACGTGAAGCGCGCGCGCGAGGCTGCGGGCGCTCGATGCGAGATTCGGCAGCAGCGATGGGTCTACCCAAATGGAATCCACCTCAACGCTCTGGGCCAGCGGCAGGCCGTTGCGCTCGAAGATGTCGCCGCGCCGGGCGGGAATCTCGATCTGGCGGACGTATTGATCTTGCGCCAGCTCGCGGAGGTGCTCACGCTCGTAGACCTGCAGGACGACGGCGCGGACCAGGACGCCTGCGAGCAGGCCCCAAAAGACGACCGCCAGGAAAATCACTCGCAAACGCACCCACCGCGACGGCGATGCGCGTCCGGCTGCCTTGAAGTCCTTCACCGCGCCACCCGATCGGCGACCCGGACCGCAGTGGCTCGGTCGCTCGGCGAATCGGAAGTCTTGGGATCCAGCTGGGTGGCAGTGACCTTTCGATGCCCAGCGGCGATCACCGATCCGGCCGCGGGCGGAGCCAGATCCAGCGTTTCCCGAGCGATCCTCTCGAGGCGCGCGGGACTGACGAGGATCGCTCGCTCCAAGCTCAGCTGGTCATGCTCGCGGACGAGGGTGCGCGATTCGGCCTCGAGCTGGGAGATTTGATACGCGGCATGGACCACCAGCACTCGCGAGGTCACGTGGACGATTCCCACCGCGGCGAAAAGAAGGCTGAGCAGCGTCGGAGGCAGCAGCTGGACCAGGATGCCGCCAATGCTCGCCCCGCGGTTGGCGCGTCGCTTGGTCACCGAAGCTTCTCCACCGCGCGCAAGCGAGCGCTGCGTGCCCGCGGATTTCGGCGGACTTCGGCTTCGCTCGGCGAAATTGCCTTGCGCGTTTTGACCGAGAAGCTTCCTTGAGCCCCGCATGCGCACACGGGCAAGTCCCTCGGGCAGCGGCAGCGCCCCGCGAGATCGCGAAACCCTTCCTTCACCTTGCGATCCTCGAGCGAGTGAAACGAGATGATCGCCGCCACCCCACCCACCTTGAGCAACCGAGGCAGCTCCTCGAGCGCTGCTCCGAGCGCCTCCATCTCCCGGTTCACCGCCATCCTCAGCGCCTGGAATGTTTTGGTCGCGACATGGATGTGCTTTGGCCAGGCGCGCCGCGGCACGGCCCGTTTCACCTCTTCAACCGCCGCAGCCGTCGTGCGCGGCGGCGATCGCTTGAGGCGGCGCGCGATGCCCTTCGCGAACCGCTCCTCGCCATAGCGGCGGATCAGCGCCTCGAGCGAGCGCTCATCGGTGGATTCGATCAGCTCCGCGGCGGTTGGACCGGCGGGTCCCATGCGCATGTCCAGCGGCCCTTCCGATTGGAACGAAAAGCCGCGCGACGGATCCTCCAGCTGCGCCGAGCTCACTCCGAGGTCCAACACGAGTCCATCGACGGGAAAAAGATGCTCGCGCCGCAGGATGTCCTCCAGCTCTGCGAAATTCCCCTCCACGGCGCGAAAGCGCTGGCCGAAGCGCGCCAATCGACGGCGGGCAGCATCCACCGCGCGCGGATCGCGATCGACGCCAATCACCGTCGCTCCCGCCTCGAGCAGCGCTTCGGCATGTCCACCGCCGCCCAGCGTTCCGTCTGAGATCACCTTTCCGACCCCCGGTTTGAGCAACGAGACAACTTCGTCGAGCAGAACGGGCTGATGCGAAAACTGCAAATCGACACTGCCTCCTAGTGCTGCCGCAGCTCGGTCAACACGCGCATCACCTCGGCTGAATCGGCTGCAGTCCGCGCTTCTTCTTTCGCCTTGAGCCATCCCTCCTTCGACCAAAGCTCGATCACTTTCACCATCCCCGCCCAGATGACGTCCTTGTGCAGCTTGGCGTGGCCTCGCAGCGTCTGCGGGATGAGGATGCGCCCCAGCTTGTCGAGCGGACATTCCTGCGCGCTGGCGACGTAGAGGCGCATCAGCGTCTTGACGCCGGGCTCCATCGGATTGCGCTTGGCGAGGGCGCTCTCCAGCTGCTCCCACTCGCGCACCGGATAGGCGTGCAGACAGTCGTCCAGCGCCGTGGTGAGGATCAGGCGTTCGTCGTAGCTGCCGAAGAGCGTGTCCCGAAGCTTGGCCGGCAGGCTGGTCCGCCCCTTCGCGTCGATTTGATGCTCGTAGACGCCCCGAAACACTGCACACCCGTGGGATGGGAAGAAAGTCGATCGTCACTCCACTTATTACCACTTCTTTCCACCGAATCCGAAAATACGGGCCTTCCTTCGAGGCGTCAAGAAGCGTCCGGCGACGGCCGACAGAAACGGGCTTACCGCCGGTCAGCCGAGGCCGATCGGGTAGCCACTCTCGTCGGCCACCTTCTGAGCGATGGTCTCCTCGAGTTGAGCCGCGTCGCGCGCTTCAGAGAAGCAAAGCGGGGCGACACGCTCAAGGAGCGCAGTGGGATCGCCGCCCTTGGCGGCAGCGCAGATGACTTTGCGCGCGCGGTCGAAGGCCCTTGGCTGCGCAAGAAAATGGCGCGCGCTGGTAAACGGTTGAAGATTTCGCTGTCCGGCGCACCCGGCAAGGGAGAGATCTTGAAAAGGTTGATCAAACTGGTGGTCCCTGCAGCGCTGCTGATGAGCGCCTGCGGCGCAACGGTGGGCGACGCGTGCACCACGGCTTCTGATTGCGGCAATCAACTGTGCATCAACCAAGCTTGGACACTCGGCGGGTACTGCAGCAAGCCGTGCACGACGGGGGACGACTCCACCTGTCCCTCGGGCAGCACCTGCATCGCCGGCGGTAACGGGGCCAACAGTCCGGCCTGCTTTCGCCTCTGCAGCACGTCTAAAGATTGCCGCAGCGGATATGTTTGCGAGCAGTCCCGAACCAACCCGAAGCTCATTT
The DNA here is from genome assembly GCA_035262305.1 of Myxococcaceae bacterium. GTDB lineage: Bacteria > Myxococcota > Myxococcia > Myxococcales > Myxococcaceae > DATFTC01. The sequence goes on along the minus strand of DATFTC010000094.1, from coordinate 12,773 downwards.
GCATCGGTCCGGCCGACGGGATCTAGCGACGTCCGGCGTCAGGCGGCGGCTGACCGGTCTTCGGGTAGACCAGGCACAGCTCATCGAAGATTCGCTTCCCCTCGCCGCGGTAGTAGCCCGAGAGTGCTCGAGCGATCGATGCCAGCTCGGTCCCATATGACGGCACCAGGCAGCTGTCGGGGGCCTTTGAGAACTTTTCTTTGAGTTGCTCCAGAGCTCGCCGAAGTCGCGCGATGTCCAGCTGGCCACCGCGGATGGGCACCGTGGGTCCATTTGAATCCGAGCCCGCCATTTTTCCGATGTTCGTCTGCAACTCGAACCCGTCGGCTCGTTGGACGACGCGGATCTTCCCCGAGACGGGTTCTGCCAACCAGTGCTCGAATTGAGCGTTGTCTCTCAGCGACACATTGAAGCCCACCGGGGCGTCAGGGTGTCGGATCCAAACTTCGCAGCCGGCGGCGGCAAGCAGCTCCAGCAGTGGCGCCAGGTCCGCGAGGTACCTGTCGGGATCCGAAGACAGCACCACCGCGCACGGCGACCTGCGCAGGAGATCCAAAGCCCGGCGCGGCCAATTCGAATCGCCTCGATTCAGCATCTGCTTGCCGACGGAGATGCTGCCTGCTTCCACGTAAACAGGCTGCAGCGACCTCGGCAGGTCATCGCCCCAGGGCGCCGCCCGCTCGATTTGAAGCAGCGCCTCGCGATCGTCCTCGGTTGTGCGCGCCGCTTCCTGCGGGGCTTGCAGGACCGGAAGTGCAGATGCGGCGCTCGAGCGAGGAGATTGGCCGCTCTTCTGCTGGCAGCCAACGCCCAGCAGCAAGCCTAGGAGCGCCTGGATACCCAGGCGGGCCATCGCGAGCGATCGACGACCACGGCTCGGGTAGCTTCGGAACCAGGTCGGACGCGAGTCTGGGCGCGCTTGCCGCGCTCGCCATCCTGGTCGGGGTCGCATTCGGTAGCACACTCGCGTCACGCGATTAAACAATAAACTTCTTCTTTCGCGTCCTAGACGTAGCGTACGGTCCACTTTTGATGCTAGGAACGGCCGCGCCGACGGGTTGTGAGGTCAATGGCTGAGTCCGCACCGCAATTGTCGCTCGCGGTCGGTGACCGCGTGGTTTACCCCAACCAGGGGGTCTGCCGCGTGTTCAATGTCGATTCGCGCGAGGTCGCCGGTCAAACGCTCACCTTCGTAAGCATGCGCCGCGAAGAGGATGGCGCGGTCGTCATGGTCCCGACGACCAAGGTTAGCTCGATTGGCCTTCGCAAGCTCGCCACGCATGATCAAGTGGCTAAGATTTTCGCCTTCCTGCGGTCCGACAGCGATAAGGCGGACCTCGATTGGAAACAGCGCGCGCGAACCAACATCGATCGCATGACCCAAGGCGGTATCCTCGGGCTTGCCGAGGTAGTCAAAGGGCTCCAGGTGCTTTCGGAGCTTCGCCCGCTGCCCACCAAGGAGCGCGAGCTGTACGACAACGCTCGCCACCTTCTGGTTTCGGAGATCGCCGCCTCGCTGTCGATCTCCGAATGCGATGCGGAGGACGCGATCGACCTTGTGCTCTCGCCGCCTGGGCGGGAGCGGCCCAAGCGCACCGCGGAGGAGTTCAAGCAGGTGTCTGCGTCCGATGACGAAGGGATCGAGCTCGGCGCCGACCTGCTGAGCCTGGGTGGAGATCTAGAGCTTCCCTCCGACGAGGAGGCTGAAACGGAGGAGGCTGCGGAAACTGCCCAGGCGGATGGCGAGGAGGAGGAGGCGGCTGGAAAGGGACGGCGCGCCAAGGCTGGCGCTGAGGCGAAGAAGGCGTCGACCGACGGACGCCCGGTCGCAAGGCATTCCAAGAAGAGAAAGGGAGCTGCGGAAGGAAGCAAACCGAAGGCCGAGGCCAAACCGCGCAGTGCGAAGCTCGCCGCCGCGCACCAAGACTCCAAGGCCAAACGAAAGGCAGGCGGTGCGCGGCTTGCCAAGCCTTCCGCGCGCAAGAAAAAATGAACTCATCCACCGAGAGCGGCAAGCAGAGGTGAGCGGTTGATCCGGCTGGTGACGTTGGACGATTACGATCCCAAGCAAATCGAAAAGCTCTGCCGAGCGCTCTACACGGCGTTCGGAGTTGGTTGCGAGCAATCGACCCGGGTCCCCTGGCCCAGCGGAGTCGGCGATCCCGCCGATGCGAGAAAGCTGATTGAACATGTTGACCCGGTGCGCGCCTACGCCGACGACAAGATTCTCTATCTCGTCCACAAGCGGCTAAAGGATCGCGAGCTGCCTTCCGGCACGGCTCCGACGCACGGATACGCGCTCTATGGCAAAGACCGCGCGCTGGTGACGACGCATGGCGTGAAGAACCTGGAGGAAGGACTCAAGCGAGTGACGCGCAACAGCATGCACCAACTCGGCCACCTCTGGGACCTGTATCACTGCCTCGACCCCAGATGCTCGATGTACCCGCCGTGGACGCCCTCGTTTGCGAGCGGGGATGCTATTTTCTGTTCCTTCTGTCGCGACAAAAGCGAGCAGAAGATTCGCCTTGCCAAATCCTGAACCGGCAGCGGGCAGTCCTCGGATACGGCAGTTGCGCATTCTTTCGCTCGCCGACTTTGCCGTCTTGACAGTTGCCGCGGTCGCCGCCCTCTATTTTCAGCTGTCCCTGCCGGGCCGATTGCCGACCGAAGGCGATTACCGCGGCGTTGCCGAGTCGCTGGCGAAGGAAAGCAAGAACGGCGACGTGCTGCTGCTTTACCCGTGGTGGGCCGAGCGGGCCCGTCTTTACGTTCCGCGATCGCTGCCGGTCGTCGGTTATCTGGGATCCGACACCAATCCTCTTCGGGATTTTCCGCGCATTTGGGTGCTGGCGCAGCCGAACCTGCCCCGGTCCGACATTAAGGCATTCGAGCGCAGATTCATTCCCGGTCGCACCGCGCTCGGTTCGCCGCGCAGTTTCGGCAATCTCCAGCTCTCGCTCTATCGAAACGGACTTTACCGGCCGGCGGTGTTTTCAGCCGCAGCCGAGCATCCATCGGCCCGCGTATACATCGAAGAACCCGACCATCGACAGTTGGATTGCCCATTCGATGGCAAGGTCCACCGTTGTCCAGGTCCGGAGCAGCTTCGGGTCGACCAAGAGTGGCATGAGGTACTTTACGAACCGCGGCACTGCCTCTGGATGCATCCTCCGGGAGGACCTCGCCGGCTGGTGGCGGAGTTTCCCTCCGCGAAGCTTGGCGAGAGGCTTACCCTTGCCGCCGGCATCGTCGGCGAGTACGCCTCTCGAAGGCAACCGGAATTGACCGTCACCCACGTAGTGGTCGAGGAGCTGACGAGCGGCCGCCGCCTTCTCGAGATCGCGATACCGCCGGGTCGCGAAGGCATGCAGCAAGCGGAGACGCCGAGCCAACTCCAGTTGCCCTCCTCGATGGCATTGAAGATCTGGGTTCAATCGGACAATCCAGCACTGCGCGAGACGTGCCTTGAGTTGTTCTCCGACCGCAGCGCGACACCGTGAGCTCGCGCAGCACAAGACAATGGCTGGCGTTGCGGTTGAAGGATAACTGGATCGCGGCCGCACTCTTCGCTGCAAGCGCGGCCGCCCTCGCGGCGACGCAAGCCCCGGTTGGATTTGTTCGGGACGAGAGCGTCTATTTCGTCGCCGCCGAGTCATACGCGCGTTGGTTTCAGCATCTTCTTCGCGCGCCGGCGCAGGCGCTGACCGACAACGGCATCGTTCGTTTCTTCGAGATCAATCACGAGCACCCCGCGCTGATGAAAATGCTGTTCGGCCTCTCCTACCTCGTTTTCCACGAATGGCTGGGGGTGTTGAAACCCGCGGCCGCATTTCGAATCCCCGCCTTTGTCGTTGCGTCACTCATCCCGGCGGTCACTTACCTGTTCGGGCGGTCATTGTTCGGTCGCAAAGCGGGGCTGTGGGCCGCCGTCTCCTTTCTCCTCGTGCCCCGCCAATTCTTCAATGCGCACCTCGCGTGTTTCGACGTTCCGATCGCAGCCTTCTGGCTTCTCACCGTGTACGCTTTCTTTCGAGCTCAGCGCGAGCCGCTGTGGTGGTTGTGGTGCGGCCTCGCCTTTGGTGCAGCGCTCGCGACGAAGCACAACGGATGGTTTCTGCCCTTCGTGCTCGCCCCATTTGCGGTGGTGCGCGGATGGATTTTAAGCCGCGGCTCACCCGAGGCGCGGGTTTGGTTCTACCGGTTCGTCGGCCTCTACGCCGGCGTTGGAGCTCTGTTCGCCGTCCTCTGGATCAGCGAAGGGCCGAGGCGCTTCGTGGCGAACTTCACCGCGCTCAGTCCAGCGAGCGCGCTCCTCGCCCTGACCGCCGTGGGAACTGTTGCGATCCTTCGGCAGCTTCGCTGGGCGAGCGAGTCGCTGTTCCGCGCGCTCGCTCCCCTTGGAGCCATGGCGATCCTCGGGCCGCTCGTTTTCTATTTGCACTGGCCGTACCTGTGGCACCACCCGATCGATCGGGCTGCCTGGTACTTCGATTTTCACGCCACCCACGTTCACTACGCCTGGTTCTACCTGGGCACGCTTCTGCGCGATCCGCCCTTTCCGCTCGACTACGTCGTCGTCAAAACAGCGCTCACCGTGCCGATTACGATTTTTTTGCCGATGGCAATCGGCCTTGGCGCGGTTGCATTGCGCGCCGTCGCGTCGGTGGCGCGCCGATGGCGATTCTTTCGTCCCTCGTTCGGCGAGGCGCTCGTGGCGGCAAATGCAGTTGCGCCGATCTTGATCATCAGCCACCCGAACGTGCCGCACTTCGGAGGCGTCAAGCATTGGTTTCCGGCAATGCCCTTTCTCGCGCTTTTGGGCGGAAGCTGCGTTGCCTGCGCGGCTTTGAGCTTCGTCCACGCGCTGCGCAGGCGCCGGCGCGCGCTGAGCGGCGGGCCGGTCGCCGGACTGCTGTCCGCGCTCCTGTTCGCGCCGGCGCTGGTTGCGACCGCTCGGAATCATCCGTACGGAACGAGTTACTACTCGGAGCTGGCGGGCGGGCTTCCCGGGGCCGCCACGCTCGGGATGCAGCGGCAGTTCTGGTCCAACAACGTCACCGGAGTGCTCGATTGGTTGAACGCGCACGCCCCGCCAAACGCCCGGGTGTGGTTGCATGAAGTGACCGGCCTTGCCTTTCAGGAATACCAACTGAACGGGATGCTGCGCCGCGACCTTCAAGCTGCGGGAGGACCCTGGGACGCGCAGATCGCCGTCTACCAGTATCATCAGGAATTCCGCGAGCACGAGATGAACGTCTGGCAGGCGTTCGGTACGGAGACGCCGGCGGCCGCGCTCTACCTCGACGAAACGCCCCAGATCATCGTCTATCAAAGGGAGTAAGTTCCAAAGCCAGCCCGGGGTGAACTGCATGAAGCGGCTCGGCGCGCGCGCGTTTGTCTTGGCCATGATGCTTGCCGCCTGCCCTGAAACGAAAGCGCCGACTCATCGCGTAGAGCTGCGAAAGCGCAGCGGCACCACAGTCCAGCTCGTCCCTTTGCAGGGGCAATTGCCCTACTGCCTGGTCTTCACCATCTCGTCCTCTGGGGTGATCCGTCAACTGACGATGAATTCGGAGGACAGCGCGATCGACTGTCCGGCGAACGCGCCGATCGGCGGCGTGAGCTACCGCTTTCCGGTGACCGAAGGAAAAGTCAGGATCTACGTCATCTTCTTCGACCGAAAACTGAAAGCGAGCTCCATTGCGGCGCAAATCGTCGACAAGGCGCGAGAGCCGGCGCCCGTTCCGGGCGGAGTGGAGCTGAACGCGACCGATCTTCGTTTGCCCGGGCAGGCCACAGTGGAAGTGCTCGAGTTCTTGCCGAGCGCCGAAGGCGAGGCAATGACCGGGACGATCGTCGGCCGCAACCGCCAATCGACTGACGGCGGAGCTGATCAATCACCCGACGCTGGAGAATGTCGGCCTCGATTCGTCAGTAGGCGGCCTGGAGCATCGCCAACAAATCGCCTTCCGTGCATGCGCGGGGGTTCGTCCGATGCGATGCATCCTCGAACGCTCGAGACGCGACGCGCGGCAAATCTGTTTCGTTCACGCCCGCGTCCCGCAACCGACCCGGAATTCCTATTTCCGCGTTCAGCTGCCGCACGCGTTCCACTGCGTTCTCCGCAAGCACCTCCGGCCGCGCCAGCGGATTGTCACCCATTGCGATCGCCGCTCGCGCAAGCCGCGCCGTGCATGCCCCTCGATTGAATTCCATCACCGTCGGCAAGGCGATCGCATTGGCGAGCCCGTGGTGAATTCTGGAGATCGGGGTCAGCGCGTGCGCGAGCGCGTGGCACGCGCCAAGGCCCTTCTGGAAGGCCATCGCCCCTTCCATCGCCGCCACCATCATCTCGCTGCGCGCGACGAGGTCACTCCCATTCCTCACCGCGATCGCCAGCGAGCGAGCCACTCGAGCGATTCCATCGATTGCCAGCGCATCCGCCAAAGGATGAACGCCGGTGGCGACGTAAGCTTCCAGGCAATGGGTGAATGCGTCCATCCCGGTGGCGGCTGTGGGACCGGGCGGAAGCCCAACGGTCAGCTCGGGATCGCAGATCGCTGCCTTGGGCATCAGATAGGGGCTGAAGATGACCGTTTTGCGGCCGGTGTCCTTCAACGTAGCGACGCCCGATCGGCTCACCTCAGACCCAGTGCCCGCAGTGGTCGGAATGGCGATCAGCGGCGGCAGGTCGTCCCGAACGAAGCGGTCGCCGCCGGTCGCGTCGTCGTAACGCGAGAGCGGCGGTTCATGGGTTACCAAAAGCTGAATCAGCTTCGCGGCATCCAAGGGACTGCCGCCGCCGATCGCGATCACGCCGTCGCACTTGCCCTGCCGGAACGCGTCGAGACCGTCGAAAGCGTCCTGCTCCGTAGGGTCGAGCTGAACGCGATCAAACAGCTGATGCGCAATTCCCGCATGCCTCAGCACATCCCGCGCTCGCTCGACGAGCCCCGCTTTCACGACCCCCGGATCGCTCACCACCAGCGGGTTGGTCATCTTCAGCCGCTCAACCTGGCTGGGAAGCCGCGCGAGCGCACCAACGCCGAATACCACCTTGGTCGGATACGACATCTCGGTGATGCGCTGAACCGGATCCTCCATCGCGCCTGCCCTTTTAGATAAGCTCGAGATAACGCTCCAGCTCCCAAGTCGTCACCGCGCGCTCAAACTGCCGCACCTCCCACTCGCGCGTGCGCACGTAGTGCTCAACGAATCCGTCGCCAAGCAGCTCCCGGGCTCGCTGGGAGTTTTTGAGGAGCGCAGCGGCGTCTTTTAGGCTTCGCGGCAGCGGCGGTGCCTCGATGCGATAGGCGTTTCCCTCGCAGGGCGGCGGCGGATCCACCGCGTTTTCGATCCCCCAGAGCCCTGCGGCGAGCGAGGCAGCCATGCCGATGTACGGATTCATGTCTGCCCCGAGCAACCTGAATTCGATCCGAGTGGATTTGGAACCGCCGCCGATGGTCCGAAGCGCGGTGGTCCGGTTTTCGTGACCCCAGGTGGCGCTCACCGGGGCCCAGGTGTTCTCGACGCTGCGCTTGTAGCTGTTGATCGTCGGCCAGTAGAGAGCGGTGAGCTCGGGCATCAGCTCGAGCTGTCCTCCGACGTAGTGGCGCAGCGCCTGACTCATTTGGTCGCGGCCGTCGGCGTCGTAAAACAGGTTGCGCTCGCCATCCAGGCTCCAGAGCGATTCGTGGACATGTCCGGAGCATCCGGGCAACTTCGAATTCCATTTCGCCATGAAGCTCGCGGTCAGGCCATATCGAGCGCAGATTTCCTTGACCGCGGTTTTGAAGAGAACCGCCTTGTCGGCGGCCTTTTCCAGATCGTCGTAACGGATCGCGGTTTCATAGACGCCCGGACCGGTTTCGGTGTGCATTCCCTCGATCTCAATTCCGAACGCTTTGCATCCATCGAGTATGGAGTGCACCAAAGGCGAATTCGCGGAGCTGCGAAGCCAGGAATAGCCGAACATTCCCGGCGTCAGCGTATTTAAGTTGGCAAATCCCTTCTCACGCAGCGATTGCGGCGTTTCGCGGAAGATGAAGTATTCGAACTCGGCGCCGAATCTGGGAAGGAAGCCCATCGCGCGCGCTTTGCGGCCGACCCTCTGGAGAAGCTGACGCGGCGAGGCCTCGTACGGCGAGGAGTCGGCGTTGACGAAATCGAGAATGAACGCTGCGACGTCGGGCTCCCAGGGGATCACCCGCGCGGTCGAGGCGTCGACCCGCGCTTGGGCGTCCGGATAGCCGGTGTGCCACCCGGTCACCTTCGCGTTGTCGTAAAGGTCGTCCGCAATGTCCCAGCCAAAGACCACGTCGCAAAAGCCCATCCCGCCTTCGGCGGCGGAGAGAAATTTCTCGAGTGAGACGTACTTGCCGCGCCACACGCCATCGATGTCCACGCCGCCGACCTTCGCCTTGCGAAGACCCTTCTCGACAAACCAGCGCTTCAACGCTTCGGCCCTGCCGGGCGTGGGCGCCGATGACGAGCTCCGATCGGGGCGAGAGGAGCGCCTTGGGGCGGCGGGTTTTTTGCGGGGGGACATTCTTAAAGTCGAAAGTTCAAAGTCGAAAGTTCAAAGCTGCGGGCCGATCGTCATTGATATCGCTCGGCCCCAACGCCCCTTTCGACTTTCAACCTTTGACTTTCAACTACCAGTGCTCTCTCTCACGTTTGCGGCAATTGGGTCCACACGGTCTTGAGCTGAGTGTACTTCTCGAGGGCGTGGCTCGAAAGATCCCGCCCCCAACCCGATTCCTTGTATCCGCCAAAGGGGGCGGCATCGTTGAACTCGTTGAAGCAGTTGATCCAAACGACGCCCGCGCCGATTCGCTTGGCCAGTGCGTGTGCTTTTGCCACATCCCGGGTCCAGATCGCGGCCGCCAGGCCGTAGGAAGTTCCATTCGCCACTTCTACAGCATCCTCCTCGTCGCGAACGCGAATGCAGGACAGGACGGGACCGAAGATCTCTTCCTGCGCAATCTTCATCTGCGGCTTTACCTCGGCGAAGACGGTCGGCTTGACGAAATTTCCCTTGGCCTTGGCGCCCTCCGCGTCCCGCTCGCCACCGGCGACGAGCTTGGCCCCCTGCTCCTTGCCGCTTCCAATGTAGTTCAGGATGGTCTTCAGCTGCGTAGAGCTGACCTGCGAGCCCATCTGCGTCTTCGGATCCAGTGGATCGCCGACGATCATCTTGCGCGCGCGCTCAGCCAACTTGTTCACGAACTCGTCGTATGCGCGCTCCTGGACGAGCACGCGCGAGCCGGCGTTGCAGACCTCTCCCTTGTTGCCGAAGATTCCCCACAAGCAGGCGACGATCGCCGCATCGAAGTCCGCGTCGGCGAGGATGATCTGCGGGCTCTTGCCGCCGAGCTCGAGGGAGATCTTCTTGAGGTTTGACTCTGCCGAGGCGTGGAGAAGGCGCCGTGCGGTGCGTACGGACCCGGTGAAGCTGATCTTGTCGACCCCGGGGTGGCGCGCCAGCGCCTCTCCTGCCGGATCTCCGTAGCCGGGCACGACGTTGATCACGCCGTCAGGCAGACCGGCCTCCTGCCCCAGCTCGCCGAGCTTCAATGCGGTCAGAGGAGTCAGCTCGGACGGCTTGAGGACCAGAGTGCAGCCGGTGGCCAGCGCGGGGCCGATCTTCCAGCTCGCCAAGCTGGTGGGATAGTTCCAGGGGATGATCGCGCCCACCACTCCGAGCGGCTCGCGAAGGGTATAGGTGAGAAACGGACCGTCGACCGGCAAGACCTCGCCTACCATCTTGTTCGTCCATTCGGCGTAGTACGCGATCGTCGATGAGCCCGGGCCGACGTCGCCGCGCAGGGCCTCGCGGAACGTCTTGCCGTTGTTCATCGATTCGATCAGCGCGAACTCCTCGCGCCGCTCCCAGAGCAGCTCTGCCATCTTGCGAATCAACTTGCCCCGGGCGCTGGGATTCATCTTCGACCACGGGCCGGACTGGAAGGCGCGCCGAGCAGCGCTGACGGCCAAATCCACATCCTTGGCGGAGGCTGCCGGAGCGTCGCAAATCTTCTCGCCGGTCGCTGGATTCATGACCGGAAGCGTTCCGCCCTCGATCGGATCGACTCGCTTCCCGTCGATCAGCAGCTTGAGCGTCGGGAGCTTGGGAGTCAGCGTGCGTGGATCGGTCATGGATTTTTTCCTCGAAGTCGGTGAAGGTGGTGTCGCTGGATAGACCCTGCGAGGCTAGGAACTTTAGGCAGCTGTTCGATGCGCGGCAACCGGAAGCGAAGGCGGGTGCTGCTTTTGAAGGCGGGGGAGGTGTCGGCGGCGGTTCGACGATCGCAAGGGGACTACGATCGTTGGTTCGCCGAGGCGCTACAGGACGCTCGGATCGACTGGACTGTCGTGGAGGCACAGGCGGGGCAGCCGCTTCCCCAAAATGCGCGCGCCTTCGATGCGCTGGTGATCACCGGTTCGCCGCTTTCGCTGACTGAGCGCGAGCCCTGGATGTTCCGAGCGGCGGAGTATGTTCGCGGAGCCGCCGACAAAAGGCTGCCGGTGCTCGGGGTGTGCTTCGGGCACCAGCTTCTCGGATACGCCTACGGCTCCGAGGTGGTTCGAAATCCGCTTGGGCGCGAGATCGGATCGGTGGAGGTGTCGCTGACCGAGAGCGGCGAGCGGGACCCCCTCTTCGCAGGAGTGCCGCAGAAACTGGTCGTCCAGGCAACGCACGAAGACATCGTGGCCCAGGCACCTGCGGAAGCGACCATTCTCGCCGGCAATGCGAACACCGTGAACCAGGCGATGGCGATCGGTCGAAACGTGCGCGGGGTCCAGTTTCACCCGGAGCTTCGGCCCGATGCTCTGTCGGCCCTCGTCCGGGGCCGCGCCGCCACGATCGAGCACGAGGCGAAATGCCGCGGCGCCCCCGCTGGCGAGGCCATTTCAGCAATCATCAACGGCATTCGCCCCGCTCCCTTCGCGCGGAAGTTGCTTCTTAACTTCATCGAGCGCTTCGCTTGAGCGAGGCGACATCCGTCGCTGCGCGCACAATCGGGCGGTCCGTCCGATACCCACGTCGATCGAGCGCTCGGTCCAGGTCGGTTCTGCCCCGGCCGTCTCGAGCATCCACGGGCGAACGCTGCTTTGCCGCGCCTGATGCAGCGAATATCATTTGCCAGAGGCCGGCGCGGCGATCGCCTGGATGAATGCACTCTTTCTTCAGATTCGTAAGCTCAGACGCCAGTGGCGTGACCTGAAGGGCTATCTCGCCTTTGATCCGACGGGGAACGAGATCGTCCGGCAGACGGACTTTCGCCAGTGCCCGCGTCCTGTGCTTCTCCTGCACGGATTTCTGGGAACCCGCCGCGCCCTCGAGGTGTTCGAACACCGGCTGCGACGGGATGGGTATTGCGTCTGGTCGATCAACCTCGGTGGGTTGTTCGACGCGTACAACACCCGGGGCATCGACGAGTGCGCCGAAAAGGTCCGAGATAAGGTTGAGCGGCTTTACGCGCGCTACCAGCTGGGTCCACTCTCCATCATTGGTCACTCGAAAGGCGGGCTGATCGGCCGCTACTACGTGAAGCGCCTAGGAGGCGACCAGCGGGTCAAGAACTTGATCACCTTAGGTACGCCGCACAACGGAACTCCCACTGCGTACATCGGCTGCGCCACCGTCGGCCTCCTCGCCAAGAGCGTCTGGCAGATGACGCCGATGTCCCCCTTCATCCGGCGGCTGAAGATCGGCGCCTTCCCGCGCACGGTGCGCTTCGTGTCGATCTATTCCAAGCTCGACCGCGCGAGCCCTTTTCCCTGCTGCATCTTGGAAGATGATGGGGCTGGCAACCTCTTCAACATCGAGGTGCCCGGGGTGACGCACCGCGAGTTCGTCTACAAGCGCGCGGTCTACGAAATCGTACGGCGCGAACTGCTCCTGGGATACCAACAGCCTGACGAGCTGGGCGACGAGCCGGCCCCCGTCGTCGTGCCCATCCGGTAGCAGAGGCGCAGGAGTCGCTTGCACAATCGACGCAGCTGTCGCAAAAACCAGGCGAAGCGTCCTCGGCGAGACGGGGACCGGGGAAAGGTGCGTGCACGATGGCGATAAAGCCCGAGGACATCCGAAACATCGCTGTGGTTGGACACAAGGGTTCGGGCAAAACCTCGCTTGTGGAAGCAATGCTGTACCTCGCGAAGGTTGCCCCCAGGCGCGGCAAGCCGGGGGATCGAAGCTGCGGCCTCGATGACTCGCCTGAAGAGAAGGCGCACGTGGCGACGCTCGAGTCGCGATTGGTGACCTTGATGTGGGGGGACAAGAAGGTCAACTTGATCGATACCCCCGGAGAAGCGAGCTTGCTGGCAGACACTCGGCTGGCACTGGCCGCGGTCGACGGCGCAATTCTGGTGGTCAGCGCAAAGAGCGGCGTTGAGACTGGAACCGAGCGCCTCTTCCGTTGGATTCGCGAATCGCAGCTCCCATGCCTCATGGTGGTGACGAAGATGGACGACGAGCATGCGCGAGTTGACGAAGTGATCGAGGAGGTGCGCGGGCTCAAAGCGCCGATCACGCAGGTGCAAGTTCCGTCCGGAGCAGGCCCCTCCTACCGCGGAGTGGTCTCCGTTCGCACTGGGAAAGCGTGGCTCAAGCCAGAGGCGCCCGGAGTGGACTCCGCTCCGGTGCCGGACGAGCTCAAGGAGCAGGTGGCAGCGGTCCGCGGCAAGCTCGTCGACGACGTGGCAGGAACGGATGACGCTTTGGCCGACCGCTACTTGACCGACGGCGATCTAACCGACGACGA
>DATFTC010000093.1:0-2710 GCA_035262305.1 Myxococcaceae bacterium | reverse complement strand
GCCGCAGGCGGAATGTCAATCTGCACTCCGTACTGCGCGAGGCGGGTGAACGGATTGCGAGCATCTGCAGTCTTGAGTGGCACAGAAGTATCGGCGGGCCGAAAACCGTATCCCAGCGCGCGTTCCTGGGCGTGCCTGCTCTTCAAGTAGCCGACGTAAGAGCGGGCAGCTTTGCGCTGCGCTTCGGTGACCCACGATCCTTGAAGCAGAGCGACCGGATGATCGCTCCACACCGTGGTGCCCGGGTAGTAGACGCGCAGGTCGCCCCAGCGCCCTTGCGCGTTCTCGATCTGAGCAATCGCTAGACTCTCGTAGACCACCGCGATGTCGTATTTCGATGGCCCGAAGCGAACCATGTCGGTCATGAAGGTTCCGGTGGAGCTCTCGAATTTGGTGACACCCTTTTCAATTTCTTTTACCCACGACTGGTAATCGGGCTTGAGCAGCTCGGCGACCTCCAGGCCGGAAGTCTTCCGGTAATACTCGAGCGTCATGAGCAGCAGCGACTGTAGCCCCGAGTTTGAGCGGGTGGGGTCGGTGTGTCCGAGCTTTACGAAACCCCATTCCGCTTTGCCGCCGATCGCCGGCCATCCTTGATTCGCAGTGACTGCGTCGTGAATCAACTTCCAGGAGATCTGCCCTTTCCCCTTGCTCAGCACCTGCGCGCGGTCTTCCCAGACGACGAACACCACCGGCGTGATCACCAACGCCTGCGGCGCGTCCTCCGTTCCTTCAGCCGCGACGAGGCGCGCGCTGTTCTTGGTCTCAAAATCCGCCGCGCCGAGGCTCATCACCAAAGAATCAGCCGGGCTCCACAGCGTCGGCTTTTCTTTACCGTCGACAAGCTCCTGCGCTGCCTCCAGGGAGCCTCGCCCGGTGAGCTTGATTTGAATCTCCGGATGCTCCTTCGAGAAAAGCGCCGTTTCCTCTTCGATCCAGTCCTTCTTCTCCGTGCTGTACAAGAAGGTCACCTCGACCGCGTCCTTCGAGCGAGGGGTGCTCGCGGTGCCGGCCGGACTTTCGGTTGCGGAGCCTTTGGTATCGCGCTTCCAATTGAAGAACAGGATCGCTCCCACCGCGAGGAGAAAGCCGATCACAATCAACACTTTGTAGTTCATGCGCGCAGCTCCGCCGAATTCACCTTGAGGGTTTCCTCGAATGCCGCCATTTCATGGTTCATTCGATCCAGCTCCTGATTGACGTTGCCGGAGAGGGCGTCCATCGCTTGGGCATCGAGCGTCCGCATGTGCACAATCCGCGCGGGGAGGCTCTCATAGGTGGCGACGAGGCGCGACAGGTTCGCGTAGAGACGGTCCCGCGCATCAGCCAGGCTCTTCAAGGTGGTCAGCTTCTGCTCGTGGGCTTCGCGCGCTCGTTGATATTCGGCGCGGGCGTCCTCATCGGAGGTCAGCTTCACTTGCTCGTCGAGGCGGCGAATTTCCTCGCGCACCATCTCAGGGCTTGCTCCCGCCAAATATCTGGAAACATCCTCCGCCCGAGCCGCCAAGCGGGCCGCTCTTTCTTCGAGCTCCGACAGCGACCCCAGCGCCATCGCCACGTACTGATTTACCTGCTCCGGGTTGTGCGAGAGCACTTCGGTCAGCTCGCGCTTTGTAGCGAGAAGGCTGCGCACATGCTTTTTGACGGTCGCATCCACCAGGGTATCCGGATCCGGCATCTCGCTCGCGGCCAACTGCTTCGACCGAAGCGCGCGCTTCCAGTGAGCGGGGCTCGCCAAATCCCAGGCGACCAATGCCACGTAGGCCGCACCGCCGATGGCGAGGATCGGAATCGAGTTCATCAGCGCGGCCCCGACGGCAGCCGACCCAGCCACCACCAGATTCAGAGTTCCGGTCATCGCGCTTGCGATTGCGCGTCCCCACGGTAGCTTGGACTTGTGAAATTCTTCGCGGGCCACGGCGGATAACTCGTTCAAAAGAAGGCAGCAATTTCTTGATAGACCTGAACAATGGTCTCCGAGCTGCCCTTGGCGCTGGTTCCTTTCGCGGCCTCCGCCATTGCTTCGAGGACGTGGGTGTCGGCGTCTTGTCCATATGCGATGGTGAACACCCGCACCGGGGAGTTTTCCGCCGATAGCTTTTGTTTCAGCGCCTCCAAGCTCGTCGTCTTGCTGTTCTCATCCCGGCCGTCGGTCATCACTACCAAGGCGTGGATCCGAGAGCGATCCTCGCGCGCGTGCGCGAGCGCCAAGGCGTAGGCGGTCGCCGTGGCGTCGTAGAGCGCCGTGCCTCCGTCGGCGATTACGTTTTCGAGGCGCGAGACGAACAGCTGTCGTCCCTTGTCCAAAGTAACGGGCCCGATCGGGGTGTAGATCTGATGATCGAAGAAAATCAGCGTAACCTGGTCGGCGCCATGGAGGCTTTCGATGAAGGTCTTGGCGCCCTGCTTCGCCTGAGCAAGTGGTTGTCCGCGCATGCTACCCGACTTGTCGAAGGTCATGACCACGTCGGCGTTTCGCTTCGCCGTCTGCCAGACTTCGAGCAGCTTCTTGAGCCCGGCTGCGTCCGGAACCTCGAGCAGCGTCTGAGGTTGCTTCGGATCGACGCCGTGATCTGCATCCACCGGTGAGCCGACCGGAATGCTCGCATCTGCTGGACGGAAGCCCAGCTGGAGCGCTCGCTGCTGCGCCGCCTTCGTCTTCAGGAAGGCGAGGAACGCTTCTGCTCCTTCCCGATGATCCTGGCTGACC
>DATFTC010000092.1:0-4536 GCA_035262305.1 Myxococcaceae bacterium | reverse complement strand
CGACGTCACCAGATCGGTGTGCCGTGGAATGCGCAGAACGGTCGCCATCATCAGGTCGGCACACCCGACGAAAATTAGAGCGACCATCTGGCCAGAGGCTTGGGACCAAACCGGATCCTAGCAGGGGCCGGGCGCCTTTTTGGACCACGAGGAGGGCAAGCGGCGGACCTAGTTGACGTACTACGTAATTATGCGAAGGCCATTCGCTATACAGTCGCCGAGGCCTTCGCCTCCAGGCCTGGTCGAAGCCCTCACCGCTGACGCAGTTATTTCGACCCTCGGGGCGGATGGTGGTCGCCTAAGTGCTTTGACTTAGCCGCGGCTCGCGATCACTTCCTCCCCTTCGTTGGCCTGAGCTCGGCTGGCGGGTCGTTGAGGAGCGCAAAGGGCGTGCGCTTGAGTTCTTCCCGCTTCCGCTCCTCGAGCCGGCGCAGTCTGACTTTGTTGGCTAGGGCAGCCCGTGCACGCACCAGATTGGGAAAGCCCAGTTCGCGCCAAAATGCCTCGCGTCGACGTCCTTTCCACCGGTTGAGCGACGACAGCGCAGGACCCGCCGCCAGATGAAGAGGACCCGATCCAAGGCTTGGCGTCAAACTTGGGTCCGGTGTTGCGACAAGGTCAGGGCGAACGGCTCAACTCCTCGAGCAGCGCCTTGGCGTCCTTCAGGTCGGCGGTGTCGAAACCCTCGGTGAACCAACCGTAAATCTCGCCGAGCATCGCGCGTGCCTCGTCACGGCGGCCGGTGTCGCGCAGTAGCCGCGCGAGGCTCGTCGTGGCGCGCAGCTCCCATGACTTCGCGGACCGGCTCCTGGCCATTCCAATGCCCTTGCGAAAGCACTCCTCTGCTTGAGCTATCATTGAGGAATCGCGCATCAAGATCGCTTCACCCTTGAGCCGATGAAGCGAAGCATCATAGAAATGCGTTCCCGCGAGTTCACTTCTGGAAAGCGCTTCGTCTAATGTGCTCACGGCCCGGTGGGCGCTGCCCGCGCGCAGGTAAGCTTGCGCTAGCATCTCGGACACCTGCATCTGGAAGTTGGCCAGCACCTGGGTGGCATTCGCCTCCAATTCCGCGATTCCTTTCGCAGTCTGGCCACTCTCGGCCAATACCCAGCCTCGAACCGATCGACCCCAGACCAAATGGTTCTCAAAGCCGTGTTCATCCGCCACTGCGATAGCCGCCTCGGCCAGGTCGCGGGCCGCCACAAGCTCGCGGCGCTCATAATGAAGTGTGGCAGCGGCTACGTAGGCAAGGCTGATCGTGAAGGGGCGCTTGAGCTGACGAGCGCGATGTAAGGCCAGCTCGCTGAGCTTGAGCGCCTCATCCGGTCGGCCCAACGTGTGCTGGACCCGAGAGAATACCGTTGGGGTCAAGACCCACGGATTGATTGGTAAGTAGTCGCTCCCGGCTTCTTGGCGCGCCGGTTCAAAATGCGTAATCAGATCGCTTAGGAGCGATGATGCCTGAACGGAGTCGCCGGCATCGTGAAGGATAATCGCGAGTTGAAGGTGAACAACGGGTATGAGTTCGCCGCCCGGGCTTCGCTGCGCGAGCTCCACACATCGCTGCATGATCTCTAAGCTCCGCGAAACCTCCCCTCTGCTCATGTACACGCCTGCCACGTTGATCCGTCCCTGAACCTCCGCGGATATGTCGCCGAGTCGCGCGCTCAGTTCGCACACCCGTTGGTAAGTGTGCAGGCGCTCCGTCGAGGCCAGTCCGTAAAGGGGCGACACCGCCATTCCTTCCACCAGGCGCACATCAAGCTCCGCCCGCAGTCGCTCGGTCCCTTCGGGCAGCTGTTCGATCAATTTCACAGCCGGTTCGACATTCGCTAACGCTTGTGCATAGGCGCCGCGGTCCACTGCTTGGCCGCCTGCCAGGCGCAGGTACTCGATTGTCTTCGCAGCGTTGTTGCTCGAACCGTAGTGGTAAGCGAGATCGGCGTAATGGTCCTCCAACCGTTCATGGTAGAGGGCTTCGATTGCCTGGCCGGTGCGCTCGTGCAGCAGCATACGGCGGTCGGTCAGTAGCGATTTGTAGGCTTCATCGTGCGTCAACGCGTGCTTGAACTCGTATTCGACATCGGCGGTGGGCTGCTCGTAAACGAACTCGCCGGCCTGCAAATAGCTCAGTAAACGATCGAGTTGTTCGGGCGGCCGCTGGACGACCGCTCTGGCCAATGCGAGCGAGAAATGCATGCCGATCACCGCGAGTGTCTGCAACAACTCTTTCGCTTCCGGAGGCAGACGGTCGATACGCGCGGCCAGGATGCCTTGCACGGTAGGTGGTATCTTGAGTTGACCAAGCGGTCTGGTCAGAGTCACCGTGCCGTTTCTGACCAGCACGCCCTCATCGAACAGCGCCTCGATTAGCTCCTCGATGAACAATGGATTGCCTTGGGTGCGCCCGAGTACCAGCTGCTTCAGCGGAGCCAGCTCCGGTGAGTCGCCAATCCGGGCGCTCAGCATCTCCTCCGCGCTCTCCTTGCCCAGCGGGTCGAGCCTGAGCTGCGTGTAGTAGGTCTTGGATCCCCACTGATGGGAGTACTCCGGGCGGTAATTCACGAGGAGCAGGATCTTCGTATTGGCGAGCGAGTCGGCGAGTAGGTTGAGGAACTCCTGGGTTTGGTCGTCGATCCAATGGAGGTCCTCAAATATCACCATCAGCGGCTGATTGAGCGATTCGCGCAGGAGGATGCGCTTGATCGCATCCAGCGTGCGGCGCTTTTTGACCTGCCCGTCCATCTGAGCGAGCGGGTCCATGCCTTCGACGATTCCCAGCAGCGCGTAGAGGTAGGGCAGCGTGTCTTCGAGCGACCGATCAAGTACTGCGATCTTTCCCGCGACCTTTTCTCGTCGAGAGCGTGCGTCATCATCCGAAGCGATCTTGAAATAAGAGTGCAGCAGGTCCAGTACCGGCAGATAGGCGCTCGCCTTGTCATGCGAGACTGAGAAGGCCTCCAGCACCATCCAACCTGACTGACTCTTGGCCTTGAACTCGAAGAACAGGCGTGATTTGCCGACCCCGGGCTCTGCGACCGCCGCGACGATCTGGCCATGTCCCTCCTGCGCCAACTCGGCAGCATGCTTCAGCGTCTCCATCTCACGCTGGCGGCCTACGAACTTGGTGTAACCACGAGCCGCCTCGCGCTGCAGACGAGTGCGCAGCGGCCCCGGCCCGCTCACTTCGTAGATTTCCAGTGGCTCGCTGACCCCTTTGATGCGAGCAGGTCCCAGCGACTTGATCGCGAAGTAGCCCTCAATCAGCTTGCGTACGGATTCGGTGATTGCAATCGAGCCCGGTGCCGCCAGCGCCTGAAGTCGGGCCGCGACACTGGTTGAGTGTCCAATCGGTAGGTACTCAGTGTGCTTTTCACCGGTTCGGATCTCACGCACCACCACCTCGCCGGTGTTGGCTCCCACCCGCACCTGGAGATTCACGCCCTTCTCGGCGCGCAGCTTGTCCGCGTACCGCTTTACTTCCGCCTGCATCCGAAGAGCTGCGAGCAATGCGCGCTGCGGGTGGTCTTCGTGCGCGACCGGTGCGCCGAACAGGGCGAAGATACCGTCGCCGGTGGATTGCGCGACGTAACCGCGGTAGCGTTGCACCGCCTCCATCATCAGCTTGAGTGCCGGGTCGACGATGGCGCGGGCCTCCTCTGGGTCGAGATCCTCGATAAGATCCATCGAGCCCTTAATGTCGGCAAAGAGTGCGGTGACCGTCTTGCGTTCGCCCTCAAGATTTTCAGGCGGAGACGTTTCCGCTATCCGAATTTGAGGCTCGTTTGATTTCCTGGCTGTGGCCGATTGGGATGTTCCCAGTGCCGCGCCACACTCGCCGCAGAACTTCTCGCGTGACTCGTTCGTCGCGCCACATCGCGGACACTTCGAGGCGAGTGCCTCACCGCATTCGGCGCAAAATTTGCGCCCTTCGCGGTTGTCAGCTCCGCACTTTGAGCAGCGCATTGCGGATCCCCCAAATGGCTCGTAAGACGGTCCAGACTAAATTCGTTTCAGGGAGCATCGCAAGCGTCGATTCATCGCCATTAAGGAGGGTGCACTGCTGCCTCCGACCGGCCGCGGCCCAGATACGGTTCGTTAGCAGGTATCACGGTTTCAAATAATCGGCGGGCACTTTCCAAAAATTGTTTTTTCGATCTGGTGCGACCCGTCGCAAAAATCCCCGCAAATTAAATCAAAGCTGCCGAAATTAGTTTTCTCCGATTTTTCTTCTCGCGACACCCTCCATCAGGAATTTGTCGGCACCCTCCCAGAAATTATTCGCCCAATTTTTCGAGGGTACCATCGACCACCCCAATTTTTGAATCTCGAGTCCCGGAAATTTCCGGAGGTGGTGAAACACCGGGTACCGGTCTCGGCGCGCGAACACGACCACTGCGGGTGAGGCTTGGAGTCAATCGGCCCGCCGGCGGGGTGGTCCAAGCCGTTGCGCCCAGGTCGTTCATCTTGCGGGGCATAACTTTGAAAAATTATCGAAATTGCTGAGGTTATTTCGACGACACCCCCAAGGAG
>DATFTC010000091.1:0-3156 GCA_035262305.1 Myxococcaceae bacterium | reverse complement strand
TGATCTATCGAGCGGATGGACCGTCCAATTCGCCCGCGCCACAAAACATGCGCCTCGAGATCGCCGGATCGCGCAAACGTTACCTGCGGCTGACGGTTCACGACGCGAACAACCCACCGCTCGATATCAAAGGCGCACTGGCGGAGTACCGCGTCCAGGAGCTGGTCTTCCGGGCGGAGAGCTCCGGTACCTACGCGCTCTACCTCGGCAGCCCCGATCTCGCCCTGCCCAGCTACGATCTGGCATCAGTCTTGTCTCGGACAGGTGACGTTCCCATCCAGACGGCCGAGCTCGGCCCCTGGACTGAGAATCCTCGCTTCGGACAAGGTCCTCCTGCTGGGCGAGCGCTCCCATTCAGCGAGCGATACAAGATTCCCGCGAGCGTTGGTCTTGCGATTCTCCTCGCAGCGCTCGCAGTATGGACATTTCGCCTGCTCAAGCGCGCCAAGATTGATTAACTGAAAGAGTTGTCGCGACAAAATGGCAAACCGGCAACTGGGTCGATCTCATCGGCTTGAGGATGAAGACCAGGCGAGGGTCACGCTAATCCGCGTACTTCGCGAGATCGCTGGTTCGGGCGCGCAATAGGCCGGCGTGGCATCGAGCTTGCTTTGGTCGGCCACATGCAGCTCGTTGTTCGGCGATACTTCTGGACGGTCTATCTCGTATTGTTTTGCGCAGCAGGCGCGATTGCCTCTCAGATCGCTCGACTTCTGCTCGAGCCAGGGCCTCCAATTCCAAGCTGGCAACAATCACAACTATCAACGCCGACTCCGAAGCCCGAGACAGCGCGCCTGGATACGGTGCGCTTTGCCAGCTTGCTCGGTTTTCCCTCCGCTCCAGATCTTCCGTCCATTCCCGAGACGACTGAGGACCACGGTCCGACTCGAAGCAGCCTCGGCGTCAAGCTCATCGGCACATTGAGCAGCAGGGTCAAACAGTGGGCCCTCGCATCGCTTGACGTCGGCGGCCGAGCGCGGTCGTACGCAATCGGCGACGAAGTAGAGGGCGCGAAAATCATTGACATCGAACACGGCCGCGTCATCGTCTTGAACCAATCGAGACAGGAATTTATCGACCGCGGCCCAGCGATGGAGATAGGGCGCGCCGCCGCGGGCCCTCCTTCGCCTCAGCCTCAGGGGTTAGGTGCTAGCATTCGAGCCCTCTCCCCCACCGAGTACGAAGTACCTCGCCTGGAGCTCGACAACATCCTTGCCGACATCAATACCATTGCGACTCAAGCGCGAAGCACTCCGGTGATCAAAGATGGTCGCGTCCAGGGGTTGCGCCTCTTCGCCATTCGGCCGGGGAGCATCTACGAGCGGTTGGGAATCAGCAACGGCGATGTCGTCACCCGTATCAACGGCGAGACGCTGGACAGCATGTCAAAGGGACTGCAGCTCTTCACCAAGCTTCAGGAGGCGCGGCGAATCGATCTCGAATTCGAGCGCTCCGGGGCGCTCACTCGCAGAACCTATTACATCCGCTGAATAGCAGAACTTCTGCCACGTTTGGCGGCGGCGGTATCTATCCAGGGATTTCGAATCCCGTCGGGGACGCTAGTTAACTCCTTGCGGCAGCGGCCCTTTTGAAATCGGCGCTGCAGCGTCAGCGGCAGTCCAGCAGGCGACGCTTCGGAGATTCAACTGCTAGGAATATCTTTGCACCGAGCTACTGTTGATCTATACGCCTGGACCTTCCAAGAAGGAGGAATGGCGTCATGTACAGAGCTCGCTGGTTGGTTCCCGCCGTCGCCTTGAGTGTTGTCGGGGCCGCTTCTTTCGCTGCCGAGGAGAAAGGGAAAGAGGCAGCAGAAAAAGAAGCGCTCGCGAAGGATGTGAAGGGCGCCAAGGTTTCGCTGGAGAAGGGCCTTTCGGCCAGCGAAGCTCAAGGGAAGCCCATCTCTGCGAAGTTCGAGATTGAGGAGGGAAAACTCCAGCTCTCGGTCTACACGGTCAAGGCGGGGAGCTTCTACGAGGTCATCGTCGATCATCAAACTGGTAAGGTGGCGAAGACAGAGCCGATCACCAGCGGCGATGACTTAACGGCGGCCAAGGCGCAAAGCGAAGCGACGGCCAAGTCAAAAACCTCTCTTCGCTCTGCAGTCGGCAAGGCTTTGAAGGCGAACCATGGCTATCAAGCCGTGAGCGTCATTCCGTCTTCTGAGGGCGGCCAGTCGACTGCGGAGGTCACCCTGGTGAAGGGAAACGACTGGAAGACGGTGAAGGAGAAACTGGATTAGGAGGGGGACGTTCCGGGCACTGGACGAATGAGTAAACCCGCCGAACCCAAATGGTTGCTGCTCATTCACCAGATTCCGCCGAAGCCGAATTACTTCCGCGTGAAGATCGGCCGGCGGGTGCAACGGCTCGGTGCGGTGGCGATCAAGAACTCGGTCTATGCGCTCCCGAAGAGCGACCAATCCCAGGAAGACTTCGAATGGGTGGTCCGGGAAATCGTCGAGGGAGGCGGCGATGCTTCGGTTTGCGAGGCCCGCTTCGTCGAAGGGCTGTCGGATGCCGAGGTCGAGGGTCTGTTCAATTCTGCTCGAGAAGCGGAGTACCTCGAGCTGGCCAACGAGGTTCGTCGCCTGCGATCGCAGTTGCCTCGCGGCAAGAAGGGCGATGACTTCACCGACGAGCTGGAATCCGCAATTGCCCGGCTGCGAAAGGGCCTGGAAGAAATTGAGAAGGTGGACTTCTTCGCCGCCTCAGGCCGAGACGCCGTTGAAGCACTGCTGGTTGACCTGGAGGAGAAAGTGAAGACCTCTGAAGTTGCAGAGCCGGAGAGCGACGAGAGCCACCTCGGCACCATTGAAAAAGTGCAGGGCCGCGTCTGGGTAACCAGGAAGGGCATTCACGTCGACCGGATGGCGAGCGCCTGGCTCATCCGCCGCTTCATCGACAAGGATGCGCGTTTCAAATTCGTTTCTGGAAAAGGGTATCGGCCAGAGCGAGGCGAGCTGCGGTTCGACATGTTCGAGGCGGAGTTCACCCACGAAGGCGACCGCTGCTCTTTCGAGGTGCTGCTGACCCGCACGGGCTTGCGCGATCGGGCGCTGACGGCCCTCGCTGAGATCGTCCACGATATCGATCTCAAGGATGGCAAGTTCGGTCGCGGGGAAGCGATTGGCATCGCCCAGCTGATCGCTGGAAT
>DATFTC010000090.1:0-7276 GCA_035262305.1 Myxococcaceae bacterium | reverse complement strand
AAGACAAACACCGCCGCTTTAGTCTGAGCGAAAAACAGGAACGGAATGGCGATCGCCACCAGCATGTAGATCAACAACATCACATACTTTTTGGCGATGCGATCCGCCAGCCAGCCCATCGACAGACGGCCGGCGATGCTGAAGCCCAAAACCATCGAGAGGATTTGGGCAGAGGCGGCTTGGGGGTAGTGCTGGTCCAGGCTGAGGAACAACTTCAGGTTCTGTTGGGTTCCGGCCACCGCCGCGATCGAGCACATGCTGCCCAATGCCAGAAGATAGAAACGAAGCGTCTTGAACGCGCCGCTCACGGGAGTTGTCTTGGAAGTTGACCGGTTGTCGCGATCGGTCGATGGCTCTTTGAGGAAGAACGCCATCGGGAAGGCGATGGCGATTATCAGGGCACCCAGAATCTGCAGCGCTGTCTGCCAGCCGTACTGTTTCACCAGCGCATGAGAGATCCAGGGAACGATTGCGCCGCCGATGCCGATCCCGAGGTAGGCGATTCCCATCGCTTTGCCGCGCGATTTGTCGAAGGTGCGCGAGAGCAGGACTTGATTCGGAAGAGGACCGCCGCAGACGTACCCCAGCGCATTCAACACGTAAAAGAAATAAAACATCCCCAGCGTAGAAATGTTGCCCAATCCGATCAGCGCAGTGCCGGCCAGCAGAATTCCGAGCATCATCAGCCGGCGCGGCCCGAATCGATCCACCAGCCAGCCGGCGATAAATCCAAAAGCCGGCCCCACCACCAATTTGCTCAGCGCATTTCCCGACGTCACCTGGGCTCGCGTCCAACCGAACTGCTGCACCATGAAGTCGTAATAGAAGGGAAGTCCCCAGAGCCCGAGGCCCACGATGCAGAAGAGGGCGAAAAATGCAGTCGCCAGCGGCTGCAGTGCGGATGGCTTGAATAACTGCTCGCGCTCGATGGGCGGATGCAGCGTTTCAGGGATCGGGGTTGGCATCGTCACTGCGAGTCACCGAGCGATTATAGTTTTTGCGTCGAGAACGAAATCCTGTAGTCCTTCGCGGCTTCCACCTGCAGTGCAACCGCGCCATCTTTATCCGGCGAGAAGTTGATTCTCTGATCGCCCGCACTGATGGACGCGACCTGTTGACCCGCGGGCGCTCTGATGCGGTGAGTACCGGCGACGAGCGCGTGCAGATTCGCGGAGGCAAGCTTTCCCTGTCGCCAGGCAAGGTCCACCGTCAACCCGCCTCGGGCGCGCAACCCAGCGATGTGGCCATCGCTCCAGGCGCGAGGCAATGCAGGCAAGAAGTCGATTTCCCCGGCGTGGCTCTGCAGCAACATCTCGGCCATTCCAGCGGTGCCGCCGAAATTTCCGTCGATCTGAAATGGCGGGTGGTCGTCGAACAGATTGGGCAAAGTAGACTGGCGCAGCAGCACCAAAATGCTGTCATGGGCGAGCTCGCCTTCCTGGAGGCGCGCCCAGAAGTTGATGATCCACGCTCGGCTCCATCCGGTGTATCCACCTCCGGCAGCCAGCCGTCGCTCGAGCGAAACTCTCGCCGCTTTCGCCAACTCAGGCGTCGCGCGCAGCGTGATCTGGTTTCCGGGATAGAGCGCAAACAAATGTGAAATGTGCCGGTGGTTGGGTTCCGGCTCGTCGTAGTCCTGAGCCCACTCCTGCAGTTGGCCGTGCCTCCCAATCTGCAATGGAAGAAGCCTTGCGCGCGCGGCGATCAGCTTGTTCCGAAAATCTGCATCGACGCCCAGTAATTCGCTTGACTCGATGACTCGGCCGAACAAGGCATGAAGGATCTCCATGTCCATCGTGGGAGCCATGCACATCCGAGCCACGGTTCCATCGCTCATGCGATATCTGTTTTCAGGGGAGGTCGAAGGCCCGGTCACTAGATGGCCCTTTCCATCCTCGACCAGATAGTCCAAGAAAAATTCCGCCGCCTCTTTCATGATCGGGTACGCCGATCGAGCGAGGAAAGTCAGGTCCCGTTGAAAGTCGTAATGGTCCCACAGATGCAGGCTCAGCCAGGCCGCGCCCATCGGCCACATCCCCGGTCCGACGCTGTCCACCGGCGCGGTGTGTCCCCAGGCGTCAATGTTGTGATGGGCGACGAAGCCGCGCGCCCCATACATTCTTCTCGCGGTCTCGCGCCCCATTGGGAGAATGTTTTTGATCAGATCGAACAAGGCCTGGTGCATCTCCGGAAGGTTGGTCACCTCCGCCGGCCAGTAATTCATCTCGGTGTTGATGTTGATCGTGTATTTGCTCTCCCAAGGCGGGACCATGCTGTCATTCCAGATCCCTTGGAGATTCGCGCCCAAGGTCCCGGGGCGACTGCTGGCCATCAGCAGATAGCGCCCGAATTGAAAATAAAGTGTTTCAAGCTCCAGGTCCGTCTCGCCGTTTTGAACTCTCCTCAGTCGCTCATCGGTTGGCAGTCGTGATTGCCTTTCGCCACCTTCGAGAACGAACTCGACGCGGCGAAAGAACTTGCGATGGTCCGCGACATGAGCCGCGCGCAGCTGTGAGAGCGGTTTGTCCGACGAGGTTAAGAATTGCTCAGCGGCTCTTTGGGGATTTTCCTGGCGAAGGTTCGTTGCCGCGGTCAAGAACAAGGTCACCGCGTCGGCGTTGTCCACCTTCAGTTGATCTCCCTCGACGTAGACCCTGCCGCCTTGAGCAACCGCGCGCAGCTCCGCGAAGAGCTTCACTCCCACTTTGCGTTCCATCGAGTGGCGTTCCTCGTCCCAGGCAATGGCCTCGCCGGTCATCACGACCCGGTCGGGAGCAATTGCGCGCGTCTTGCTGTCCTGCTCGCGCGTCAGCGTCGCGGCAAAGGAGAGTTTCTTTGGCTGGTCGCAGGCGAGGTGGATAACCAGCAGCTGGTCCACCGCCGACGAGAACACCTCGCGTGTGAAATGCGCCTCCCCAATACGGTAGCTGGTGCGAGCGATCCCGTTTTCGAGATCCAGCTCGCGACGATACTCGCTGAAATCCTCAGAGCGCCGAGAGAACTTTATCCAGAGATCGCCCAGCGGCTGATACGGCGGAAGGCGTTTGGGTATCCCCATCATCGTATTTTCAGCCAGGTCCTGCGCCTGTAGTGGCTTCCCGGCGAAGAGGAGCTTTCGGACTTCGGGCAGAGTCTTCAAAGCGTCCGGATTGATGCGGTCCCGTTTTTCCCCGGCCCAAACGGTGTCCTCGTTGAGCTGGATGTGCTCTGCATCGACTCCTCCAAAGATCATCCCGCCAAGCCGCCCATTTCCGACGGGCAAAGCCTCGACCCAGCGGCTGGCGGGCTGGCGGTACCAAAGGACCGTGGAAGAAGAGCTCGGGCCAGCGTCACTAGACACAGAGGATAGAGAAGAAGAACGAATACTCTCATTCGCTCCGCAGCAGAGAGCCCAAGAGAACACAGCGGGGATTGCCAGCAGCGACGCGATGTATTTTGGAGTTTTCATCAGACCCACAGCACCGGCTGGCGGATGGGATAATTTCTGATCGCCTCTTCCACCGTCGGGTCCGGATTCAGTCTCTTCCACAAAGACAGGTAGTCCGGTTGCGAGTAAGCCAGCCCTGCGAAAAGCAGACTCGGCTGACGCAGTGGAAATTGTTCGAAGTATTGAACATCAGGAGGATGGGGCCAGCTCTTTTTATTGGCGATGAATGGGTACATGAAGGTCAACACCTTCCTCATGCCTCTGCCATCGGAAAGCTCGAATTTGAAAAGATTGTCGTCGGGGGTTGAGAGGATCTGGCAGACGGTGGACAACGCGTCCAGGTTGAAAAGCGAATAGCTGTAGGGTTTGGTTCGCCTCAGCTCCTCGGGGAAACTGCCGTCCGGCGCGATCTGGTTCGGAGCGAGCACGGTCTTGAACCGATCTCGGCAGTATTTGCTCAACTCCTGGTTTGCCGTGAACCTCGCGAACTCTGCAACCTGCATCACCCAGCAGGTTCCGTGGTTGTTCTTCGCCTCGCGTTCTTCCAATCCGTGCGTTGAGGTGGTCATCCAGTAGAGATAGTCGGCAAACCATTTCCGGATGTTGTCGCTCTCGCCTGCAACAAGGGCGCGCGACTCAGACAGAACTGGGATTGCGCGCGCCACTTCGACCAGATGAATGGTATCGATGATTCCAATCCCTCGCCCCGTGGTGATCCCCTTGATTGCCTGAGAGTACTCGAGGTTGGGATTCATCAACGTTGCGGGATCGAGAAACCATGCGCGCAAGTGCTTCGCCGCGTGGGAGGCGAATCGCTTGTCCTTGGTCAGCATCCACGCCGCGACAAGGGCCGGCACCTGCAGGCTCAGTCGGATGAGCGCGTGTCGATGATCGACGAAATTATCCGGATTCGAAAGGCCATCGCGTCGAATATAGGGGCCATCCGGGTTCTTAGGATCCGGCCACCAATAATCCGACTCGGAAAAATAGTCGTGCTTTCCCCCGGCGCTCCTCGGGCTGGAGTATGCGGTGATGGTAATCGGCTTTTCGTTCAGGTAGCGATCGGCAGCCTTCAGGACTCGCTGGCGATCAATGGCGGCCACATCGATCCCCGCCACCTCGCTCTTCGGGGCGCCCCGTGCGAGCTCGCTTGCCGCCGCCGCGCCCAGCGCGGAGCCAAGCCCAATACAAAACTGCCGGCGAGAAAGCGCCGGCATTGCGGATGACTTAAAGCTCACTGCTGCTCCAGGAAAAAATCCGTTCCGTCAGAATCCACTTCTCTCCCGGCTTCGCTTGAGGCAGCGGTTGTTGAAACTTCCACATCAATTCCTCCCACTCTTGCACCTTGGGATTTGCCGCGTCCGCGCTGGCCTTTGCCGCGAATGAAAAGGAGTCGTTCACCTCGATGACCATGAACATTCGAGTTCCGGCCAGATAGATCTCCATGTCCTTGATGCCCGAGTCGCGGATGCTTCGAAGTACCTCGGGCCAGACATGCTCGTGATGGCGGCGGTATTCGGCGATCAGCTGGGGATCGTCTTTTAAATCCAAGGCCAGACAGTAGCGGCGAGTCATTTTGAAGAGATCTCCATCGCCGTTTGGCTCAGGCCAGCTGCGTGGGGTTTGTATCCAGCCAAGGCAAAAAAGAGGACGTATGCGTAGCAGAGCAGGGGCACGAAAAAGGCGCGCTGGATGTTCGAGAGATCCGAGATGCGCCCCATGATCGCGGGACAAATGGCGCCGCCGATGATCGACATCACCAGGAGAGAGGAGCCGCGCTTGGTGTAGCGGCCGAGGTTTTTGATGCTTAGGGCGAAGATGGTCGGGAACATGATCGAGTGGAAGAAACCCAGGAGCACAATCGCAAACACGGCTGGAAATCCGGAAAGCGTGACAGCAGCCATGGCGCAGACCAGCGAGCAGCCGGCAAACAACGCCAACAGATGCGGCGGAGAAACCCGCTTCATTACCGCGGAGCCAACGAAGCGGCCGATCATGAAACCGAGGATGTGAAGCTTCAGGTAGTTAGCTGCATCCTTGGCGGAGATGCCGGGTTCAACGTGCTGTGCAAAGCGAATGACGAAGCTGGCGACCCCAACCTGAGCTCCTACGTATAGAAACTGGGCGAGGACGCCGCGGATCAGATGGTAATGTGCAAGAACCATGCTCCAGGCCAAGGGCGCGTTGCCGGCATGCGCTGAATCCTCTTGTTCGCGCACGTCGGGGAGATGCGTGAAGTAGATGAGCACGGCGACGGCGAGAAAGATTCCGGCGATCACCAGATACGGCACGCGCACGGTGCCGACCTGCGCAGCGCGGTAGGCCTCCAATTGAGGAGGAGTCAACTGCGCCAGTTGCGCGGCGCTGTACTCGGTCGCGGTGAGAATGAACGCCGCGCCCATGATCGGCGTGAGAACGGCTCCGACCGCGTTGAACGACTGGGTGAGGTTGAGCCGGCGCTCGGCGCTTTCGGGAGGGCCGAGCGTGGTGACGTACGGGTTGGCCGCCACCTCCAGAAAGCTCTGACCGCAGGCCATTACGAAGAGTGAAAACAGAAAAAAGCCATAAATCTTCGACGACGCGGCGGGCAGAAAAAGGAGCGCCCCGCTGGCACAGAGCAACAAGCCGATGAGGATTCCCCTCTTATAGCCGATGCGCTCCATCAGCCATCCAGCGGGGAAGGCAGCGAGGAAATATCCGCCGAAGAATGCGATTTGGATGAAGGAGGACTGGAAATCGGTCAGTCCGAATGCCGCCTTGAGGTGCGGGATGAGTATGTCATTGAGATTGACGCCGAGCGCCCAGAGGAAAAACAGCGTCGTGATGAGAACAAGAGGAACCACGTATCGGCGTTCGGTCAGAGGGACCGAGCGGCGATCAGCGAGGGCGGCCTGTGGATCATTCGCCATCAGGGGTCACCATCAGGTTGCGGCGCGATCGAGATGAACGTAGCCACCGTCCACGTAGAGATGCTGGCCGACGATGTGCCCCGCGCGCGAAGAAATCAGGAACGCCACCAGAGCGGCAATTTCTTCGGCGCTCGTCATCCGCTTCTCAAAAGGAATTTTCGCTACGATGGAAGCGAGCTTTTGCTCGGGCTGCTCGAAGGTATCGAGCCATTGGCGGTAGAGCGGCGTCATCACCTCCGCGGGGAGAACGGCATTGACGCGGATGCCGTAGGGCAATAACTCCACCGCCCACTCGCGAGTCAGGGCGAGGATCGCCCCTTTCGCCGCCGCATAACCCGAGGTACCGCCCTGGCCAGTGACCGCAACTTTCGACGCGATGTTTACGATGGATCCCTTCGTCGCCTTGAGCGAGGGAAGGGCGTAATGTGCCATGTTGTAGTAGTGGAAGAGGTTGCGCTCGAGAGAAGTTACAAACTTCGCCGGTCCTCCGTTTTCAAGGCCTGCGCCATCGTTCACCCCCGCGTTGTTCACCAGCGCATCGAGGCGTTTGCCGATCGAGAGGGCGCGTTGGACCGCCGCTTGGCAATTCGAGGCGGAGCACAAATCGTACTCGATAAAGTGAGCCGCAAGGCCTTCGCTCTCAAGGCTGGCCAGCAAATCCTTGCCCGCGGCGGCATCTCGGTCCACCACAACCGGAATGGCGCGCTCCTGCGCGACGGCGCGGGTAATCGCAACGCCGATACCTTTGGCACCGCCGGTGATCAGAACGACTTTATTGTCGAGGTCCAGGTTCATCGGACAGCGCTCTCAGCTTGTAAAATCGCGCGGCATTGCCGCCGAAGATCGCCGCGCCCTCCTCGGGCGGACGGCTCCGCACGTAAGTCGAGATCAAATCCACCACCTGTCGATACGTTCCGGCGAGCAAACAGACCGGCCAGTC
>DATFTC010000089.1:0-9822 GCA_035262305.1 Myxococcaceae bacterium | reverse complement strand
GAGATACGCCGCGAGAGTGGCTAAGCCCAAAGGTGGAAACAAAGAATACTTGATGGGTCGGAATAAAGGACTGGTCGCCTCAGTGAGCGCTGGCAGGATCATTTTCACTCGCATACAAAACACTCTAATACAGAGTACTTTGTAATGCAAATAACACATTAAGACAGTGCAAATGACACATTACGACAATCCTCGTGCGGTGAAGTCCTTTTGATACGGGGGCTTCTGCCGACTTCATTTGTCCACGAACATTGAAATTTGCAACCAACTTGGATGGATTCAGAGCCGTCGTCGCCCGCAACCTAAACAAAACACGAAAGTGGCACGAATGTTGTCTCAGTTGCAGAGCGAAACGGTTTGGGAAGGATCGATAGGTGTTCCTGCCATTTCATGGAGGATAGATGAAGATACGTTTCAGTGTCGTACTCAAAAGCAAAGAACAGATGGGGCTAACGCCCGTGCGTTGCGAGCGAATTCTGGCAGCGCGTGTCTTCGTCTTTGCCCTCTTGCTCTGCGTGGGCAGTATCCACGGCTGGGCGCAGCAAAACGACCAACAGCAAATGAGGGGCCTCGATGAACAGGTTCAGCAGATCAAATCAGACGTCCTCAGCATTTCGGCGGAGCTGAACCAGCTGGAGGAGAAACTCCTGTACCCGTCAGGGACACAGGTCGCGATCTTCATCGCGCTGGCCAAGGGCGACCAGATGCGCCTCGACGCCGTGCGGCTCCAGATTGACGGTCAGCTCGTCGCGCACTACATCTACAGCTTCA
Source organism: Myxococcaceae bacterium (assembly GCA_035262305.1). Taxonomy (GTDB): domain Bacteria; phylum Myxococcota; class Myxococcia; order Myxococcales; family Myxococcaceae; genus DATFTC01. The sequence continues at coordinate 9,051 of DATFTC010000089.1, read as the reverse complement.
AAGAACTCGACGCTCTGCGCAAGGGCGGCGTGCAACGGATCTACGTCGGCAATGTGGCGACCGGTGATCACAAGCTCGAGGTCCTTGTCGACGGCAAGCTTGAAAGCGGTGCGGACTTCAGTCACACAGAACGGTTTACTTTCCGCAAGGAGGAGAAGCCAAAGCTGGTGGGATTGACGGTGGCCGGTTCCGGCAGCACTCCAATCGCGCTTGGGGAATGGTAGTCATGCGAGCGGGACGCCGGTTAATCGCACTCGGTCTGGCCCTTGGACTTGCCGCCCATCCGGTTTTTGGCGGCGACTTGAAGGATCTCTATTTCGGCGAGGCGCTCTACCACGCCTACAGGGGACAGTTTTTCGATGCACTTCAGCGGCTCGACACCGAGCTCGGCATGTACCGCGGTCTCGACCAGCCCGAACTCGATACGCTGCACTATCACATCAACAACGCCGAATTCTCGGTCGGTGACTTCGAGCTCAACTATCGCATGCACCAGCGCGCCGGGCGCGCGATTAAGGCGGTGCTCGAAGGCGCCGTGGATGAATCCGTTCGAAACGAAGCCGCGTTCAGGCTTGCGCGCATCCATTTCCAGAAGGATCAGCTCGATGATGCCCAGAACGCGTTGGGGCGCATCCAGGGTGCGGTGCCCGTGGAAATTAAGGACGACCTCGAGTTCTTGCGGGCGAACATCGATATGGCGACCGGCCGGCCCGGCGACGCGGTGAAGGTACTCCAGCAGGTGCATAGCGACGAGAGCCTCGCCGGGTTTATCGCATACAACCTCGGCATCGCGCTGTTCCAGGATGGTCGTGCCAAGGAAGCGATCGAGCAACTGGACAAGGCCGGACGGCTTCAGGCGGCCGATGGCGGCGGGCTTGCGATACGCGACAAGGCGAACCTAGTGCTTGGCAGCATGCTGTTCGAGTCGGGCGATTTCGAACGGGCAAAGCAGTCATTGGACCGTGTCCGCCTCGAGGGGCTGTTTTCAAACCAAGCTCTGCTGCGGGCAGGCTGGGCCGAGGCCTCGGCCCAGAAGTATGACCGCGCGCTCGTCCCGTGGAACGTCCTGATGGAGCGCGAGCCCACGGATGCCGCGGTACAGGAAGCTATGCTTGCTGTGCCGCACGCATATGCCAGCCTGAGCCTGCACGGCCGCGCCGCGATCATGTACGGACGGGCGCTCGATCAGTACAGCAAGCAAATCGAAAGAGTGGACGCCTCCATCGGCAGCATTCGGGAAGGACGCTTTCTGAAGGCCCTGATTCGCGAGGAGAGCCGGCAGGACGAAACCTGGGTCATCCGCCTACGCAGCCTACCCGACGCGCCCGAAACTTACTATTTGATGGAGTTGATGGCCTCTCACGACTTTCAGACGGCCCTGCACAACTACCTCGACCTCGAGGACCTGCAGTCGAGACTCATGACATGGAAGACGAGCCTCGATGCTTTCGACGACATCATCCGGCTGCGCGGACAGAACTACGACCCGCTTCTGCCGGAGGTCGACGCGCAGTTCCGGGAGCTGGATTCGCGGATTCGCCTGCGACTCGAACAGCGCAAGCACCTCAGCGAGCGCCTGAAGTCGATGCTGACAGCGCCACGGCCGGATTACCTGGCGACTGCGGAGGAGCGGATTGCCGGCGAGCGCATCGCACTCATCGAGAAGCAGCTCGGCGATTCGGATAACCCTGGATTAGTCGCGCTTCGGCAACGTGCGGCCCGCCTGCGCGGCGTGCTCACATGGCGGCTGGAAACTGAGTACCACGAGCGGTTGACCGCGGCATATCAGCACCTCAACGAATTGAATACGCAGGTCGACGCTCTCACGAAGCAATACGAGTCCTTTGTCAAGACGAGGCAGGCAGCAACGCACAGCTACGTCGGATATGACGTTCAGATTCCACGGCTCCGCCAGCGCGTGGAGGAGGCACTGCAGCGTGTCAACACTTTGATGGCCCGTCAGGGCCACATGATCGAAACCGTCGCCATCAACCAGCTTGACGCACGCCGCGAACGGCTGGTGGCCCAGCAGACCGAGGCGCGGTTCGGCGTCGCGGATAGCTACGATCGAGCCTCGCGTGCTCAGTCCGGCGAGGAAGGACAACGCTGATGCGTCGTTTCACCACTCCGACGATTTTCGCGCTGGCTTTCATGACGGGCTGCGCAGCGCGTCCCAACAAGCCGGTAGCGACGGCGGGCACGCTGGCGGAGCTGCGTAACGTACGTCCGGATGTGCAGGAGGTGAAGGTCGAGCAGGGACTCGAGCAGGCCATGCAGAACTACCGGCGCTTCCTCGAGGAAACACCGGAGACCGCGATGACACCCGAGGCGATGCGTCGCCTCGCGGACCTGCAACTCGAGAAGCAATTCGGGATAAACACAGGCAATTCTAAGCCGCGGGAAATGGCCGCTCCGCAGCCTGCACAGGCACTCGCGGCGGCACCGCAGGGCAAGCCCAATCCGGTCGTCGCGGATGCCGGCGCCGGCTTGCGCGAATCCGATCAGGATTTCGAGCGGCGCACGACCGCGGAGAACGGGACTCTCGCGGGCAACAACGTCGGCTCGACGACGACGGACCTGTCGGCCGGGGTGCGCACTGGAGCAGATCCCGAGGGTCCACTCGAAGCGATCGCTATCTATAACCGGCTGCTCACCGAATACCCCAGTTACAAGGACAGCGACAAGGTCCTCTATCAGATGGCGCGGGCGTACGACGAGCTCGGCCGCACCGAGGAGGCCATGGAAACGATGGAGCGCCTGATACGCGCGAATCCGCATTCCGGGCACTTCGACGAGGTGCAGTTCCGGCGGGGTGAGTACTTCTTCACCCGTAGAAAATTTCGAGACGCCGAGAACGCCTATACAACGATCATCGACCTGGGCACCAAGTCGTCGTACTACGAGCTCGCTCTGTACAAGCTCGGGTGGACGTTCTACAAGCAGGAGCTCTACGAAGAGGCCCTGCACAAGTACATGGCCCTGCTCGACTACAAGGTATCGATCGGTTACGACTTCGATCAGACGCACGAGGAAGAGGACGAACGCCGCGTCGCTGATACCTATCGAGTCATCAGCCTGAGCTTCAGCAACCTCGGCGGCCCGGACGTCGTCCGGGAATACTACTCCAAATTCGGGACGCGCTCCTACGAGGACCGCGTTTACAACAATCTTGGCGATCACTACCTGGACAAGCTGCGCTACGACGACGCGGCGAAGACCTTCAAGACGTTCGTGGCGCTCTATCCGTTCCACCGTGCTGCGCCGCGTTTCAGCATGCGCGTCGTGGACACTTTCACGAAGGGAGGGTTCCCTCAGCTCGTGCTGGAGTCGAAGCGGGACTTCGCGACCAGGTACGGACTGCAGGCCGAATACTGGCGACACTTCAAGCCCGAAGAGTCACCGGAGGTGATGGCCTACCTGAAGACGAACCTCAAGGACCTCGCCACGCATTATCACGCCGAGTATCAGAGCTCATCGGAAGCGGGCGAGAAGCTCGCAAATTATCGCGAGGCGATCCGGTGGTATGACGGCTATCTCGAGTCGTTCCCCAAGGACGCCGATTCGCCGCCGATCAACTATCAGCTCGCGGACCTTCTCCTCGAGAACAAAGATTTTGGCGAGGCAGCGAAGCAGTATGAGCACACGGCCTATGGATACCCGCAGCACGCCAGGTCGGCAGACGCCGGCTATGCCGCGGTCTACGCATACCGCCAGCAGTTGAAGGCCGCCAGCGGGGAGCAGCAGGATGCCGTTAAGCGCGATACCGTCGCAAGCTCGCTTAAATTTGCCGACGCATTTCCGGACCACGAGCAAGCCGCGGCGATTCTAGGGGCGGCTGCCGATGACATGTACGATATGAAGGACTACCGCGCCGCTGTCGGGTCCGCCCAGCGCGTCCTCGATACTTATCCGCGCGCCGAAGCGGGAATCCGGCGTTCCGCGTGGATTGTCGTTGCGCACGGGTCGTTCGAGCTCGCCGAGTACCCTCAGGCCGAAAAAGGTTATGCCCAGGTACTGGCGGTCACGCCTGAGAGTGACGAGTCGCGCGCCTCGCTCGTCGACAATCTCGCTGCATCGATCTACAAGCAGGGTGAGCTCGCAAACCAGGCGGAGGACTATCGCGCGGCCGCCGATCACTTCCTGCGGATTCGCTCGGCAGCGCCTACCTCCAGCATCCGGCCGTCGGCCGAATACGACGCAGGGGCCGCGCTCATCCGGCTGCAGGACTGGACGGAAGCAGCGAAGGTGCTTGACGCGTTTCGAACCACGTTCCCGGAGCATAAACTACAGCTCGAGGCCGCCAAACAAATCGCCTACGCCTACCGACAGAACGGCCAGTTGACGCGAGCTGCCGGCGAATATGACAACATCGCATCCAAGTCCACCGATCCGGCGTTACGCAGCGAGGCACTGCTGACTGCGGGGGACCTCTACGAGCAATCCAATGCCCGGGACCGCGCGTTGGCTGCGTACATCCGCTACGTTAACGACTTTCCCAAGCCGGTCGAGCCCGCTCTGGAGACTCGGTTCAAGATCGCCGAGCTGTATAAGGCGGCGCACGACGAGTCGCTCTATCACCACGAGTTGGAAGAAATCGTACGCATCGACGCGGGCGCCGGGTCGGAAAGAACCGGCCGGACCCGGACGCTTGCGGCCCGTTCGGCATTGGTCCTCGCGGAGCAGATCTACCGAGATTTCGCGGCCGTGAAGCTGCGCCAGCCGTTCGAGACCAGCCTGCAGGATAAGCAACAGCGCATGGATACCACGATCAAAGCCATGGGCGAGCTGGTGAATTATGGAATCGACGAGGTAACGGCGGCCGCGACCTATTACATGGCCGAGACCTACTTCAATTTCAGCCGCTCACTGCTGGATTCGGAGCGCCCGACCGACCTGAAGCCGGCAGACCTCGAAGCGTTCGAGTCGGACCTCGATGAAACAGCGTTTCCGTTCGAGGAGAAAGCCATCAAGGTACACGAGAAGAACATGGAATTGCTGCACGCCGGCGCCTTAAATGCGTGGACCGAGAAGAGTCTCAGCAGGCTTACCGAGCTGATGCCGGGCCGCTACGCGAAACACGAAATGAGCAGCGGCTTCATCGCGGCAAACGATAGTGATGCGTTCGCGGAGGGAGTTCCCGGCGCGGACGAACTGCGGACCAACTACGAGGCGGCGATGCGCATCCTGGAAGCAGCGCAGTACGAGCCGGGCATCGCCCTGCTCCTCAAATTGACGCAACAGGCGCCCGCATTGACGGAAGCTCACATCGATCTCGGCATTGCGTACGAGCTCACCGGCGACCTGGACCGCGCCGAGGCCAGCCTGAACAAGGCCATGGAATTGAATGCACATCACCCCGCTGCGTACAACGAGCTCGGCTTGGTGCAGCGACGCAAGAAAGAGTTCGCGAAAGCGCGCACCAGCTATGAGGCGGCCCTGACACAGTCTGGCGATTTTCAAAATGCGCACAAGAACCTAGCCATTCTGTGCGACGTGTACGTCGGGGACTACAAGTGCGCGCTTGAGCATTACGAGGCGTACAGCCGGCTCGTCCCGGACGATGCTGAGGTCACCAAATGGATTGCCGACCTCCGCACGCGCGCAAGTCAAAAGGAGAAGCCATGAAGCGAAACGTGTTGTTCGTTCACTGGACGTTGCTTGCGGTCTTTGCCCTGGCGGCCACGGCTGTTTTCGCACAGCAAAACAATGTTTCGCAGGGCCAGAATCAGCGAGACAAGGATCAACCTGAAGTAGTGCCGGCAAAGACGGAAGCAGCACAGGGACAGACTGAAGATGCGCAGGCACAGACGAAAGAAGACGGTAAGTTGATCTCAGTCCCCGGAGGAAAAGCGCTCGGCATGTCCATTCTGGGCAATCAGGAAGCGCCCAAGGCGCTGGTCATCGTTCCCTGGAAGCGCTCGGAGCTCGGCAACGTCCCAGGCATCTCGACGATGCTCGACGACTCGAGGCAACCCATCGACAAAGAGGTATTCATGAGGATGCTCAGTTACTACGAAATCAGGTCGGAAACGACGCTGCCCAGCAGTGCGCCGACCGCAAGGAATGCGGCGCAGTCCAACACTGCAACGCAAAGGAGGAAGCCATGAGTTTGACTGAACTGTTAGGACACGTCGGTTTATTCGGAGGCGCGGTGATGTGTTGCCTCGCCCTGCTTTCCGTTTTTTCGGTGGCGATGATTGTAGATAAACACCGCCGCTTCCGCTTGGCCTCGCGCCAGTCGGAAAACTTCAAGCCCGAGTTCAAGAAGTTCCTTCACGGGGGAGAGGTCCAGGATCTGATTCAAGCTGGACGGCTGCACCAGAATTCCCACGTGGCGCAAGTAGTCTCGGCGGGCATCATGGAGTACGACGGAGTGCGTCAGAGCGGACGCGACCCGGTCGCTTCGCTCGAGCTCGTCACGAGCGCACTCAGAGACTCCATGTCGGAAACGCTGATTCAGTTGAAACGGGGTCTCGGGTTCCTTGCCACGATCGGCTCCTGTGCTCCGTTCATCGGTCTTTTCGGCACGGTCGTCGGAATCATCAACGCCTTCCGAAGCATTGCGGCCACGGGGTCCGGCGGAATGTCTGTGGTTTCGGGCGGCATTGCTGAGGCCCTGGTCTCGACGGCCTTGGGTATCTTCGTCGCAATTCCGGCCGTTGTCGCCTTCAACAGCTTCACGGGCAAGATTGAGACTTTCCATGTCGAGATGAATCGGGCTTCGTCCCAGCTCGTGAACTGCTTGTTCAAAATACCGGAGCTCAAAGTTCTTGACGTCGAAATGGCTGAAGTCGAGGTGCCGAGGGTGAAAGAGGGAGGGCCAGTTTATGCGGCTCGGTGAACCGGCCAGGATGCAGGCGGCCATCAACATCACGCCGCTCGTTGACGTGGTGCTGGTGCTGCTGATCATCTTCATGGTGATGGCGCCGCAGATGCGGAAAGGGCCGGACGTCAACGTGCCGAACACGACGAAACCGAACTCGCAGGGCGACGAGAGAGGCCGAATCCTGGTCTCCATCGACGAGGCCGGCGGGCTGTGGATCAACGATCGGCCCGTCGCCGCTGAGCAATTCAGCGAAGCCCTCAACGCTGCGGTGGGCATCGAGAAGGACCCAAGAGTCGTAATCCGAGGCGACGCAAAGCTCAATTTCCTCCAGGTCCGGGAGGCCATGCTCGCGATCGAGCAGGCCGGCTTCCACGGGGTGGGGCTGATCGCCAAGCGCGCCGGCGCAGAAGGAAAGTGACATCATGCAGTTGGGCAACGATTCCGGCTCCAGTCTGCAGTCCGAAATCAACATTACGCCGCTTGTCGACGTGGTGCTCGTGCTGTTGATCATATTTATGGTCGTCGTGCCACTCCTGATGGAGGGCTACGACGTTAATATCCCTCGAGCCTCCGCCAATACGTCGGCGCAGGCCGCAGAATCGCAGTTGATCCTGAGCATCGCGTCCACGACGTGCCCCATCCTCGGGCCGCTGTCAGGGGAGGGGATCCCGAAGGACTGTCAGGTGACCCTGGCCGATCAAAAGATCCCTGTGGGCGAATTGCCCGCGCGTGTGGCGCAGATCCTGGGCGGCCGGCCCGCGGAACAGCGTGCGCTGTTCCTGGCCGTCGACGACCGCCTGAACTACGAGGGGGTTCTCCGCATCATTGATCTCGCGAAGTCGGGCGTTGAGGATTTGAAGATCGAATTTGTCGCGACCAATTGAGGTGGTTGCTTGGTGACAACCATGGAAGAGAAGAGCATTGTCAAAACATCCGGAGCTCCGACGGCCCGCAGCATGGCGACGAGCCTGGTGCTCCATATTCTGGTGCTGGTCCTGCTGCTGCTCATACCGGCGCAGGTGCTGCTTCGGAGCGAGCCCCCCAACAAAGAACTCGACATCGTCTTCTATCGTCCACCGGAGATCGCGGTCAAGCCGCGAACCGTTTCGCTTCCGACGCCGCGAGGGACGAATGAGGGCGGGTCCCCTCCAGGGGCGCCTGCACCCGCGCTGAAACCGAAACCGAACGCGCCAGCAGGTCCAGACCTGCGTGGCAAAGCGGAACTGCCACCGGGCCCCGAGGTGGGTTTTCCAGTGGAGCCAAAGCCAGAGCCGAAGCCGGGAAAGGCCGGCATCCTGGCATTCAAGGATAAGTTGACAAGCCTGGCACATGACACCGTCATCGTGCCTCTTGGGGCCGACGCGCGTCACATTGCCGCCGACGAGGTAGGCCGGCCCTCGTCAGGCTCTATGTTGGCGAGCAATACGCCGGGATCCAGCGGCGGCATCAACGTCGCCTCGCTAAACCGCAGTGTGGGAGGCGGTGGCGGAGGAGGCGGTGGCGGTGGCAAGGGCGGTGGCGGTATAGGTGGCAGCGGCACTGGCGCTGGCGGCGGCGGAGCAGGCGGGATTGGTGGTACGGGGGTAGGCCGTGTAGTCAGCTCGATCGCCCCAATCACCGGTACCGACAGACCGAAGGCCCGTGGCGGGCCGGGCTCTGCCCGCACCGACGAAGAAATACAGATCGTGTTCGACAAATACAAGGCGTCGTTCTACCGGTTGTACAACCGGGAGCTGCGCAATAACCCGGCCCTGAAAGGCCAGATGGTCCTGCGCCTGACGATCGAACCGGACGGCAGCGTGTCGATGTGCGCGTTGCAGTCGAGTGACATGGATGCGCCGGATCTCGCCGCTCAGGTTGTGAGCCGCGTCCGGACGATGAATTTCGGCGCAAAGGAAGGTGTGCAGGCCGTGACGATCGTGTACCCGATCGACTTCCTGCCCGCGGCGTGAAGACGGCGGTGGGCGCTTATCGAGCGCCCCTACAAATTGCGCTGCTTAAGCTGTAGGGGCGGTCTGTGACCGCCCGGGATTTGAAACAGGAGATTGGTGTGATCTGAATCAGCTAAGTTCAACGCGATTCTGACAAGGGCAAAGCCATCGAAAGATGGCGACGCAAAGTCACCGGTCTAAAGGGCCCCCGGGGCCCTACGACGGCGGGACCGCCGGAATCCAGTCCATAGCGTGGACTGCCCCGGTCCCCCGGCGACGAATTGCTTGGTAATG
>DATFTC010000088.1:0-102976 GCA_035262305.1 Myxococcaceae bacterium | reverse complement strand
GGTGGCCAGTTTGGCCGCCACGTTTGGTCGCGGTGCAATGACCAATGGCTGGGTGGATATCAAGAACGCTGACGTGATTTTGGCGATGGGAGGCAACCCGGCCGAAAACCATCCCGTCGGCTTCAAGTGGTTCATGGAGGCAAGGAGGACGCGCAACGCCAAACTGGTGGTGGTGGATCCCCGCTTCACGCGCACCGCGGCGGTCGCGGATGTCTATTCGCCCATCCGGGCGGGAACCGACATCGCGTACCTGTACGGCATCATCCGGTACGCAATCGACAAAAAGCGCTACCACGAGGACTACGTCAAGATCCACACCAACGGGCCATACATCATCAATGAGAAGTTCGCGTTCAATGATGGGCTCTTTTCCGGCTTCGACCAGGCAAAGCAGGAATACGCCAAGGACAGCTGGGCCTACGACCCGGACGAGAAGACTAAGGCGTACAAACTGGATCCCACGATGCAGCATCCGCACTGCGTCTTCCAGTTGCTGAAGAAACACGTGGACCGGTACACGCCGGAGATGGTGGAGCGAATCTGCGGCGTCCCCAAGGAGACATTCCTCAAGGTCGCCGAGATCGTGACTTCCACGGGCAATGCCCCGCGCGTCGGTACAATCACCTACGCGCTGGGCTGGACGCAGCACTCGATCGGCGTGCAGATCATCCGCACTGCCGCGATGCTCCAGCTGCTGCTTGGAAATGTGGGCCGGCCCGGCGGAGGGGTCGACGCATTTCGCGGTCACTCCAACATCCAGGGGGCGACCGACATCGCGGGCAACACCGAGATCCTGCCCGGTTATCTGCGCACGCCGATCGGTTCGATGACGACGCTCGCCGAATACCTCGAGACGAGCACGCCCACCACGCTCAACAAGCAACCGTGGCCGACGATGAACTACTGGAGCAACTACCCGAAGTTCATGGTGTCGCTGCTCAAGGCGCAGTACGGCAAGGCGGCCACGAAGGAGAACGAGTTTGGCTACTCGTGGCTGCCGAAGATCGACGGCAACTACTCGTGGATGTACATCTTCGACGACATGTATCGCGGGTCCTCGATGCGCGCGGGAGGCAAGGAGCCGGGCCCCGAGGGCTTCATCACCTTCGGAATGAACCCGGTGGGGTTGGGTCCCAATTCGAAGAAGATGGTCGCCGCGCTCTCCAAACTGAAGTGGTTGGTCGTGGTGGAGAATGTCGAGACAGAAACCGCGGCCTTCTGGAAGGCGCCCAAGGAGTACGGGGGTCCTGAACCATCGCAGATCCAGACCGAGGTATTTCTGCTTCCGGCGGCGAGCTTCGTGGAGAAAGATGGGACCTTCACCAATTCGGCCCGATGGATGGTCTGGAAGTGGAAGGCCTTGGATCCGCCCGGAAACTCGAAGGCAGATCAGGAAATCGTGGCCCGGCTCTTCTTCGCTGTTCGCGACCTATACATGAAAGAGGGCGGGGCGCTTCCCGAGGCCATCTTCAACACGAGCTGGAGCTACACCAACCCGATCAATCCAGATCTGAGCGAGGTGTTGAAGGAGATCAACGGCAAGGCCCTCGCGGACATCAAGGACCCGAAGGATCCGGACAAGGTGATCAAGGCTGCGGGGCAGCAAGTTGACGGCTTTGCGCAGCTCATGGACGACGGCTCGACAATGTGCGGCAACTGGCTGCACTCGGGCGTCTACACCGAAGCTGGAAACAACGCCCAGCGCCGGAACAACGCGGATCCGCTGGGACTGGGGATGCACCACAATTGGGGGTTTTCATGGCCCGCCAATCGCCGCGTGATGTACAACCGCGCTTCCGCGGATGCACAAGGCAAGCCTTGGGATCCGAAGCGCGCCGGCATCCAGTGGAACGGCGAGAAGTGGGTAGGAGATGTGCCGGACATCAAACCTGATTCGCCACCCGGCCAGTACGGCGCGTTTATCATGCTGCCGGAAGGCGTCGGCCGGCTCTACTCTCCGGCCCTGAACGACGGTCCATTCCCCGAGCACTACGAGGCGGTGGAAGCGGCGATCGACAACCCGCTGCACCCGAAGGTGAGCTCGAACCCGACGTTCAAGAAATTCACCTCGGACAAGGACGTCTACGGAACAAAGGAAAACTTCCCAGTGGTGTGCACGACCTATCGATTGACGGAGCACTTCCACTACTGGACCCAGCACCAGCACGACGGAAAGTTAAACAGCCTCCAACCCGGATTCTTCGTCGAGGTGCCGGAGGAGCTGGCGAAGGAGAGGGGAATCGAAAACGGCGGGCAGGTGAAGGTCAGCTCGGCGCGCGCGACGATCCAAGGCGTCGCGATGGTCACCAAGCGACTGCGCAAGCTGAAGGTGGACGGAAAAGATCTCTGGCAGATCGGCTTTCCGATCCACTGGGGCTACGCCGGCGATCCCGCTCACACCGGGCCGCTCGCCAATCTGCTGACGCCGTCGGCAATGGATGTGAACGCCTGGTGTCCCGAGTACAAAACCTTCCTCGTGAAGCTCGAGAAGGCTTAGGAGGACTGCGATGCCATCTCAACACTTGGAGATTCGCCGTTCCTCAGCATCGCTCCGCGGAGGCGACACTGGAATCCGACAACTGCGGACCGTTTCGAAGTACATCGACACGACGACCTGCATCGGGTGCAAGGCCTGCGAGGTAGCCTGCCAGGAGTGGAACGATCTGAAAACCCAGTCGACGCACCAAACCGGCACCTACCAGACGATGCCGGAGCTGGCAGCGGATTACTGGAATCTGATCCGATTCGACGAGCGCGAATACGAGGGCGGCGTCACCTGGCTGATGCGCAAGGATCAATGCATGCATTGCGCCGATCCCGGCTGTCTCGCCGCCTGTCCTGCGCCAGGGGCGATCGTGCAATACTCGAACGGCATCGTCGACGTGAATCCCGATCAGTGCATCGGCTGCGGCTTGTGCGCGACCGGCTGCCCCTTCGACGTTCCAAAGTTCCACGAGGCGACCGGCAAAATGGCCAAGTGCACTCTCTGCGTGGACCGCGTGGAAGTGAGCCTCGAGCCCGCTTGCATCAAGGCGTGTCCTACCGGCTGCCTGCAGTTTGGAACCAAGGAGGACATGCGCGCGCTCGGCGAACATCGAGTGGAGCAGCTCAAGCAAAACGGATTTGCCAACGCTGCGCTGTACGATCCACCTGGCGTGAGAGGAACCGGGGTGATCACCGTGCTCGCACACGGCGATCATCCGGAGTGGTACGGGCTTCCCAGGGATCCTCATGTTCCCTGGACGGTTCGTTTCTCGAAGTCCTTCCTGCGGCCGCTGGGGTTCATTGCGATCTTTGGGACGATCGCCGGCGTCTTCGGCCACTTCATGCGCCATGGTCCGAAGAAACCGCCGGACGACACACCCGCAACGAAGCCGCCCCCCGCGGCGCGCGGGTAGCCCAGAAAGGCGAACGCTATGAGCGATCTTTCGACTCGTCTTCCCGTTGGGCAAGTCCAAGAGGCCACGGATGTGGCGGTGGTCAAAGCGCGGCACGCCGAGAATGTGATCGTCGGCGAGGAGATCGTCCGGCACCGGCTCCTCTCGCGGGTAATCCACTGGTGCGTCGCGGTATCGTTCATCGGCTGCTTGTTTACCGGCCTTGCCATCTGGACGCCGGTCTTTGGCTGGATGGCGTACCTGTTTGGCGGCCTTGCCGTCTGCCGTTGGCTTCACGCCTGGCTGGGCATTTTCTTTTTCGCCTCGTCGGTGGCGATGTTCCTCCACTGGCTAGGCCAGATGCGAATGGACAAGGGCGACTGGGCGTGGATCGGACCGAGGCTCTTCTTGTACATGAAGGCCGAGACCGATGACTCTCAGGTCGGCAAATACAACGGCGGGCAAAAGATCTTCTTTTTTACTTCCGCGCTGTCCGCACTGGCTCTGTTCCTCACCGGCGTTGTGCTCTGGTTTCCACTGAGCTTCGACCAGACGCTGCGGGAGATCTCCTGGGTTTTGCACGACGTGACCTTTATTCTGTTCACCGCCTCGATCATCGGTCACATCTACTTAGGTACAGCGTCGGAGCCCGGGACCTTTGGGGCGATGACCCGCGGCGTAGTCAGCAAGAAGTGGGCGCGTTTCCATCATCCACGTTGGTACCGCGAAGTGACGGGTGAAGAGAAGCGGCGCTTCTAAGGGTGTTGCCGAGTCCGCCTTCGATCGACGCTCCCAGCGCGCCGAGCTGCTGGCGGCCGAGTCCGAACCGGCGCGCGCTCCATTGCGCTTTGCGGCGGGTTTGTATCAGGTGCAAGGGGAGATGGCCGGCGGGCTTGAAGCGAGCCACGCATCGAACCCGCTCACCGGCTCTTTGGCGAACGATGCGGAGCGGGTGGTGCGCGCAGCGCCCAGGCTGCTGCGGTACGCCGTCGAATCAGCTCCCGAGGTGCTGTCGAATCAGGCGCGGGCGCGAATGGAAGACGAGCCGTCGGTCATGCGATCGCGGCTCTTGGTCTATTGGACGGACGATTCTTACGCTCGCGAAGACTATCTCTCGCGCGCGCTGTTGCGACCCTACGTCGAGGTGCTGGCGAGCTTGCGGATCAACCCGGATCGCCCGCACCGCGCAGGTCGCTGTCCTTTCTGTGGCGGGCCCGCTTGGATCGCCATCCGCCGCTCGGATTCTGGCATGGACGGCGCCCAGCGGCTCCTCGGCTGCGCGCTGTGCGGCGGAGAATGGCAATTCAACCGCGGCCGTTGCCCCTGCTGCTCGGAAGAGGATCCTTACAAGCTGCCAACGTTTCAAAGCGATGCTCATCCCTCCGTTCGGATCGAGGCATGTGAAACCTGCCATCGATACATGAAATCCATCGATCAGACTCTCGACGCCCGCAGTATCCCCGAGATCGATGATCTGTTTTCGTTGAGCATGGACGTCTGGGCGTCCGAGGCGGGCTTCACCCGGATCGAACCCGGCCTGGCAGGAATTTGATCACCCGAGCTGGGGCATCTCCGGATCCGTGTCGTCGGATTTGGGGGCCAGTGCCCGGTAGGCACCGGCAAGTCTCTCTTGAGACCAACCGAGGAACAGTCCCTCTCCTCGGTAGTGAGTTTCCTGAAGAGAAACTTCGACCACCAGAATCGCTCCGGATCCCTTTGGCGAGGTCACTTCCAGCTTCCAGGCTGATTGAGTCACTTGACTCTCGCGTGAACGAACATTGACCCGCTCCAGTGGCTTGGCCACGATGCCGCTGATTCCTTCGAATTCTTTTGCGTCAATTGGATCGCTCATTGCGTAGCAATTTATCACGGCGAGCCGGCGCAAGCAGCGAGCGAGCGTTGCGCCTGAATGCCGGCTGCCAACGCAGGCGGTTGCTCTTCTGTTGCACCGACTGCCTTGGCCGGCTACCAAGGACGCATGGAGTTGGCCATTCGCTCTACCGTGAAGCTGAACAACGGAGTCGAGATTCCGGTGCTCGGCCTGGGCGTGTTTCGCTCACCCCCTGGACAGAAGACGCAACAGGCCGTGTTGGATGCGCTGGCGGTGGGCTATCGCCACTTCGACACCGCTCACATCTACGGCAACGAGAAGGATGTCGGCGAAGCGATCCGACAGAGCGCAGTACCGCGGGACAGCATCTTTGTCACCACCAAGCTGTGGAACAGCGACCACGGCTACGACCGCGCGCTTCGCGCCTTTGACCGAAGCGCGGGCGAGCTCGGCCTCGACTACGTGGATCTCTACCTGATCCATTGGCCGGTCGAAGGATTGCGCACCGAAACCTGGCGCGCGCTGGAGACGCTGCTGCGCGACCGAAGATGTCGTGCCATCGGCGTGAGCAACTACACCATTGCCCATCTCGGCGAATTACTCGACGTCTGCGAGGTGGTTCCGGCGATCAATCAGGTCGAGTTCCATCCGTTTCTCTATCAGCGCGAGCTGCTCGAGTTCTGCCAACGGAAGGGAATTGCGCTCGAGGCGTACAGCCCCTTGGCCAAGGCCAAAAAGTTGGCCGATCCAGCGCTGCGGCGCGCGGCGCAGAAGTACGGCAAAACGCCGGCGCAGATCTTGATCCGCTGGGGCTTGCAGCATGGATTGGTCGTGATCCCCAAGTCGATTCGCAAGCAGCGGATAGAGGAAAACGCCGACGTCTTCGACTTCGCGATCGCGGGAACTGATATGCAGGTGCTCGACAAGCTGGACCGGAACTTCCGTACCGCATGGGACCCGACGCATGCGCCCTGAAGGCGGGGAGCCGAAGTGAGAGGCGATAGCTTTGATCTGCCGCCGAGGCTGTGGAGCCTCGTTTCGGCAGCTCTGGACGATTGGCAGCGGCACGACAAGGTCGGCCGGCTCTGGTCCGGCGACCCATCGCTTTGGACCGGTGCCGACGAAGGCTCGTGGCTGGGATGGCTTGGAATCACTAAAGACCAACTCGCGCACGCTGAGCAGCTCTTCGATTTCGCCGATGAGGTGAAGCGGTCCAGCTTCCGTCACGCGCTCCTGCTCGGAATGGGCGGCTCGAGTCTATTCCCAGAAGTGCTCGCCGGCAGCTTTGGGTCGGCCAAGGGATTCCCAGAGATGCTCGTCCTTGATTCCACCGTCCCCGCCCAGGTCAAGGCGGTGGAGGAGAAGATCGATCCCGATCGAACGCTCTTCATCGTATCCACCAAGTCGGGCGCGACGCTGGAGCCGAACGTCTTCAAGCAGTACTTCTTCGAGCGCGCGAAGGAACACGTGGGGGCGGCCGAAGCCCCGCATCGCTTCATCGCCATCACCGATCCCGGATCGCCATTTCACCGCGCTGCCGAGGCCGAGGGATTCCGACATGTCTTTTTCGGCGTCCCGACAATCGGCGGCCGATATTCGGCGCTCTCCAATTTCGGCATGGTCCCCGCGGCGACGATCGGATTGGACGTGCGCAAGCTCCTTGAGCGCGCGGAGGAAATGGTTCGCAGTTGCGCGGAGAACGTGGCGCCCAAGGATAACCCGGGCGCGCTCCTCGGCGCGGTCTTGGGTACACTCGGCAAAGAAGGTCGGGACAAGATTACCTTCATCGCCTCGCCGGGCATTCGCGCGTTTGGAGCTTGGTTGGAGCAGCTCCTCGCGGAATCCACTGGGAAGAAGGACACCGGATTGATCCCGGTGGACGGCGAGCAACCGGCGCCGCCCGATCGCTACGAGCGAGATCGCCTCTTCGTCTATCTGCGACTGGATTCGTCACCCGACCAAGCCCAAGACAACGCAGTGGACGCGCTAAACAGAGCGGGTCAGCCGGTGGTGACGCTGTCGCTGCGCGATACGTTTGACCTCGCGCGGGAGGTTTTCCGCTGGGAGATGGCCACCGCGGTCGCCGGTTCCATCCTGGGAATCAATCCCTTCGATCAGCCGGACGTGGAAGCGAGCAAAGCGGCGACGCGCGAGCTCACCAAGCAGTTCGAGTTGACGGGTTCGCTGCCGCAGGAAACGCCGTTTCTCGAAGCCGATGGATTCCGGGTGTTCGCCGATCCGTCACTCGACGATGTCTTCAATCCCCGGCAAGACTCTGGAGATCTGATCGGCGTCCTGCACGCGCACTTCAAACGCGCATCGGTGGGCGACTACTTCGCCCTGCTCGCTTACCTTCCGATGAACGAGGGCAACGAACGAAGGCTGCAATCAATTCGCCTTCGGGTGCGGGATCGGCAAACGCTCGCCACCTGCCTGGGCTTCGGTCCGCGATTCTTGCATTCGACCGGGCAGGCCTACAAAGGTGGGCCAAACAAAGGTGTGTTCCTCCAGGTCACAGGCGATGATCCGCTGGATCTTCCGGTGCCCGGACAGAAGTACAGCTTCGGAGTCGTGAAAACCGCACAAGCCCGCGGCGACTTTCGTGTCATGGTCGAGCGCGGCCGGCGGGTGCTCCATGTTCACCTGGGGCCGGACGCGCAAGGGGGGCTTGAGTCGCTCGAGCGATCGATCGCCGAAGCCCTCAAGTAGACAGGAGCCGTCGACCAAAGCAATGTAAAGCGAGGGAATGAGATGCCGCCGAACGAAAACTCGGAGCACCAACAGATCGCTGATCCCTGCATCGTGGCAATCTTCGGTGCGCTTGGGGACTTGACGAAGAGAAAGTTGATTCCCGCGCTCTGCAACCTGATGAGCTACGCAATGCTCCCGGAGGAGTTCGCGATCATCGGTATCGCCCGCAGGGAGCTCAGCGAGACGCAGTTTCGCGAGCAGGTGCGAAATGAGGCTCAGCAACTTGGCTGCTACGAGCAGAAGACCTGGGGCGAGCTCGAAAAGAGGCTTTACTATGTCCGCGGCGACTTCCAATCGCCGGAAACGTACGAGAAGCTCAAACAAAAGCTGTCGCAGCTCGCGGAGACCTACCGCATCGGTGGCAACATCCTTTTCTACCTTGCCACTCCGCCGGACGCCTTTGCCGAAATCGTCCAACAACTTGGAAAAGCGGGGCTGGCGCGAGAGGAATCGGGCTTTTGGCGAAGGGTGATCGTCGAAAAGCCGTTCGGTCGCGACCTGGATTCAGCCATGGAGCTGAACCGACAGCTTCGCTCGGTGTTGAAGGAAGCTCAAATCTACCGGATCGATCATTACCTCGGAAAGGAAACGGTGCAGAACGTCAACGTCTTTCGCTTTGCGAACGGGATGTTCGAGCCGATCTGGAACCGGCGATACGTAGACCACGTGCAGCTCACCGTCGCCGAAGAGCTCGGGGTGGAGGGGCGGGGCGGCTACTACGACAAGACCGGCGTTCTGCGCGACATGATTCAAAACCACATGTTCCAACTGCTGACTCTGATCGCGATGGAGCCTCCGAGCACTCTCGCGGCAGAAGCGGTGCGCAACGAAAAAGTGAAGGTGCTCCAGGCCATCCGTCTCCTCGAGGGCGAGGAAGTGTTGGCCAAAACCGTCCGAGGTCAGTACGGCGCCGGGGTGATCGACGGGAAGAAGGTTCCCGCCTATCGAAACGAGCCGAATGTTTCGCCCACCTCGCGGACGGAGACCTATGCTGCGCTCAAGCTCGCGGTGGAGAATTGGCGCTGGGCGGGCGTGCCGTTCTACTTGCGCTCGGGCAAGCGGCTGGCCCGGCGCGATACGACGATCATCATCCAATTCAAGCGCCCGCCGCTGCTGCTTTTCGAGAGGGAAGGGGTGGAGGAGATCGAGCCCAATCGATTGGTGATCGACATCCAGCCGCACGAGCGCATCCGCATTTACGTAAAAGCGAAGAAACCCGGCACGGCGGTGCTGCCGGTCACGGTCAAGCTCGAGTTCAGCTACAAGGACCTCGGGCAGGGTTTCGAGGCGACCGGCTACGAGCGCCTTCTCTACGACTGCATGGTCGGCGACTCCACGCTTTTCCACCGCGAGGACATGGTGGAGGCTGCCTGGAGGATCGCCACGCCGATCTTGGATGTTTGGTCCACTTTGCCGCCGCGCGACTTCCCGAACTACGGCGCGGGAACCTGGGGTCCTCGCGCTGCCGATGAGCTCATCGAGCGCGACGGTAGACGGTGGGTGAACACGGAATGATCTGATGCTACAAACCTACCAGCGATGATCCTGGCCGGCGACATTGGCGGAACGAAGACGAACGTCGCTCTCTTCGGAATCGCCGGAAAGTCTTTGCGGTTGGTGGCGACGGAGACTTACGCCAGCCGCGACTACCGAAGTCTCGAGGAAATCTTAAAAGAGTTTCTCGGCGTCAGCCGCGGCACAATCTCGCGCGCCTGCTTTGGAATCGCCGGACCGGTCAAGGACGGGCGCAGCGCGACGACCAACCTCACCTGGGTGGTGGACTCGCGCTCGCTGGCGCGCATGCTCGGATTGAATCGCGTCGGTCTGCTCAACGACATGGAGGCGTCCGCCTGGGGAATCGCGGCGCTCGAGCAGAAGGACATGGCGGAAATCAATGCGGGGTCTCCCGTACCAACCGGTAACGCGGCGGTCATTGCTGCCGGCACGGGGCTCGGAGAAGCCGGGTTGGAGTGGAACGGAAAGGAGCACTGGCCATTCGCCTCGGAAGGCGGGCACTCGGACTTCGCTCCGCGCACCGAGCTTGAAATCGAGCTTTTGCGCTACCTCGCGCGGGAATTCGGCCGGGTGAGCTACGAGCGCGTGCTCTCGGGCCCGGGCCTTCACAACATCTACCGGTTCTTGCGAGACACCAAACGCGGCGACGAGCCCGCCTGGCTCGCCGAGGAGCTCTCTCAGGGAGATCCATCGGCGATCATTTCACAGGTAGCGCTCGAAGGGCGGGCCGAGATCTGCGAGCGGGCGCTGGAGCTGTTCGTCGAATTCTACGGCGCGGAGGCTGGCAATTTGGCGTTGAAGATGATGGCGACCGCCGGAGTGTACGTCGGCGGCGGAATTGCGCCGAAAATCGCCGAGCGCCTAAAGACCGGGCCTTTTTTGGAGGCTTTTGTATCGAAGGGACGCCTGCGGCCGCTTTTAGAGCAGGTGCCGGTCCGGATTATCCTCAACGATCGGACCGCGCTCCTCGGGGCAGCGCGCTGGGCCCTGCGCCACGGCTCGGAGCGCGTGATCGCTCGGCCACGGGACGTCTCGGTCCCGCGCCGCGGGCTGCAGGCGCGGGCCAAGCGTAGGTGAGGAGCTTTTGATGCACGCCGGCGCAAGAACGGTCGAAGTCTTCGAGAACATCGACCTGCTCACGCGGCGAGCAGCGGAGCTTTTCGTCGAGTGCGCGAATGGGGCGGTGGCGAAGCGCGGTCGTTTCGCGGTTGCCTTGTCCGGAGGAAGGACGCCGCAGGGTCTGTACACTCTCCTCGCCCAAGGAGATTATCGCGATCGAATTCCCTGGCGCGCGACTCACTTTTTCTTTGGCGACGAGCGATGCGTGCCGCCGGATCACCCTGACAGCAACTTCCGAATGGCCAAGGAGGCGATGCTGTCGAAGCTGGAGATCCCGGCGGAGAACATTCACCGCGTCCGAGGCGAGCTGCCCGCCGCCAGGGCCGCCGAAGACTACGAAGAAGAGCTCCGCCGATTTTTTGCGCTCGCCGAGGGACAAGCTCCGAATTTCGATTTGGTGCCGTTGGGGATGGGGGCGGAGGGGCACACTGCCTCGCTTTTTCCAGGCACCGACGCCGTTCAAGAGCGCAGACGACTGGTGTGCGCGATGTGGGTTCCCAAGTTGAGCGCATTTCGCGTCACGCTTACGCCGCCCGTGTTGAACGCCGCCGAGTTGGTCGTTTTTCTTGTCGCCGGGGCGGACAAGGCCGTCGCATTGGAAGCGGTGCTCGAGGGGCAACCTGACCCCGATCGCTACCCGGCTCAGGCGATTCAACCGACCCAGGGATCGCTGATCTGGCTCGTAGACCGAGCTGCCGCGAGCCGCCTTCGCCGATAACTTCAAACGGCCGGCAATCGATGGCCGGCGCGGCCCCGAGCGGCGTCCTCGATGCAACGCACCACCAGCGCTGTCCAGCCCGTCTGGTGCGAAGCGCCAAGACCGCGTCCGGTGTCGCCGTGGAAGTACTCGTGGAACCACAGCAGCTCGCGCCAGTGCGGGTCTGCCGCGAAGCGGCCATCTCCGAAGCAGGGGCGAGCGCCGCTCGAATCGCGCAAGAAGAGCCTCGCCAGTCGCCCGCTCAAGTCTCGCGCCACCTGGGCAAAGGTCATCCATTTGCCTGACCCGGTCGGGCATTCCACCCGGAACGAGTCGCCGTAGAAGTGCTGGTACCTCTCCAGCGCTTCGATCAAGAGGTAATTGAGCGGAAACCAAACCGGGCCACGCCAGTTCGAGTTGCCTCCGAACAGGCCGCTGGTGGATTCGCCGGGCTCGTAACCCACCTGCCTCTCCTTGTCCCCATGCCGGCCGACGTAGGGGCGAGCCTTGTGTATCCGCGACAGGGAGCGAATTCCGTAGGGTGAATAGAACTCGTTCTCGTCCAGCGCGTAGCGCAGGAGGCGTTCCAGCCTATGCCGGGATGGAAGGGCCAGGAGAAGGTGCGGGCCGTGGCTGTGGCTCTCTGCGGACTCGAGATAGGTGATGTGACGGGCGAGGTCCCTGCGGTTTTCGAGAAACCACTTTGTTCGCTTCCTGAAGCCCGGCAGGCGGTCGATCAGCTTGGCTTCGATCGGTTCCACCGCGAGCAGCGGGATGAGGCCGACCATCGACCGGACTCGCAGCGGGATCGACGCCCCCTCCACGCGCAGCTGGTCATAGTAAAAGCCGTCCTGCTCGTCCCAAAGGCCCACACCGCCCATCGAGTTGATCGCGTCGGCAATTGCCACGAAATGCTCGAAGAACTTTGAGGCGATGTCGTCGTAGGCGACGTCGTCCCGCGCAAGCTCAAGAGCGATGGCGAGCATCGTCGCGCAATAAAACGCCATCCAAGCGGTGGCGTCCGCCTGGTCCAGCGCCGCGCCCCGGAGCAGCTTCGAGCGGTCGAACACCCCGATGTTGTCCAGACCGAGAAAGCCGCCGGCGAACAAATTCCTGCCCGCGGCATCTTTGCGGTTCACCCACCAGGTGAAATTCAGCAGAAGCTTCTCGAAAGCCCGGATCAGGAAACGACGGTCCCTGGGGCCGCGGGCAGCGGAGATCTTGTACACCCGCCACACCGCCCAGGCGTGGACAGGCGGATTGGCGTCGGAGAAATCGAACTCGTACGCCGGGATCTGCCCGTTGGCATGCATGTACCATTCGCGAAGCAGCAAGATGAGTTGGTCCTTGGCGAGCTGGGGATCGATCGTCGCGAAGGGAATCATGTGGAAGGCGAGGTCCCACGCTGCGAACCACGGGTATTCCCATTTGTCCGGCACCGAGAGGACATCGCGGTTGTAGAGGTGCTTCCACTCGTAATTGCGACCCTGCTTGCGGTTCTCCGGCGGCGGCGGCTGCGCGGGATCGCCCTCGAGCCAGGCCTTCACGTCGTAGTGATAAAACATCTTCGACCAGAGCAGCCCCGCGTAGGCCTGCCGCACCACCCGCCGCTCTTCGTCGGCGAGAAGAGGATTGGTTCTGGCAGCGTAAAAGGCGTTTGCTTCGTCGATCCGCTGCTGGAACACGCGGTCGAACTCGGGGCCGAAGGCAGAGGCCGCGTTCGCTTCCGCGAAGAGGCGCAGACGTACTACTTCGGTCCCGCCCGCGGGCACCTCCAACACTGAGTAGAGCGCCGCCTTGGTTCCCGCGTTGCCGTCGTTGATCGCGCTTCGGTCGCCGTTCACCACCAACAGATTGAAGCCATCCTTCGTTCCGTGGCTTTCATTCTTGGCGCCGAAGAGCCTCTCGGCGTTGGTTTCGTTCTCGGTGAACAGCGGGCGGATAGCACGCAGCTCGTCCATTTCCCAGGCCACCCGAAAGTTTCCCAGCGAGGCGTGCTGGGCAAGCAGCTGCGATTCCTCCAGCGCGATGCGCGGCTTCGGCCAGTATCCTTCACCGCTGCGGCCCCAGGACCAGGTGTTGCGAAACCAAAAGGTGGGCAACAGGTGAAGTCGCGACGGCTCTGGGCCGCGGTTTGCAATCGTAATCCGTATCAGGATGTCGTCGGGAGCGGCCTTGGCGTACTCGGCGAAGACGTCAAAGTACCGGTCCCGATCGAAGATTCCGGTGTCGAGAAGCTCATACTCCGGCTCGGCCTTGCTTCGTTTCGCGTTCTCCTCCACCAGCGCGCGATAGGGAAAAGCTCCCTGCGGATACTTGTAGAGGCCTTTCAGATACGAATGCGTCGGCGTGGAGTCGAGATAGAAGTAGCATTCCTTCACGTCCTCGCCGTGGTTGCCCTCGCGGCCGGTGAGACCAAACAGCCGCTCCTTGAGAAACGGATCGCGTTCGTTCCACAGCGCGATCGAAAAGCAGAACCGGCCTTCTCGATCGCAGATGCCAAGCAGACCATCCTCTCCCCATCGGTAAGCCCGACCGCGCGACTGCTCGTGGGGGAAGTACTCCCAGGAGCTTCCATCCGCGGAATAGTCCTCGCGCACCGTCGCCCACTGGCGCTCCGCCAGGTAGGGTCCCCACCGCTTCCAATTCTTTTCCCGGCGAGCGTCCTCCGCCAGGCGGATCGACTCGGGATCCAGAGCACCGCTCGACATCGCCTTCGTTTACCATTTGAAGCCGGCCCGGCTTAACAATTCTTCACGTTCAAACCGAGGCGTTCCTCGCATCGCGCATTTAGGTTTGGGTGCGAAGTGGCGCGCCTCCGGCAGCGAGCTTCTTTGGAGGTACGTCTGACCAACGACGTTGATACATTCTCCGGGGCGATGTCGTTCCGGGTCCTGCTCATCGACGACGACCAGAGGCTGTTCGAGCTGTTGCGCAACTACCTCGGGCAATACGGCGTAAATCTCACCCACGCCGCGGACGGCGCTCGCGGCTTGCTCGCGCTGGAGAGCTCCAGCTACGACGCGGTGCTGCTCGATGTGATGATGCCCGGAATGGATGGCCTCGAGGTGTGCAAGCGGATTCGCGCCAAGAGCAGCGTTCCGCTGATCATGCTCACCGCCAAAGGAGACGAGGCAGACCGAGTGGTTGGATTGGAGCTCGGCGCGGATGATTACGTTCCCAAGCCCTTCGGTCCCAGAGAGCTGCTGGCCCGGTTGCGAGCGGTGCTGAGGCGGACGCACCCCGAAGCAGTCTCGGAGCGGCTGCACGTGGGAAACATCGAAATCGATGTGCCGGCCCGCGAAGTGCGCGTCGCCGGAAAAGGGATCGAGCTGACCGGAATCGAGTTCGATATCCTGGTGGCGCTGATTCGGCGCGCGGGAAGGGTAGTGCCGCGCGATGCGCTGATGATGCAAGCAGGCCGCAGCGACGTGACGGTGAGCGAACGCACGGTGGACGTCCACATTTCGCATTTGCGGCAGAAATTGGGCGACGATTCCCGCGTGCCGAGGCTGATCAAGACGGTGCGAGGAGTTGGCTACGTGCTCGCGAAGGAAGCAACGTGAAGCGGTTCAGCGCTTACTTACGAGGCGGCCTTCAGCGGCGCATTTTTCTTTGGTTCGGCGCAAGCATCCTGGTCGCCAGCGTCACCGCGACCCTGGTGACCTGGATTGCCGCCGGGTTGGGGGAGCCCACCTGGCGCCGGAACATCGATCGCGGACGCAGCTACCTTCGCGGCGAGTTCGCGCGCGTCTGGGATTCGCCCGCCGAGCGCGAGGCGATGGCCCGCGAGCTGTCCCAATCGATCGAGACCGACGTGATGCTGTTGGACCAGGACGGTCGAGTCATCGCCACCATCGGCAATCCGTGCCGGCGCGGGGCGTTCTCGATGGCCATCGAGCGCGGTGGGCAGCCGGTGGGCGCAGTGCGCATCTGCGGGCCGCGCCATCGCTTCCGGCCCTTCTGGCGCCTCGGTTTACCCTTGCTGCTGACAACGGCGGTCCTTTGGGCCGCCTCGGGAGCGATTGCGCGGCGCCTCGGTCGCCCACTTTGGGAGATCTCGCGCGTTGCTCAGGACATTGGCGCGGGCAAGCTGTCGAGCCGCGCCTCCATCCCCTGGCGGGACCCGGGCGAAGTTCGCGTCCTCGCGCAATCGATCAACGACATGGCAGATCGAATCGAAAAGCAGATGGCCGACCAGCGGGTGTTGCTGGGTGCAGTGTCTCACGAGCTTCGAACGCCACTGGCCCGGGTGAGGGTCCTGCTGGAGCTCGCGCGGGAGAGCGGAGCCGACGCAAAGACGTTGGATGAGCTGGAGCGCGAGGTGATCGAGATCGATCGGCTGGTGGGAGAGCTCCTGGCGAGCTCGCGCCTGGACTTCGCGGCTCTCAAACCCCTGGCGCTGGATGCGGCCGAAATGGCGAGGCAAGCTCTCGAACGAGCTGGCGCCGATCCGTCGCTGCTTCAGGTCGAGGCGTCGGGCACGCGGTTCCTGGGCGACGCGACCCTGATTGCCCGCGCGCTTGCCAATCTCATCGATAATGCCATCCGCCACGGCGGTGGGCTGGCGTGCCTGCGAGTCAGAGCGCGCGATGGGCGGATCGCCTTCGAAGCGGAGGACGCCGGGCCCGGGTTTACCGGCGGCGATGAGGAGCAGGTTTTCCAGCCGTTCTATCGCAGCTCGAAAGACGGACGCGCCGATGCCGGCTCGCACGGGCTGGGGCTCGCGCTGGTTCGCCGCATCGCTCAAGCCCACGGCGGCTCAGCCTATGCAGTGAATCGGGCTCCCCAGGGGGCTTGCGTCGGCTTCGAGGTCAAAGGGGGCGCCCCTGAAAGCTGACCAGGCGAGGCTCTGCCCGCCGGGGCCCGGCTTCCACGATTGAAGTGCAGTTCAAGTTGTCTTGAACTATATGAACCGCATGGAACCGGAGCTCGATCTGAGCGACTTTCTGGACCGGGTGGAGCACGCGCTGCAGTCCGCTCTCCAAGATCCATCGTCGCCGCCGGCCGAGCTCGAGGGCGGCACGCTGATGAAGGCCGCCCGCCACCTGTGCATCGGAGCTGGAGGGAAACGCGTTCGTCCGCTGATGGTCAGGCTCTTCGCTGACGCTTGCGGGGCGCCGACCGAGCACCTGACCAGCGTCGCCCTGGCGGCAGAGTTGATTCACTCGGCAAGCCTGCTGCACGACGATGTGATCGATTCGGGGATGTACCGGCGAGGTCGGCCGACGGTCAACGCCCGCTGGGGCAACATCGTGGCGGTGATGAGCGGCGACCTTCTGCTGGCCACCGCCTTGACCCGACTGGCGGCGATCGACGCCAAGCTGGCGCAGCTGGCGATCCGCACCGTCGCCGAAATGACGCGCGCAGCGATCGCCGAGGTCGAAGCCCGCGGCGACGTCTCGCTGCCGCTGGAGCGGCTTCGCACAATTGCGGAAGGCAAGACCGGCTCCCTTTTCGCGTGGTGCGGAGAATCGGCCGCTCATATGGCCGGCGATTCTCGGGCTGGGGAGCGGTTCTCCGCGTTCGGCCGCCGCCTCGGGATTGCATTTCAAATCGCCGACGACATCCGAGACCTCACTGGGACCGATCAGGGAAAACCTCAGTACGCGGACCTGCGATCGCGCACGCCATCGGTGCCGATCCTGCTTTCCGCCTCCAACAACGTCGATCTTCGAAAGCGGATCAGAGAAGCGTGGGCGTTTGCGGCGATGACGCCCGATCGCGCCACGGAGCTGGGTACCGCAGTCCTCTGCTCCGGCGCCGTCGAGCAGGCAATCGAGCGCATGGAGTGGGAGATCGAAGCGGCGATCGATGCCTTGGGCTCCTATGCTGCCTCGCGAGGTGGCACGGAGCTGGTCAGCTGGGCGAGGCGATTGGCGATCGGAGTCCAGCGGCGCGAAGAAATGCCTGAGAGAGTGGTTTCTGGATGATGAGTGTAGCGATGAAAGAAGCGATCCGCACCAAGGAGCCCATGCCCCTGGCCAGCTGGGAAGAGATGGCGATCGAGGCGGTGGGCGATGTGATCGAGTTTTGGGGATTCAAGCGCAATCAGGGCCGCGTCTGGGCGCTCCTTTACTTGGGCGGCGAGGCGTTGTCCGCGGGCGAGATCGAAAGAGCGCTCGCACTCTCCAAAGGAGGGGTCTCGATGTTGATCCGCGACCTCGAGCGCTGGAGAGTCATCCGGCGCGAGCGCAGCCCCGGCGATCCCGCCTGGCGATACCGCGCAGAGACAGAGCTGATTCGCATGGTGACTCGGGTAGTGGAGCAGCGGGAAGGCGAGTTCATCACCCGCATCCGAAGCCAGATCTCGGAGGCGCGGCGGCTGGCGGCCGAGGCGGGGAATGTCTCGCCGCAGCGGCTTGCCCGTCTGGAGAAGATGAACCTTCTCGCCGACCACACCGAGCGCGCGCTCAAGCTCTTCATTCGCACCGCTCGCCTGGATGTGGGGGGGATGTTCGAGGTCTTCCGCGAGGGTGCGCGGGCGATGCGCCGGCGCAGTGTTTCGAGGTAGAAAGCGAGGATGGATTCGCACTACGAACAGGTGATGAAGCAGCGCGCCGAACAGCAGGAGGCGCCGGTGCGCCTCTACTTTGCCTATTCCACCGTGCTCGACCGGTCAGCGTTCGAGCAATGGCGAAGCGAACATGGCTATGGGTTTTTTACCCTGCCCGAGGGGAAGCTGGCGGAGGCGCTCGATGTCGACCTGGTCTACGATTTTCCGTCGCGGTGGTGGGGCGGCCGCGTCGCCGGTCTGGTGGACCGAAAGGGAGCGTCGGTCTTCGGACGGGTAATGGAAATCGCCGGCAAGGACTGGCCGATCATCCAGCACAAGGAGGGAGCAATCACCGGGATGTGCGTCGAGCGCGAGGTGACGGTTCGCTGTGAAGGGCGGGAGCAAAAGGCAACCGCGTTCACTACCCGGCCCGAGCGCGCGAGCCTGGAAGGGCCGGTGAGCGCTCAATTCGTCGAGGCGCTGTTGCGAGGAGCCAAGGCGGCCGGACTTCCGGATTCATATCTGGAGGCAATCCGGCGAGCTGCGCGCTAGCCCAACTGCATCGCTGGGAGCAGCCAAAGAACGGCGAGCGGCGGCAGCGCGAGCTCATAGGAGGCGGGCTGCCCATCCCATTCCTCTGGGCGCGGAGTGATGTGGCCCGGATTGCCGATTCCAGAGCCACCGTAACCAGGGTCGTCCGTATTGAGAATCTCGACGTAGGGATCTCGCTGCGGCAGCCCGATCCGATAGGCAGATTTGGGCACCGGCGAAAGATTGGCCACGCAGACCAGATGCCTGTTCCCCGACGCCGATCGCCGGATGAAGGCGAGCACGTTTGCGTTTGCCGAGTCGGCCTGAATCCACTGGAAGCCCGCGGGATCCGTGTCAGCTTCGAACAACGCCGGCTCATCGTGGTAGCGGCGATTGAGGTCGGTCAACGCCGCCTGGATCCCCCGGTGCAGCGGGTCCTCCAGCAGGTGCCAATCCAGGCCGCGATCGTGATTCCATTCCGACTTCTGACCGAACTCGCCGCCCATGAACACCAGCTTCTTGCCGGGGTGAGCCCACATCCAGGCGAACAGAGCGCGCAGGTTGGCGGCGCGCTGCCAGGGGTCACCGGGCATCTTGCCGAGGAGCGAGCCCTTCACATGAACCACCTCATCGTGGGAGAGGGGAAGCACGAAGCGCTCGCTGAACGCGTAGAGAAGTCCGAAGGTGAGCTGCTGATGATGGTGGCTCCGGTAGATCGAGTCCTTTGAGAAGTAGGTCAAGGTGTCGTGCATCCAGCCCATGTTCCATTTGAAGTGAAACCCGAGGCCGCCCTCGGATGCGGGAGCGGATACCTTCGGCCAGGCGGTGGACTCCTCTGCGATCATCACCACCCCTGGATGCCTTCGCCGGACTGCGTCGGTGACGTCCCGCAGAAAGGCGATCGCCTCCAGATTCTCGCGACCGCCAAAGCGATTGGGGATCCAGCCGCCCGCCGGACGGCTGTAGTCGAGATAGAGCATCGAGGCGACTGCATCCACCCGCAGACCGTCGACGTGGTACTCCTCGATCCAGAAGAGCGCATTGGCGAGCAGGTAATTGCGAACCTCGTTTCGCCCGTAGTTGAAGATCAGCGTTCCCCAATCGGGGTGAGCTCCCTGGCGCGGATCCTCGTGCTCGTAGAGGGCGGTGCCGTCAAACCTCGCCAGGCCGTGCTCGTCCCGCGGAAAATGTCCCGGCACCCAATCGATGATCACCCCGACGCCCCGCAGATGAAGGTAGTTGATCAGATAGCGCAGGTCGTCGGGGTGGCCGTAGCGCGCGGTTGGCGCGTAGAACGCACTCACTTGGTAGCCCCAGGAGCCTCCGAAGGGATGCTCGGCGATGGGCAAAAACTCCACGTGGGTGAAGCCCATCTGGATCACGTAGTCTGCGAGCGCAGGCGCCAGCTCGCGATAAGTGAGCGGCCGGTCACCATCCTCGTGAACGCGCCGCCACGAGCCAACGTGAACCTCGTAGACCGCGAACGGTCGCCGGGTGAGTTCGGCAGATGCCCTTGCTTCGACCCAACCGCGGTCGGTCCATCGAAAGCGCTTGAGGTCGTGCACCAGGGACGCAGTCGCGGGCGGAACTTCGGTGCGAAATGCAAACGGGTCGGCTTTGAGCCTCGGCGGTCCTCCCCGGGCCGGGCGGATCTCGAACTTGTAGCGCGCGCCGTCGCCGATCTCGGGAATGAACAATTCCCAAATTCCCGAGGCGCCGAGCAATCGCATCGCATGCAGTCGCCCGTCCCACGAGTTGAAGTCGCCGACCACCGATACCCCGGCCGCGCCAGGAACCCACACCGCAAAGGACACGCCGCTGGAGCCATGGTGGTGCGCGGGATGCGCTCCCATTCGCTCCCAAAGTTTTTCGTGGCGGCCTTCTCCAGCGAAATAGAGGTCGAGCTCGCCGAGCGTCGGCGGAAAACTGTAGGGATCGCGAAGCGTGAAAACGGCATTGTCGGGATAGTGGACTTCGAGCAGGTACCCAAACACTGCGGACGGGCCGGGGATGCGCGTTTCAAAGAATCCCTCCTCGCGCGGCTGCATCTCGAAACGGCCGCCTGAATCCGGCAACACGTAGATGCGGACGGCTTCCGGCCGAAATGCCCGTATCACCACTCCGTCGCCTGTGGGGTGGATGCCGAGCACGTCGTGCGGGCTGTGATGCCGCAGCTCCAGGATCTTCTGGATCTGCAAGTCAAGGCCGACCGGGTCCGCAGTGCTCACGGCCCTTTCCCCAGCTCCTTGAGGGTGCGGATCGGAATTCGAACCCAATCGGGCCGGCTCTGCAGCTCGTAACGAAGCTCGTAGACACTCTTCTCAAGCTCGAATGCGTCCAGCATGGTCCCGAAAGCCTCGCCGCTTGGCAGCAGGTCCGAGCGTTTAAGACCCTCGACATACGCGCTCAAGAACGCCTCGCGGCAGGGTATGGCGCGCTCGCCCGCGGCCGCCCCTTCAAGCTCGACTGCCGCTTGCGCATAGGCGAATGAGCGAAGCATCCCTGCCACGTCTTTGAGCGGAGTGTACTTTTCGCGTCGCTGGTTGAAGCTCCGGGCAGGCTCGCCTTCGAAGTCGAAGATCATCCAGTCGCCACTGACCCGGAGCACCTGCCCGAGGTGCAGGTCGCCGTGCACGCGGGTCTTCTTTCCGGAAGGAGGGATTTGACCGAGCTGCTGGGCTCTCTCCACCAGAGGCTCGCGGAGATCTCCCAAGTCCGGTATCCGCTTTTCGGCCTCCCCGAGCGTGACCCCCAGCTCGCCGATGATCGACGAGCTCCACCGCTGCAGATCCTCCTGCTGGATGGCCTCCGGTGCAAAAGCCGGATCTGCGGGAGCCGAGGCCAAGGCGAGATGGAGCTCGGCCAGCACCTTTCCGAGCCGCGCCATATCTCTCAAAAGCGCCGCGTCGGGAGTAGGTCGCGCCCGAAATGCAGCGAGGGCGTATTTCCAGCCGTCGCTCTCGGCGCGCACGTATTGGTGAAGCACGGCCAAGGTGGCTGCAGTGGGTCCTTCCATCTCAATCACGCCGAGCAGGGCAGGCGCGCCCTTGAAGGAGGGTTGCGACGCCAGGAAGCGGCCCATCTCCACCTCGGGATTCAAGCCGGGTTCGATCTTCCGGATCACCTTGAGAATTGCCTGATCCTCGAAGACCAGCGAGGAATTGCTCTGCTCCTCGGTGATTCGACGCACGCGCGGAGATGCAGGCAGCTTGCTCAAGACCATCTGGGCGCCGGGCAACGTTTCTCCGCGGAGCGCGCCCGCTCCACTCGGTACCGAGCGTCGCTCGCGAATGATTCGAAGCAATTCACGCGCGAACTCGTCGTCGTCCAGTGCCGCCGAAACCCTCGCGCCGGGCTGTGGAGAAACCATCAATTGGTATCGCTCGCGCGGTCCCAGCTCGTAGGCGACTTCGATGATCGCGAGGATGAAAGCGCCCAGTGAGCTGACCGGATGGCCCTCGATGAAGATCTCGGTGTGATCGATCACCGAGATGTCTTTGATCGGCAGGCCCTTGGATCCGAACCACCGCTGCGCCTGCAAGTAGTCGGGAAGAATGCTCAGGTCGATGCCGGTCATGCTCATGCCTCGCTCGCAGTCGGTTTCTCCAGTCGAAACCACAAGAACATGTACGGCCCCAGAGAGAGCTGATAGGACTTGTCGCTGATCGTCGGGAATCGCGTCTCCCCGAAGAGCTCAACCGGCGTCCAACTCAGCCATTCCGAAAGGTCGAGCTCCGCGGGCTGCGCGTGTCGGCTGAGATTGCAAACCACCAGCACGGTTTGATTTTGGTACTCGCGGACGAAAGCCAGCACCTTTCGATTGCCTGGATTTTGAAATCGAAGGCTGCCGAAGCCGAAGACTGGGAAGCGCTGCCTGACGCGGACCAGGCGCCGGATCCAGGAGAGCAGCGACGAGCGGGTGCGCTCTTGTGCCTCCACGTTCAGCGCCTGGTAGCCGTAGACCGGGTCGGAGATCACCGGAGCGTAAAGCTGGGCGCTGTCGGCTCGAGAGAATCCGGCGTTTCGATCTCCGGTCCACTGCATCGGCGTTCGAACGCCGTTGCGGTCTCCGAGGTAGTAGTTGTCTCCCATTCCTATCTCGTCCCCGTAGTAGAGGACCGGGGTACCCGGCAAGCTGAACAGCAGGCTGTGCATCAGCTCGATCCGGCGACGTCCGTTTTCCATCAGAGGCGCCAAGCGCCTGCGTATGCCAAGGTTGAGCCGCATCCGGGCATCGCGGGCGTACTCTCGATACATGTAGTCGCGATCTTCATCGGTCACCATCTCCAGGGTGAGCTCATCGTGGTTGCGCAGAAAGAGCGCCCACTGGCAATTCGGTGGAATCTGGGGCGTTTGTTGCATGATCTCCTGGATCGGAGTCCGCTCTTCGCGCCGCACCGCCATGAACAGCCGCGGCATCACCGGAAAGTGAAAGCCCATGTGGAACTCGTCCCCGTCGCCGAAGTAAAGGCGAACGTCGGCCGGCCACTGATTCGCCTCCGCGAGCAGCACGCGGCCCTCGTACTCAGCATCTATTTTTGCGCGGAGCTCTTTGAGAAAAGCGTGCGTCTCGGGCAGGTTTTCGCAGTTGGTTTCCTCCCGTTCGAACAAATACGGCACTGCATCGCACCGGAAGCCGTCCACGCCCATGTTCAGCCAGAATCTCATCACTCCCAGCATTTCCTGCTGGACCTCCGGGTTGTGGTAGTTGAGATCGGGCTGGTGAGAGAAGAAGCGGTGCCAAAAGTACTGCTTGGCGACCGGATCCCAGGTCCAATTCGAACGTTCGGTATCGAGAAAAATGATGCGCGCAGCTTTGTATTTGTCGTCGGTGTCGCTCCACACGTACCAATTTCGCTTCGGCGACTTCGGATCCCGCCGGGCCTCTTGGAACCACGGATGCTGATCCGAAGTATGGTTGATCACCAGCTCGGTCAGAACGCGGATGCCTCGCTTGTGCGCTTCTTCGACCAGCTTGCGAAAGTCGTCCACCGTCCCATAGTCCGGGTGGATGCTGTAATAATCGGCGATGTCGTAGCCGTCGTCGCGCATCGGCGAGGGATACATCGGAAGCACCCAGAGGCAGGTCACGCCCAGATTCTGAATATAGGGAAGCTTCTCGATTAACCCCGGGATGTCGCCAATTCCGTCGGCGTTGGAATCGTAGAATGCTCGAATATGCACTTCGTAGATGATCGCCTTTTTGTACCAGAGCGGATCCGGGTCGATCATTCGCGCCGATTCCTAGTAGTAATAGTCGAAGCTGTTCTCTCGTTTCGCGAACCTGTGAACGGACCACACTGCGGCGGGTTGGTCTGGAGTCAAAGTTGCTTGCGCTTCCGACCCCTTCCAGAGCATGCGTCGATCGTGCAGCAGCTCGTGCACCTGGTATGTCTCCTCGGCTTTCAAGCCGAGATCTTCGAGCGGCACGTGCAGCCGCACCTGCTGCGGCGAGAACGGATCGAGGCTGACGGCGATCAGCAGCGGATTGGAGCCGTCCGGACATTTCTTTCCATAGAATAGGACCTGCTCGTTGTCCGCCTGATAGAAACGAAGGTTGCGATAGAGCTGAAGGGAAGGATTGCTTCGGCGTATCTGATTGATGCGCGCCAGGTACGCCCGGATGTTGCCAGGCCTCTCGGGATCCATCGGGCGAAGTTGGTACTTCTCCGAGTCCACGTATTCTTCCGTCCCGGCGATGGCGCGCGCCTCGCACCACTCGTACCCGCTGTAGATTCCGTATGAAGGAGCCAGCGTCGCCGCGAGCACCAGCCGGATCTTGAACGCCGGCGGACCGCCCTGCTGCAAGAAGTCGGACAGGATGTCCGGCGTATTAGGCCAAAGATTGCCGCGCATGTATTCAGCGAGCGGGCTTTGCGTCAGCTCTTCGAGGTATTCCTGGATCTCCCGTTTGAAGGTCCGCCAGGTGAAATACGTATACGACTGCGTGAAACCAACTTTGGCGAGCGCCTTCATCACCTTCGGGCGCGTGAATGCTTCGGCCAGGAACAACACGTCCGGGTGCACGTCTTGAATCTGCCGAATGAGCCAGGCCCAAAACGGGAACGGCTTGGTGTGCGGATTGTCGACTCGAAAAATGCGGACGCCGGCGTCGATCCAGAACAGCACGATCGACTTCAGCTCCGGCCAGAGCGACTCGCGCGCCGGGCCGAGAAAATCAAAATTGACGATGTCCTCGTATCGCTTGGGTGGATTTTCCGCGGTCTTCAGGGTGCCGTCGGGTCGCCACGAAAACCACTCCGGATGCTCCTCGACGTAAGGATGGTCCGGCGAAAGCTGGAACGCCAGATCGAGCGCCACCTCCATGCCGCGCTTTCGAGCGGACTCTTGAAAGTGAACGAAGTCCTTCAGAGTTCCCAGGGCGGGGTGGACAGATTTGTGTCCCCCCTCGCGCGATCCGATGGCCCATGGGCTTCCCAAATCGGCGGGGTCGGTGCTGACGATGTTGTTCGGTCCCTTGCGCCCAGTGCGTCCGATGGGGTGGATCGGCGGAAAGTAAATGACGTCGAAGCCAAGCGCCTCGACGTACGGCAGCATCGCTTCGGCATCGGCGAACGTTCCATGTTTTCCGTCCTTGCCGGCCGATCGAGGGAAGAATTCATACCAAGCACCGAATACGGCCCGAGCGCGGTCGGCGTAGAGCGGCAGCTCCCGGTCGTAGCGAGTTGCGTTGTTGCGATCCGGATACTTCGACGCGAGATCGCGAATTGTCGGCTCGAGCGCAGCCCCAATTGCCACTTCCGGAGATTTGCTCAGGAGGGCCTTCTCGGCTTCCAAGAGACGGCGAGAATGCTCAGACTGCGGCGGTGCGCGGAGCGCCGCCTGTTGCAACAGCGCGGCACCTTCGATCAGCTCGCTCGCCACGGAGCGTCCAGCGGCCAGCTTGCGCTCCAACTCGGACACCCATGTCCGGAACGCATCCGGCCAGGCTTCAATGGTGAACGCATATCGACCGATCTGCTCGAGCGGAAACTCAGCCGCGAACCGGTCGTTTCCGATCGAGTGCATCGGGGTTTCATTCCACTCGCGATGGGCTGCCGAAGCAGGAGCAAGCTGTCGCCAACGAAGGACGACTGCGAGGATGTCGTGACCTTCCTTGAAGACATCGGCCTGTACGGAGACGGTTTCGCCGACCACGCGCTTGACGGCATAGCGGCCGGCGTCCTGCTCCGGCTCGACCGCCTCGATCACAATGCTTCCAATGCGTTCGCTCATTTAAGTGACAATAAGTCTTATCCCAGGTGCTACAGATCCATTCCCTTCCCAGCTTCGGAATCAGCGCAGGAGGTTTGTCCCGTTCAAAACACTGTTGTCTTGGTCATCCCTGTTATATCCGATGCGCCGGATGGGGAACCTCCGTTCTTCCCCGGCGCAAGAGGCGTCGGGTGCCGACCGCCGGCTGCTCGAGCGCGTGATCGAGGGTGATTCTGCGGCGCTGCGGACCATCTACGATCGTTGCAGCCCGAGAGCCTTCGGCGTCTCGCTGCGCATCTTGGGGGCGCGCCCGGACGCGGAGGAGGTACTCCAGGAGACGTTCCTCGAGGTGTGGAAGAGAGCGCGCGAGTACAATCCAGATCGCGGAAGCGTGGAGGGATGGGTGGTGACCATCGCGCGAAGTCGATCGATTGATAGGCTTCGCTCCCGCGGCGCCGCGGCGCAGCTCTCCGCGGCCGACCCGAGCAGCTCAATGTCCATGGGGACTCCAGCGCCGCTCGAAGTCGCCGAGCGGCGGCAAAACAGCGAGAGGGTCGCCGCAGCTTTGAAAGAATTGCCTCCGGAGCAGCGCCGCGTTCTGGAGCTTGCCTACTTCGAAGGACTCTCGCAAAGCGAGATAGCAACCCGCTTGGGGGATCCGCTCGGAACCGTCAAGACGCGAGTTCGATTGGGAATGGAGAAGCTGGCGGGGCTGCTCGCCGAGCCGGAGGGCGCGCGGTGAGGTGCTCCGAATTCAAAGAAGGCGCCTGGGCCTACGCACTGGGAGTCCTCGAACCGAACGAGCGGGCTGAGCTGGACCGCCATCTCGCCGAGCCAATTGCCCACGAGGGTTGCCGAGCCGAATTGGACCGCGCGTTCCGAACCACGGCGGCAATGGGAGAAATGGCGCCGGCGGTGCAGCCTCCCGCCGATGCCTGGGGGAAGATCGAGGCTCGCATCGCGCGCGAGGGGCGGGCCAATGTGCTGCCGATGCGCAGAAGAAGTTGGGTCCCATTCGCCGCCGCGTTCGCCGCCGCCGCTGCCGCTGCGTTCGTGTTTGTGCTGGCGAAGGCTTGGACCTACCGAAACGCGCTGATCGAAAAGAACGAGCAGCTTTCTCGGTTGAGCGGCGTCGTCGCCGAGCGTGAAGCGTGCCGGCAGGAGCTGGAGTCGATGCGCCAAAGCTCCGAGCTCCAGCGCGCTGCGCTGGCCTTGCTGGAGTTGCCCGAAACGCGCCTCGTTCCCATGACCGGACGCCAGCCGTCCCGCGGCAACGCGCTGCTCAATATCGAGCAGCGGAAAGCGATGGTGCTGATAACCGCGCTCGCTCCCGCGGTAGGCAAAGACTACGAGCTCTGGGTTATTCGAAAAGGAAGCGCGCCGGTTGCCGCCGGCATCCTGAAGCCCGGACGCGATGGGAAGGTCATCGCCGAAGTGAAGCCCGAGCTGCTGCAGGCGGGTCGACCGGACATTTTCGCGGTGACCGTCGAGCCACCCGGCGGAAGCCCGGCGCCGACGACGGATCCATTCCTCATTGGCGAGGTCAACCCTGGCTGAGCTGGGAGCGAAGGATTGCTTGCCGTTCATCGCGAGCGTGCGTGCAATAAGCGATGCCGCCAGACGTTATAGGCGCGGCGTTCAACTGGCGCGTTCGGGTCTGGAGGAGGGGTGCTCGTCGTCTTGCGTTTTGGGATCGCCGCAGCGGTGGTGGCCGCGCTGGCCTCGAGCGCCTTTGGCGCGGCGGAAGGACCGGGCAAGACCCAGACCATCCGCGCAAAGAGAACGAGCAGACCTCCTTCGATCGATGGGAAATTGAGCGAGCCGGAATGGCTGGCGGCTCCGGTGTTCGATCAATTTGTTCAGTCTTTCCCGGACGAAGGAGAGCGCCCGAGCGAACCTACCGAACTCCGCGTTCTCTACGACGATGACAATCTCTACGTGGGGATCATCTGCTTCGACTCGCAGCCCGAGAAGATCTCCCGCCTGCTGGGGCGGCGCGACCGGATGCCTGCTTCCGACACGCTTGGGCTTGCCATCGATTCCAATCACAGCCATCGCGAGGCATTCGTCTTCTCGATCAATGCCGCCGGCGTGATGCAGGACGGGATCTTCTTTCAGGACACCCAAAGCACCAACGATTGGGATGCAGTTTGGGACGCCGCGGTTTCAGCGCGACCCGACGGCTGGTCAGCCGAATTCGCCATTCCGCTGCGCCAGCTTCGGTTCAGCGATACCCCTGAGCAGACCTGGGGATTCTTCGTTCGCCGCGAGCTGGCGCGAACGCACGAAGTGATCGACAGCGTGCTCGTGCCTCGAAACGCGAATGGCATGGTGTCCCGCTTCGGGCACCTCTCCGGCATGACTGGACTGAAACAAAGAGCCGATCTGGAGCTGCTGCCCTACGTCGCAGCGCGAGCGACGCTTCGGCCCCAATTCAGCGACGCGTCAATGCCCACACCCCGTCTGCTCGATCCTTCGATCGACCTGGGGCTGGATCTGAAGGCGGCGATCACCCGAGGTTTGACTCTCAACGCCACGGTGAACCCAGACTTCGGGCAGGTCGAAGCAGATCAAGTGATCTTGAACCTGACCAACTTCGAACAGTTCTTTCCCGAGAAGCGTCCGTTCTTTACCCACGGGCTCGATTTCTTCCAGCCGGTAGGTGGTGACGTCGGGCAAACGCCGCAGACCTTGTTCTACTCGCGCCGAATCGGTTTGATGACGCCCATCCTCGCCGCCGCCAAGCTGACTGGAATCGCCCGCGAGGATTTGGACATTGGGGTGCTGGATGCGTTCGTGGCGGGTGCTTCGCTTCCCGGCAAGGACGAAGCGAATCCCAACCGAGAGCTTGCTTACTCCATTGCGAGGCCTCTCCACCTGGGGCTCAAGGATTCGCTCCCTTCGCTCGACCCCGTCACGGAGAATTACTTTGCCGCGGTCCTCAGGAAGAAGGTCGCAATAAACTCCAGCGTGGGAACGATGTTTGCGGCGGCGACACCCATCGCGCCGCGCTGCACCGAGGACCAGGCGAATCTTTCCGACGCCGACCGCCCCGCGTATTGCGATGCGCACGGCGGAAACGCAGCGGCCGTTGATTGGAACCTTCGTACGAACGATTCGGAGTGGCTGCTGCTCGGCCAGGCGGCTGCCTCCCAGTCGATCGCGGGTTCTCCCGCTCGGGTGCTGAAAGACGGAACCATCGTCCACCCTGGCGACCTGGGGTACGGCGCCTACTTGACCGGAGGGAAGCTCGGCGGCGAGCCCGTCCGTTTCGATCTGCGGTACGAATTCGCATCGCCCAGGCTGGATCTCAATGCGACAGGGTTTCAGCCCAATCAGAACATCCACAGCGTTCGCGGAAACCTCGGCTTCGTTCGCCCGACTGGATTCGGAAAGCTGCGCTCGTTTTTTTCGAACTTGTCGATCGTCAAGAGTTGGTCCAGTGACGGGCGATTCGTCGACCGCGGTTTCAATGTTTCCGCGAACGCAAACGCAGTCCTGGCGGGATTTCATACGATCGGGCTTACCGCCAGCTTCGACGTTCCTCAATTCGATATCCGCGAGGTGGGCAGGACGGGGATCCCATACCAGCGGCCCAACGCGGCGTTCTTCAATATGTCGGGTCAGACCGATCCCAATCGGGCGGTAGCTTTGAACGGGTTCGTCGGCCTCGGCTGGCGGCCGAATCCCATGCTCCCTGTTTCGTCGGTTGGATACGGCGGCGATTTGCGGATCGTCATCCACCCCCATCCGAACTTGGAAACGCAACTTGAAGTCAACCTCGACTACACACCGCACGGCGCGAGGTACGTGGACACAGTGGGGAGCGATCAATTCATCTTCGGGATTCTCGAATCGCGGCTTCTGTCTTTCATCTTGCGCCAACAGTGGGTGCTGACTCCGACGCTGACGCTGCAGGCTTATGCGCAGCTGTTCACGGACTACGGCCGCTACGGGCCATTCTATTCGGCCATCTCCCAAGGCCAGCCGATTCGAATCTCAGACTTAACGCCGACCAGTTACTCGTCCGATCCGAGCTTCCACAATTCCGTCTTGAACCTGAACCTTGTTTTGCGTTGGGAATACCGACTCGGATCGACGCTCTTCGTTGTCTACACTCGCTCGCAGTCGGAGCTGCCCACGGCCTCCGGCTCTCCAATTCCAACCACGCTCTTCCCGGCCCGACTGGGTCCAGGTCCGACCACCGACGTGTTTCTCGTCAAATGGTCGTATTGGTGGAATGCCTAGCGAGGATTCGCGGCGCCGTTTCTACGGTTGCTTGTGTTTGTAAAAGAAGATCATCGAAAAGCAATGAAACTCGTTGTCGCTCGACTGGCAGACGACCTTGTCGACGATCTCGAGATCCGAATTGCTTCGCAACCAACGCGAGACGTTCTCCCCGAGCTCCTCGCGCTCCTTCGCCTTGGTTGCGGAGAAGACCTTTACGCCGGTGAACATCGCGCCCTCCCTTCCCGACAAACGCGGCTGGCTTATCGCAGCGGCCCGGCAGCTGTCAAAAACTGGGCGTTTCTTGTGCCGGCGGGAGTGGTACCCGGGTTAGCATTCGCGCGGCAGTGACTAGCTTGGATTGCGACTGGCTTGAATCACCGAGCCGGTTTGGGCTGTCGAACAACGCACCTGGGTAGCGTGGCGTAGAGGGTACGCGCGTGGACGTCAAATCGAAGAAAGATCTGGCAGTTGATTTCATCAATGCGATCCGGAAGATGGATCCGGCGGTCCTGAACCGGCTGATCGTGCGCGAAGCAGGCGAGGATCTGGCGCACTTCTTCCTCTCGTACAGCGCGAGTTTGATCTCCAAGGATCCGAAACGGGTGCTGGAAAACACGTCGTCCTTGATGTTGATGGGATATCTGATTCGCTCCTACGAGGACGAGGGCGCCGACCCGTTGCGCCGGCCGCTCCAGGGCTACGCCCTCGCCTAGCGCGAGCGAGCGCCGGCCGGCGGCCTGTGATAGACATCGCGGATGCTGATCGATTTGCACGTGCACTCGCACTTATCGAAAGGGTGCGAGCTGAATCCGCGCCTGGTCCTCGAACGCTCAGCGGCGCTCGGGCTGGACGGGGTGGCATTCACCGAGACGAATACTCAGGACGGCTTCGAGGAGCTTTTGGAGCTGGAGGGCCGAACCCCGGTCAAAGTCTTCGTCGGCCTCGAGCTCGTGACCGACAAAGGCCAGTACCTCTGTTTCTTTCCGAGGCCGGAGTTGGCGCCGGAACCGGTCCAAATGTGGGGATCCAATCGCGAGAAGCCGTGGAGTGCGGCCGAATGCATCCCCAAGATCAGGTCGCTCGGGGCCGCGGTGGTGGCAGCGCGGCCCTACGACCGCGAGTTCCAGCATCCGGCGGGTGACTTCATTTTGACGCTTCAGGGATTGACCGCGGTCGAGGGTTTCAACCCCAAGGTCCGCCAGCCGGCGAACGAGCTCGCCTTGGAGGCTGCACAGAGCCTGCGGCTGCCGTGCGTGGCCGGGAGCGATGCGCGCGGATCCCTGGACGAGCTGGGGCGAGCGGCGACTTTGTTCAAGAGGGCGATTGGAAACCAGCGCGAGTTCGTCCAGGCGCTGTTCGACGGCGAGTACTGGGCGGTGATGATGGGCGAGCTTCCCAAGCTCACCCGACCGGGTGAGGCTCGAGAGGCTGAGCCCCGCAAAGAAGGTCGGAGGAGACGAAGGGGTGCCCGCCCCGGGCGCCCTGGAGGCTGGAACTAGGGCTCTTCTTTACCCGTCTCGCGCTGCACGACTCGCCCGTCTGCAAGGTAGGCTTTTCGCCGTTTACCGTAGATCCATTCCTCGTTCCTCACCGAATCGACGAACGAGATCTCCTTTCTGTCCGGATATCCCCAAGCCATCTCCAAAGCTTCCCCACTCATGTCGATGATCGCCGTCTTGGTGCGAACTGCGAGCTGAACGACGTCCGACCAACTGGACAAAAGAGGAGTGAGGTCGGCGTCCGACAGGTAACGCTCGAGCTCCGCTACGAACTCCTCTTGGGAAAGGATGTCGGCCTTGAGGACGAGGATCAGCGGCGCGCCGTCGCGGTTTCCACCGCGCAAGTAGATCCAGGGCAGGGCTCGAGGGGTGTTGAGCGATCGCTCGGACAAAACCACCGCGGTGGGAAATTCAACCTTGGTGATTTGGACCCGTGTTCCAGCAGGGAGGATCGTTTCCACCGGCCCTGGATTCACCGGCTCGCCGCTCGGCTGCTTGACCAGGCTGACCTCCTCAGGCGGCGCCGTCGCGAGCAGTTTTTTCGACGGGTCTCCAAAGAAAGGCATGACATAGAACGAGAGTCGCAAAAACTTGTCGCGGCGCTTGCTCGTCAACTCCCGAACCAAGTTGGCACGGTCCTCTTGGGGAACGGTTGGGTACGAGGCGCAACCGGTGCTCAGCAACGCGCCGCACAGCAACCGCGCCAGCGCCTTTCGGGAGAAACACCTGCTGCGTGCGAGGAAGCTCAATTTCACAGGGTTAGTTAGAGTTTATCTCTGAGCTCGAGATGATCCGGTGATCCATCGCGCGGGCCAGATCGATTCGAGGTCGTCGGGCGCACCTTATTTCTTGCTTGCGTCCTTGCCTGGAGAGCTGGAGCTTGCCGAATCGCTGGAGGGCGCTGGCTTTGCGGCGGGGGCGGAAGCCGCGCCATCCTCCTTCTTGGGAGCCCCGTCCGTGTCCTTGGCCCCCTGCGTACCGGCGTCTTTCTTGGGCGAGCTGTACAGGTCGGAGTACCATCCGCCACCTCGCAGCACGAAGGAGCTGCGACTGACTACTTTGGTCAAAGAGCCTTGTGCGCCGCAGTTGTTGCAGCGCTCCGGCGGCGGATCATTCATCTTCTGCAGAACGTCGTTAACCTTTCCGCACCTTTCGCAGACATATTCGTATATCGGCATGGATTATTTGACTGAAACGCGAATGCGCAATTGTTTTACCTTCTGAGCGATCGAGTATCATGGTTTCGTTTAACGACAATGTAAGCAGCAAAGAACGGGCGCAAGTCCAAGCGGCCGGGGTTCGTTACGGCCCGGTTCTGGCCCTCATCCTCTATTCGCTGCTTCTGGCCTCGGCTGTGGTAGCTCTCGGGACTCGCCGGTTTCCCGGGATGCTGCCGCCGGCCTTTGGGATCATCGCACCGTCGCTCTTCTTAGTGTTTCTGGTCAGCTTCGCTGCGTACCGGTTGGTTCTGGTCCGCGTGAGAAAGTACCCGGCCTCGAAAGCTCTCTTCCAGATCGGCGCGGCAGCCCTTTTCCTGCCCCTCCTTTTACCGGCGGCAAAAAGTCGGTATGACGCTCCTGTCGACGATCTCGAGGTGCTCTTGACGGACGACAATCCACGGGTGCGGGCTGTAACCGCCGAGGTGATCGGTTATCGGGCAGATGGGGTCACGTACGCACCGCTGTTGCTCAAGGTGCTGCAGGACCCCGACGCGCGAGTGCGGGAAGAGGCACACCGTTCGTTGGTTCGGCTGGCGGGAGAGGATCTGGGGCCGGGACAAAGCGAGCAAGAGCGCCAAGCCTGGGAGAGGCGATTCCCGTGACCGAACGCTCGACAAAAGAGGAGCTCCTCGGACGCTACATGGCTCAGCGCGGGCTGAAGAGCACCCGGCAGCGAAATCTGATCATCAACACCTTCTTTTCAGCGGCGGGTCACCTGTCGGTCGAGGACGTCTGGGCCAAGGTCCGCGAGCGCGACGCCAAAGTATCGGTGGCGACGGTCTACCGGACGATGAAGTTGCTCGCCGAGTGCGGGCTTGCGCACGCGCGCAATTTCGGCGACGGCCAGACGCGCTATGAGGCGGCGGTGGGGCGACACCATCATGATCACCTCATCTGTACCCAGTGCGGGACGATCGTCGAGTTCGAAAACGACCGGATTGAGACACTTCAGGACGCAGTGGCGCGAAAGCACGGGTTCCGAGTGACGTCTCACAAGATGGAGCTCTACGGACTTTGCCGGAACTGCCAGCGCCTTGCCGAAGGTGCCGCGCCGTCGAGTCGGGCGTAGGGAAGGGCGTCGCCTTGCGCCGCGGGCGGGCCCGATGGAGCGCAACGACCGCGATCGCACTTCTCGCTGCTTGTGCGCACAAATCCGCGCCGCCGCCGCCGCCGACGCTGAGCGCCTTCGCACCGGCTCTGCAGCTTGCCTCGGTTGGATCCGTTCCCCATACGCAACTGGAGCGCGGTCAGGTCCTCCTAGTGACCTTTCTTGCCACCTGGTGTTTCCCCTGCCTCGGCCAGCTTCCCATCCTGGAGAAGGCGCAAAGGGAGCACGCGAGCCGCGGATTTAAGATTGTCGCGGTCGGCATGGATCTCGAAGGCGCGGAAGTGCTGGAGCCCTTTGCTCGCGAGTATCAGCTGCCTTTCCCTTTGCTCGTGGCCGACGACCGCATTCGCAAGGGTGAGACCGCGTTTGGACTCATTTCGTCGCTGCCCGCGTCGTTTCTGTTTGGGCGGGACGGGCGGCTAATCGCCGCGTTCGCTGGATTCGCAGCAGCGGCGGAGCTGGACCAGCTGATTGCTTCAGCGCTCGAGCAGTCGCTTCCTCGCTAACACCTTTTTCTTGCGGGCATGACACTCACTGCTAACGTTCCGCTCGATGTCCGCTCGTCCAAGAGGGCTCCGGGTCGCGCTGGCTGTCGCGGCGGGGCTGGCCCTGGTGTCGCTGGTGGATGCGCATGGGTTTCGCCGCTATTTTCGGATGCAGCGCCAGCTGGAAGAAGCGGTCGAACGAAATCGGCGGCTGGCGAAGCAAAATGAAGCGCTGAAGCGCGAGATCGAGGGGCTGCGCTCGGATCCGGAGATGTGGGAGCGGGCGGTCCGCGAGGAGCTGGGGTTCATCAAACCAGACGAGATGGTGATCAATTTGGAGTAGGCATGCCACGCGCCGGCCCCTCCTGGCTGTGGAGATCCGCTCGAATCGCGGCGAACCTCTTCCCTGCCTTAACGATTCTTTTAGCTCTGCTGAAGGTGGCTCGCGGCGGATACAAGCTGAGTCAGCTCGGTTGGTGGGAAGCAGCCACCGCGCTGGCAGTGCTGGCCGGGATCGCGTTCGCCGGCTTCAGGATGGTCCGACGAAGCAGAGTCGGTGCGCCGAGGCGTGCGCAGCATGAGCTCGAGCTGGGCGGCGGCCTGATCGCCGCTGCCTACGTCGTCATCGCGGCGACCAGTCCGCTGCTCTTTCCGATCGTCTACCTGTTGCTGGCGTTCTTGGTCAGCTTTCCGACGCCCGTTGCCGGCCTTGCGCTGCTCGGGGTCGCGGTGGTGTTCGACGGGGCGATGATGCTGGGCTCAGGCGCGCTGTCCGCTTCCATCTTCGCCACGCACGTCGTTTTTCTCTTCCTCTTCGCAGCCCTGTATCACCTGGTGCTCAGCGCGCGGTTGGCGGCGGCGCGCAAGGCGGAACGGGAGGCGGTCACCAAGCGAATCCGGGAAGTGGAGGAGCGCGCTCGCACCTTCCGCCTGGTCAATGCCGGCACTCAGCAAACTCAACCGGACTCTGGCGAGCACGAGAAATGGCTGATGGCATCGGTCAAGGAGATCGAAGGCGCGGTGGGCGCGTCCTTGGAGATCGCCGAGGCCGCGCTGCGAACCCATACTTCCGCGGCTTTCCTTCTCACCCCCGACGATCGCTTCCTCAAGTTGTACGACTGCCGTTCGCGATCCGATCGCGTCCAGCGAGAACGGTTTTCGGCGAGGGAGGGAATTTTCGGCGGCGTGCTCAAGCGAGCGATTCCCGTCCGGATGAATGCGCCGGCCGGCTTGCGCGGAGTCACCTACTACGAGTCGGCACGCCCGGCGATCTGCTCGATCCTCGCCGCGCCGATCGTCGAAACCGGCGGCGTCATGCGCGGAGTGCTGGTGGCGGATCGCGTTGAGAATGACCCCTTCAGCGAGACGGATGAGGAGGTGCTGGTCAGAATCGCATCCGAAGTGCTTCGCGCGATCGAGATCGAACGGGTGATGGGGTACATCCGAAAGACCCGCGACGAGAAGGAGCGATTCTTTCGTGCGATCGA
Source organism: Myxococcaceae bacterium (assembly GCA_035262305.1). Lineage (GTDB taxonomy): Bacteria > Myxococcota > Myxococcia > Myxococcales > Myxococcaceae > DATFTC01. The sequence goes on along the minus strand of DATFTC010000088.1, from coordinate 67,415 downwards.
AGAGCTGAACCGGGCGAGCAATCCGGACCAGGTATTTCTCGCGGTGTTGGCGAGCGCTCGATTGCTCGCCGGTCTGGACTTCTGCGCGGTGACGCTCGTCTCCGAAGAAGGCGGCCGGCGAATGCATCGGATCGTCGGCGTCGCCGGTACCGCGCAGACCAAGCCGCTCGAGGGCAGGTCGTTCCCCGACAACAACGGCCTGGTCGCCAATGCGGTCCGCTACGGCACGCCGCTGCCCGGGCGAGAGATCGCAGCGATGGAGAGGCAAGTCATCTTCGATGATGAGACGCGCGTGCGCGGGCTGGAGGCGCTGAAGATCTTTCCCTTGCTCGCCGGGGACCGGATCGTCGGCACTCTCGTCGCCGGCTCGCGCCGCAAGGCAGCGCTGGATCACGACGTGCTGCGGATGATCGAAGTGATTGCGATCCAAGCCGCGCAGGCGGTGCTTCGCGCCCAGCTCTTCGAGCAGATGGAGAAGATGGCGATCACCGACAGCCTCACCGCCTTGTTGAATCGGCGGGCCTTCCAAGCCCGCTCGGACGAAGCGCTGGCTCAGGCGCGGCGGTACAAGCACAGCTGCTCTTTCATCGTGGCGGACATCGACCACTTCAAGGCGGTGAATGACACTTATGGCCATTCAACGGGAGACTGCGTCCTCAAGGGCGTCGCGCGAATTATTCGAGAGAAAGCCAGGGACACGGATCTGGTTGCCCGTTTTGGAGGCGAGGAGTTCGCGATCGCCATGCCCCAAACGGAAACGCGCGGCGCGGAGGTGATTGCCGAGCGAATTCGGGAAGCTGTGATGAAGGAGGTTTTTCAAACCGAGCTCGGCCCATTGCGGGTGACCCTTTCGCTCGGGATTGCCACCTACCCTGACCACGGGCAAGACCGGTCCGCGGTGATCGACCTCGCCGACCAATCGCTCTACCATGCAAAGAAGCACGGTCGAAACCAGTCGGTGACGGTCGGCCAGATGCGGGGAAGAAAGCGTCCGGTCGCGGAGATCGTCGAAGGCTGAGACGGGCAGCGAGAAGGAGTACTGGCCTTGACGGGGGAGCAATTTGGCGCGCCGCTGGCAGTGACCACCAGCGGAAAACCCGACGAGCGCACGATCGCCGTCGCCCGACAATCAGCCCTGGCCTGGGGGGTGCCCTTCATTGAACGGCGACGCAAGGCTCCTCTTCGGCCGATTTTGGATATCGCCGATTCGCTCCTGGTATTTGAAAGGAACCAAGTTGTTCTTTGCGACCGGGGAGGGACGCTGCGATTCAGCCCCGGAATGGCGCGCTTGCGAATCAAACGCCTAGACGCGCGGGTGCAGGAGGATCGCCTCGTCGAGTTGGCCGGCTTTGAACAGGGCGACTCGGTGCTTGATTGCACGTTGGGCCTTGCCGCGGACGCCTTGGTCGCCGCCCGCGCGGTAGGTCCAACCGGGAGCGTCGTCGGCCTGGAGAAAAGCCTGGCGATCTTCGCGCTCGTTTCCTCCGGCGTCCGCTCCTTCGAGGCGCCGCGGTCGTGTCGAATCGACGTGCGGCATGAGGACGCAGCTCATTTTCTGGCTTGCCAACCAGACAAGGTATTCGACCTGGTCCTCTTTGACCCGATGTTCGACCGGCCTGGGAAATGCTCCCCGGCGTTCGAGATGCTGCGCCGGCATGCGGAGCATGCTCCTCTTTCGAAGACCGCTCTCGAGCAGGCCCAGCGCGTCGCGCGCCGGAGCGTGTTGGTGAAGGGGTCCCGTCATTCGACGGACTGGAACAGCCTTCATTTGAAGCCTGAGCCCGGGTCGCCTTACTCGCCGATTTCGTGGGCTAGGCTGCCGGCGCGGTGAGCTTACTTGTCCAACTCGTCGACGATCACGTTCCAATCGTCGTCCGAGTCGGGATCAGGGGGTGGAAGTGAAACGCGCTCGCGACTGCTTTGAGCGACGGACGTTGGGGCGGGAGCCTTGGGCGAGATTCCGCTCGGCCGCGGCGCCGGCGCTTTGGGCGAGCCGGATGTCGGATGCGAATGGGGTTCGACTCCATGCGCGGGTGACGTCGCCGGCCTGACAGGCGGCGGAGTCTTGAGCGGCGCTGGCACCGTCGATGGAGCGATCGGGCGCGCCGCCGGTGCCGCCGGTTTGCCTGCTGCGGGCGGCGCGCTGGTCTTGCTGCGGTACCGAGCCAGCTCAAGCTCCACCACCTTGAGCGCCTTGCTCTTCTCTTGCACCGCCTGCTGCAGGCGCGCCACCTCCTGGAGGCGGACCGAGTCTCGCCGCTCGAGCTCTGCCTTGTGCTTGACGGCGAGCTCCTCCATCTCTTTCTGGTGCCGCCCGTCGATCTCCTTGCGATCCTTCACTGCCGCTGACAGGCGCGCCATGGTCTCGTTCGACTTCGCCTCCGTCGCCAGGAGCTTCGACGCCAGCTCCTTTTCCTGCCGAGACCTCGAGGAATGCAGGCCTTCGATTGCAGTTTCGAGCTCGTGGATCTTGTGGGAGCGATGGGCAAGCTGCTCGTGCGCTTCCTTCAGCTTGCCTTCCAAGTCGCCGATGCGCGCCTTCGCTTCGTGATTCACTTGCGCGACCTGCCGCTCAGCGCGCGCGGCCAGCGCGGACAGTTGATCCGAGCTGCGCTTCCGCTCCGCGCGTTCGTGCTCGAGCTGCGCGGCAAGCTCATCGCCGCGCTGTTGTTTCTCTTCCAGTTCGGCGGTGAACTGCTCCTTGAGCCTCTCATGCTCGGCGATGGCGTGGGCGTGGGCCTGGGAGGTTGCCTCGGCGTGGCGTGCCCGCTCGGAAAGCTCCTTGCGCGTACGCTCCAGTTCCTCGGTGGCCGCGTTGAACCGGACGATGATCTTGTCCTGCTCCTTCTTTGACTCCTGGCCGGCGACGCGAAGCTTGGCGTCCAGCTGCCTCACCTGCTCGGATTTGCTTGCCACCTCTCGAGTGAGAGCTTCGATTTGGCGCTGCTTCTCCTGCATCATCCCCGACAGCTTCTGCTGGGTATCGGCGAGCTCGGTGGATCGCGAAGCGAGGTCGTTCCGCAGCATGTCCTCGCGCTGCTTCGCTTGCTCGGCGACCGCTTGCACCTTGTCCTCGAGGTCGTTGCGAGCGTCCTCGGCTTGAGCGAGCTGGGATGCAAGCTGCGTGACCTCGGAGACCCGGCTGCCCAGCTCTTGCTTTGTGACCGAGAGCTGGTCGGTTAAGTCCGCGCTGTTATCCTCGGCGCGCGCGAGCGCCTCCCGAAGCGAGGCGATCTCGCCGTTCAGCTCGTCGCGCGTACCGCGATGGGCCGTCTGCTCCGCTTCGTAGTTGGCGAGCGCTTCCGAGAGAGAGCCGCCGAGCCGGGTCACCTCCTCTGAGAGTTGCTTTTCCAGCTCCGCCTTGGATTCCTCCGCTTGGCGCAACAGGGCGCTGGTCCGAGCGACTTCGCTGCGCGCCACCTTGATCTCCGCCTCGCGGTGCGTCCGCTCCTCGGCGGCTTTGGCGAGGTGCCCGCGGGCGATCTCCAGCTCGCGCCGCGTGGTGGAGAGCTCATCCAGCGTCTCGGCCAGGCGCTTCGAACCAGATTGGTTTTCCGCTTGCGCTCGCGAAAGCTGATCCTGGAGCTCGGCAATCGACCGGCCGGCGGTCGCCAATCGCTCGTTCAACTGCAGCTCGAGCTGGTTCTTCGCCTCGCTGAGGGCGGCGAGCTCGGCTCCGAGCTCATGCTCCCGGTCGGCCAGCTGCGCCCGGGAGGCCTCGACCTCGCCCTCCAATTCGCCCAGCTGTTCGAGCTTCTGCTGGATCTGGGCATTGAGATCCGATTCGAGCGCGTCGTATCGCTCGACCGCGGCGGCGACCTCCAGCTCCAGAGCGGCGATCTTGGCATCCCGTTCGGCAACGCGATCCGCCATCTCCGCGGCGAGCTGATCGCGGTCAGAGCGGAACTGCTCCCGCTGCGCCTGGGTTTCGAGGACCTCTTTTTCCAGGCCGGCGATCTGTTGCTGAAGGCGCGCCTCGACGTTCGCGCGCTCGGCTTTCAGGTCCTCGATCTCCGCCTGCGCATCTGCGGTGCGGCTGTTCGAATCTGCGAGGCGGCTTTCCAGGGCGCGGGTGGTTGCGTCCGCCTCTTCGCGCGTGCGCTCGAGCTGCTCCCCGAGCGCTCGGCGCTCCTCCTCCCAGCGCAGCTGGCGCGTGTCGCGGTCGGAAATCGTCTCCGCCAGCTCAGCACGCGTCGAGTCCAGCTCGGCCTTGAGTGAGGCCATATCCGCAACGCGCGCGTTGAGCTCGTCGTTCAGCTTTCGCTCTTTGACCTCGAACTCAAGGGTGGTGACGCCGAAATGCTTCTCCAGTTGCTGGAATTCCGCCCGGGCGGTTTCCAGCTCGGAGGTGCGGCGGCCCAGCTCATCCGAGCGAGCCGAACCCTCCTGACGAAGAATGTTGATCTCCTTCTCCTTGGAGGCGACGACCTCGATCAGATCCTTTTCGTTGGCGAACCGCTGCAGAAGCAGGTCATCGACGGTGGCTCCGTGCTCGCGCTCCTTCTGCATCATGCTTGTCTGCACGTCGTTGAACCGCCTCATCAGATCGTCGACCTGCATCTTGAGGCTTTGCACTTCAACGTCCTTTTCGTGCAGGCGGTCCTCGACGGAAAGCAGCTCTCGTTCGCGAACGCTCCAGATCTCGGAGATGCGAGCCACCTGGGCCTCGCGCACCTTGAGCTCCTCCCGCAGAATCTGGACTTTCCCCTCCGGGGAGCTCATCAAATCGCGCCGGGGCGGCGACCGCTTCAGCTGGCGTGATTCGGCCAAAAGCTCAGCTTTGCGATCGGCGATGGACTGGAAGGCGCGGTCCAGAAAAGCGCGGTCGTCCTCGGTGATCGCGCTGCGCCGTTCGCGTTTGGGCAGCCGCGGAGGAGCCCCTGGCGGCGGCGTTCGAAGGGGCGGCGGGGCGGCGTTCGCCTGCTCCTCCTCCGAGGAGGTATTGGCGGTGCCGTTTTGGGTGCCCGAGAGCGCTGAGTCGAGGGATTCATCCATCTCGTCGCGCGGCGGCGCATTGGTCAAAGGGAGAATCGCCCCCGCCATTTGAACCAGCTCGCCCATTTCGAATGGGATGCTCAAGTAGCCGTCGGCGGCGTTGCTGCTGCGCGAATGTTGGGCAAGCCCTTCCTGTCCCACGTCCGAAGTGAGCAGCAGCACGGGAAGGTTCTGACCGAATTTCCCCTTCTTGATGTGGCCGCAAAGGACGAATCCAGATTGATCCGGCAGCTCGGCGCGAAGGATGACCAGGTCTGGGCGGCGCTTTTCCAACTCGCGCTGGGCTTCCGCGCCGTTCTCCGCCATCGCCGTCTGGTAGCCCGCACCTTTCAGCACCGAGGCCATGCTGAGGGCAAAGTCGTTCTGGTTTTCGACGATGAGTACCCGGCGATCCATGGGACCTTGGCGCGGCAATTCCCGCCGCGAATCTCGTCATCCTACTCAGGTGGAGGACCGCATGAAAAGCAACGTAGACTTGTGGCACGGTGTATGAGTCGTTTGATACCCGCGCGGGTTGAGTGTCTTTTGGGCTTCGGCGTTTGCGCTGCGCTGGAAGGGCACCCATCGAAGGCGGCGCGTGCCTTGACTCGCGCTCTGTCGTGAGCAACGCCGCGTCAAAGGAGTTGACCGCCGCGGCTGTAAGTCGTTATCGGAGCGGAATATGGATGACTCGAGAAGATTGACGGTCCGCTATCTGCGCGAGCTGGCTCGCAAACACCTCGGCCGCGGACATACCAAGCTGAAGACAAAGGCGGAGCTGCTCGCGGCGCTCAAACCGTGGTTGCCCCGCTCGTTTCAAAGAAAGCCCGAGCCGCGCGCGGCGGCCGCCAGGGTGTCCGTCAAACCCACCAGGCGCGCGAAGGTCAGCACCTTCCCTGCCCCGGAGGGACGCGACGAACCGACGGACGGACGTACCTTGTCCGACCGCGCGGAGCGTCGCTCCGCCGATAGGGGTCAGCGCAAAGCGGAGCCTTTGATCGAAGGCTTCTTCATCGCCCGGGTGGCCGGGGAAGAGGAAGCGCGCAAACATCACTTGACCGAGGCGTCGGCGCGACTCGCCGCGCTGAAGCGCAATGGAGCAGGCCCGCTCGATCTCGCGGCCGGCGAGGGCGACGATCGCGTGCACGCCCTGGCGCGGGACCCGGAGACGCTGTTCGTATTCTGGGATTGGCCGAAGACAATTCGCGAGGAGGCCGCGGGCGGACTGAAATCCCCAGGCGCGGTGCTGCGAGTCTTCGACGGAGACTCGCTGGTGCAGGAGCTGCAGTTCTCGCCGGAGTCGCGAAGCTTCTACGTCCACCGCCTCAGCCCTGGTCGCCGATATCGCGTCGAAGCCCATTTCGTTGGCGCGGATGGACGCTCGAGGCAAATCGGGCGGTCGAGCAATGTGGTGCAGTTGCCCGGGCCAACGTATTCGCAAGCCGACGCTCGATTCATGAAAGTTCCATGGGAGGCGGAGCTCGGCCGTCTGCGCGCCGATCGCCCTGCGAACGGCGTCCGACTTCGAACGCTCGATGCTGAACGCGCGCGCGAGCTTTCGGCGAAGCTTCGGCCGGAGGCATTGGAGCGCGCACACGATGCGAGCTCCGAGCGCCGCGGTTGGCTGTTTTCACCCTCCGGTCGCCCCTAGCCCTGATGCGGGGCTATCTTTCGGTCGTTCTCCACGCCCACTTGCCATTCGTGCGGCACCCCGAGCACGAGGACTTCCTCGAAGAGGACTGGCTGTACGAGGCGATCTCCGAGACTTACCTCCCGCTGCTCGAAGTATTCGATCGGCTGGCGCAGGAATGCATCCCAGTTCGCCTCACGATGACGCTCTCGCCGACCCTGATTTCCATGCTTCAGGACGAGCTGCTCATCGGGCGTTACGCCAAGCGCCTCGATCGAACGTGTGAGCTTGCGGAAAAGGAAACGATCCGCACTCGTCGGGACCCCGCATTCCACCGCGTTGCCTGTTTCTACCGCGATCGCTTTTTGAGCCTTCGGCGAACCTTTCACGAGCGGTATCGACGAGATCTCGTCGGTGCGTTTGCCTCGCTGCAGCGGGCTGGCCATCTCGAAATCATCACCACCTGTGCCACCCACGCCTTCCTGCCTCTTTTCCAAGAGCAGGAGGAATCGGTTCGCGCCCAGGTCGCGGTTGGCGTCGATCATTACCGCCGCGCGTTCGGCCGCGAGTCAAAGGGGATCTGGCTTCCGGAGTGCGGCTATTTTCCAGGCTTGGAGCGGATACTGGCAGAGCACGGCGTCCGCTTCTTCTTCGTCGACACCCATGCCTTGACCCACGGCAATCCGAAACCGGTCTACGGCGTGTACGCACCGGTTTACACCGAGCGAGGAGTGGCCGCATTTGCCCGCGACCCCGAAAGCTCACAGCAGGTTTGGAGCGCAGTCCACGGGTACCCGTCGGATCCGGAATACCGCGAGTTCTATCGGGACATCGGCTGGGACTTGGATTATGGCTATGTCCGGCCCTACATCCAGGCGAGCGGTCAGCGGAAAAACACCGGCCTGAAATACTTCCGCATCACTGGGCCAACGAGCCACAAAGAACCGTACGATTACGAACGCGCTCGACAGAAGGCCGCTGCGCACGCGACTGACTTTGTCTCTAAGCGGCAGAGACAGCTTCAGTCGATCTTCGAAATCATGTCCGACCGCGCGTCGATCATCGTCGCTCCATACGATGCGGAGCTGTTCGGCCACTGGTGGTTCGAAGGACCAGCGTTCCTGGAAGCGGTGCTGCGGCGCAGCGCCGCGCCGGAGTCCACCTACCAACTGGCGACGCCGCCCCAATTCCTGCGCGAAAATCCTGAGCACCAGATCTCGACGCCGGCGATGAGCTCCTGGGGCGAGCGCGGCTACGCCAGCACCTGGCTCGATGAATCGAACGACTGGATCTACCGGCACCTCTACCGCTGTGGCGGCGAGATGGCGGCGCTCGCCAGCGACTTCCGGGATCCCGGACCCTTGGAGCGAAGGGCGTTGAATCAGGCGGCCCGCGAGGTGCTGCTGGCGCAATCGTCCGACTGGGCCTTCATCATGAAGACCGGAACGATGGTCGACTACGCAAACCGGCGGACGCAAAAGCACGTCGGCAGCTTCTACAGGCTCTGCGACGGCCTGCGGAACCAAGCCATTGACCCGGGCTTTCTGGAGCGACTGGAAGCAGAGGACAACCTATTTCCCGAGCTGGACTATCGGGTTTACGCGCCGGCCGACAGAAACAAGTTGAAATAGGCGAGCGGGAAGGCGTAACCAACGTAAATCGTTGAATGAAGGACAAAGCTGCCGGAGATAGACCCTGCGAAGGCGGCTCCTTTTAATTAGGAGTGGTGCTCATGAGAATTAAGAACGCGTTCCGATCATCATCAATCGCAGTCTCGGTTGTCGCTCTCCTGCTGGCAGCGCAGGCGGGGCGGGCCGCTGAGGTCAGTGCCACGCCGCTTCCGTCTCTGGCGCCGCTCGTCGAGGCGGTCAAAGGGTCGGTAGTCAATGTCGAGGTTCAGTCCAAAGTCACCGGCCCTCGACTTTCGATGGGCGAAAATCCCGACGACTTCTTCGATCATTTCTTCGGCCGCGGCGGGGGCCGCAACCGCCCGCGAGGATCGGAGCCGCTGCGCCAGGGCGCCGGCTCTGGTTTCATCATCGATCCGAAGGGCTTGGTGCTCACCAACAACCACGTCGTCCAGGATGCCGTTTCCATCCGGGTCAAGCTCGACGATGGGCGAGAGTTTGAAGGCAAGACCGTAGGCCGCGACCCGCTGACGGACGTCGCCTTGGTCCGATTGACCGGCAACGTGCAGAACCTGCCTGTGGTGAAGCTCGGCGATTCGGACGCGATGCGGGTGGGCGACTGGGTGGTCGCGATAGGCAATCCTTTCGGCCTCGCTTCCAGCGTGAGCGCCGGCATTATCTCCGCCAAGAGCCGCGACATCCGTGCCTCGACGTACGATGACTTTCTTCAGACCGACGCAGCGATCAATCCGGGCAACTCCGGTGGACCACTGTTCAACCTGAAGGGCGAAGTGATTGGCATCAATACCGCGATCGTCGGCGGTGGTACCGGCATCGGCTTTGCGGTGCCTTCCAACATGGCGAAGAGCCTGCTGCCCCAGCTGGAGAAGGAAGGAACCGTATCCCGCGGCTACCTCGGCGTTGGGATTCAAGACCTGACCCCGGATCTGGCGAAGGGGCTGGGAGTGCCGGCCAAAGAGGGCGCGGTGGTGACCGAGGTCCGCGCCGACGGTCCCGCCAAGAAGGCCGGCCTGCAGACCGACGATGTGATCACGGGCATCGACGGGCAAAAGGTCCCGTCTCGGGGCGCCTTGACCCGTGCAGTCGGTGCGAAGCGGCCGGGCGCGACCGCGACGCTGGATGTCTTCCGAGGATCCAAGCAGATGGAGATCAAGGTGGTCCTTGCGCCGCGGCCCGATCTCGAGGGCGTGAACCAGCAGAGCCAGAGCGGAGGCAGCGACGAGGAGAGCACTTGGCAGCAGAAGAGCGGGCTCAGCCTTCGGAACGTCGAGCCGCGATATGCGCAGTCGATCGGTGCCCCAACCGAGGGCGCCTTGGTCACCGACGTCGCTCCCGGCTCGCCGGCGGAGCGGGCAGGCCTGGCTCCGGGGATGATCATCACCGAGATCAGCCGCAAGCCGGTGCGAAACAGCTCCGAGGCGGTGCGGGCCTTAAAGAGCGCGAAGTCGGGGAGCACGGTGTTGATCCGAGCTCTCCAGCGCGGCGTCGATTCCGACGGGTCGCCTTCGCCGTCGCCTACACTGCACGCGTTGGCGATTCCCTAGCTCGCCGAGCTGGCAACTGCCCGCTTGACGGCAGAAGGTCGCTCGCGACCCGGATGAAGCTCCATGCCGGGCGCGTAGGGCGTGGCCTGGTTGCGCCCAGCTCGCTTCGAGGCATAGAGCGCCGCATCGGCGCAGTCCACCAGCTTCTCCTGCACCGTCGCATCCACCGGCAGGTTCGCAATGCCGACGGAGACGGTAATTTTCGATGCACTGCGAGCCGGCTCGAATGGGTTCGCCGCGACGGCGCGGCGCAGTTTCTCCGCGACCTCGATCGCCTCGACCTTGGTGACCTGGGGCAGGATGAGCAGGAATTCCTCTCCGCCGTAGCGGCCGATGGTGTCGACCTTCCGGATCATTCCCTTCATCAGCGCTGCAACCTGTCGAAGAACCCCGTCGCCCGCGCGGTGGCCCGCGGCATCGTTGAAACTTTTGAAGTGATCAATGTCCACCATCAACACGGAAAGCTGATTGCCGAACCGATTCGCGCGCGCGATCTCCATGTCTAGGCGGGAGAAGAGATGCCGGCGGTTCGGAATACCGGTCAGCGGATCGGTGATCGCAAGCGCGACCGTCTCCTCGTGAAGGCGAGCATTCTTCACCGCCAAGGACGCCTGGTCTGCAATCGCAGTCAGCACCTCGATCTCCTCGGAGGTGAAGCTGTCCGGGTGTGGGCGCTGAAAGTTCAGGACGCCCAGAACCTCCTCATGATGGATCATCGGAACACAGAGAAGCGAACCCGTTTCGCGGTGGGAGCCGGGCCGTGCGACGTAGATGCTGCTGTCCGACGCCACGTCCGCGATGTACACCGCGCCGTGCGTTTGCACCGCTCTTCCGCACGCCCCTTCATTGCTGCGGAAGCGAACCTGCTCGGTTCCTTGCCCGGGCGGGTAGGCGGTTTTCACCTCCAGCGTCCCGTCGCTATTGAGGAGCATGATCGAGAATTGTGGAATCGACAATCGCTCGGCGACGTGCGCGCTGATTCGGGCGAGCAACTCCGGAAGCTCCAATGTGGAGGTGAACGATCGAGCGACCTCGTAGAGCAGCGAGAGCTCGTTCAGCCGCTTTTCGAGCAGCGCGTTGGCGTGCTCGAACGCTTGTTGGAGCTTCAGTTGCTTGTGCGCTTCGGCGAGGTCGCGCTGGACATCCACTTCATCGGCCTGCAATGCGGTAATCCTTGCCAAGAGCCGATTGAAAGAATCGGCCAGCTTCCCAAGCTCATCCTTCCGTCTGGACCCTTCGACGCGGACGAGGAAGTCCCCCTCGGATGCCCTGTTCATCGCTCGGGCGAGTCGGCGCAGCGGACGCATCACCAGCCCCTCGATCCACAGCGCCGCGCAGGAAAAGACCAGCGCTCCCAGAACGAGGCCGGTGAGCAGGGGTTGAAGCACCCCTGCCTGGATGCCGGAGCTCCTCCAGAGGAAAGCGCAGCTCACCAACGCTGCCAGGATTCCCGGAAGCGCCACGCCGCACAGCAATCTTTTTTGAAGCGAGTCGTCGCCTGACGCCATCGGTGCCGCCGATCCAATGCGAATCTTTCTTGGCGTTGAAGCATGTTGTCAAACCGGCCGCGGTGCGGGCGCGGGCGAGCGTGGACTAGAATGCGTCCGATGCCGCCGCGGATTTACACCTCGAAGCTGATTCCGGTGCCGCACGGCTTCACCACGCGCGATGGAGGCGTATCCGAGGGGCCCTATCGGTCCTTGAACCTGAGTCTAAGCGTTGGTGATTCGCCCCAGCGCGTCGCAGAAAACGTTCGCCTCATCGCTCGCGCCGCCGGAATTCCGCCCTTTCGGATACAGATGGCATCGCAGGTCCATGGCTCCCAAGTCCTGGATGACGTTGTTCCCAATCCAGATTCCGAGCTCACCACCCTCTGTGGAGAAGCAGACGCGCTCTGGACGTCGTCGGTCGGGTCGGCAGTGGCGGTTCGAGTCGCTGATTGCGTTCCCCTGGTGCTGGTGGACCCGGATGGGCGCAGGGTCGCCGCGGTACACTCCGGCTGGCGGGGCACGGATCTCAGGATCGCGGCGCGGGTGGTCAAGTCGCTGCAGTCGAAAGGCGCGGTCGCGGCGCGGTTGCTGGCGGCGATCGGCCCCTCGATCCGCGGCTGCTGTTATGCGGTGTCACCGGAGCTCGCGGCGCGATTCTCTGCGGCGTTCGGTTCGACCGTGGTTCGGATCGGCGGCGCTCGGCACTACCTCGACTTGTCCGCTGCCGTTCACGCGACGCTTCGCGAATCCGGTCTGCGCGATGAGCACATCGACATTGTTTCCGGCTGCACCTCCTGCGCCGCCGCGGATTTCTTTTCGCACCGGCGCGACGGGGGAACGACGGGCAGGCAGATGGGGTTTGTTGTGTGCAGTTTCTGATCGCGGCGCCGATGTGAGCGGATGTGCCGCCGAGAAAGGACCGTCGCGCGGCCATGCTTCCTTGACGCCCGCGAAATCCAATTCGTATCATTTTCGTCGCTTTCCCCGATGCAATTGTGTCTGCGGAGTGAGCAAATCATCCGACTCCTGCTCCCCACCGTCCCTATGCTCGCGCTGGTCTCGTGCGCTTCGGAGTCCGCCTCCCGGGCGGAGCTGTCATCGCAGCGGACGGAGCTCCAATCGCTGCGGGACGAAAACGCGCGATTGAAGCGCCGGATCGAGCAGCTTGAAAGCGTGCCGCCAGGCGATCTGCCGATCAGCGGATCCGCTGGCGCTGCGAACGATCCGCACGAGATTCCCTCGCTCACCGTGGTCAAGCTGAAGCCGAAATCGGATCCCGCTCCCAAGATCGCCGTCGCTATCGCTGTCGTCGAACCGGCTCCCGAGCAAGTGGAAGAAATCCTCGAATCGCCCTCGGACGCGCCCTCTCGCAACCAAGAAACAGGAAAGGCCAGCGATGCCGCGCTCGAGGCGGAGTTTGCCGCGGCGGTGGCGGCGTTGAAGACGGGGAATGTATCCGGTGGCATCGCTCGACTGCAGAGGTTTGCCGCTGAGAATCCGCGCCACGCCAAGGCCGACAATGCCCTCTACTTCGTCGGCCTCGGCTTGATGGCCGAGCACGACTTGGAGGGGGCGGCCGCGGCGTTCGAGAAGCTGCTCGGCGCGTATCCGGCGAGCGATCAAGTGCGCGATGCGATGCTCAAACTGGGCGAGTGCCGCGCTCGGCTGAAGAACTCTCGAGCGGCTCGGGCTCTCTATACCCAGGTGGTGAAGAAATACCCGGGAAGCACGGCGGCCAATGAGGCTAATCAGCGGCTCGCTTTGCTTCCACCTTAGGCTTTCGGAAAGGATTCGCTCGATGCGCGCGTGGATGGTGTCAATCTGCATGATGTTCGCAGCCGCCGAGACTGCGGCCCAAGCGCCGCAGCGACCGGCGACGCCGCCACAGAGACAGGTGCCACCAAAGCAGCAGGAAGAGCAGAAGGGGGACGAGCAGGACGCATCGGAGGACGAATCACAGGACGAGTCGCAGGAAATGCAGGACAGTGAGGTCAACGAGCGCTCTGTGAAACCGGCGAGCCCGGTTGCGCCGAAGGCGACCAAGCCGGGCCGGGGGGACTCAGTCGTCACGCCGGGCCAGGTGCACTCGGTCGTCAGGGGCGACACGCTTTGGGATCTTTCACAGACCTACCTGGGCAGCCCCTGGTACTGGCCGAAGGTCTGGTCCTACAACCCTCAGATCGCGAACCCGCACTGGATTTATCCGGGCAATAGAGTGCGATTTTATCCGGCGGGGGAAGAGGTTCCCTCGGAGGTGGATGCGGGGGCGGATCGCGCCGAACGGATGGGTGAGGACAACGACGAGGTGAGCTCACCCGATTCGATCAGCCTGGACCACGAATCCGAGGTCCGAGTATCGGGAAAGATCGGGTACCGCCCCAAGCGCGGAGTTCGTTTGGCGCATCAGGGCTTCCTCTCCTCGAAGCAGCTCGAGCAATCCGGCGTGATCGACTCCTCGTTCGCCGAGACCGTGATGCTTTCGTTCCCCGACACCGTTTACATCAAGTTCCCGAAGTCTACGTCGGCGAAGATCGGAGAACGGTACATTGTCTTCCGAACCGCGGCGGAGATCGTCCATCCCATCACCCACAAGAAAGTCGGATATCTGACTCACATCCTCGGAACGGTGCGCGTCACGAAAGCGTCCGGTGAATTCGTCAGCGCGCAACTCAATGCCGACACCTGGGACGAGGTACATCGCGGAGATCGAATCGGACCCGCCGGTGAGCAGCTCACCGAGGTCATCGAACGCCGGCCGAACGATCGCCAGCTCAAGGGGTACGTGATCGGCGTGCTGGTGCCCTATCTGACCGCGTTGGGAGAGCATCACGTGATCATCGTGGACCGGGGGCGCGGTGACGGGGTTGAGCCTGGCCAGACCTTCACCGTGATTCGCCAGCAGGATCCGCTGACCCCCGAGGCTTTTCTCAATCCCTCGCGAGGTCAGAACCTCCACCTTCCGGTCGAGGACGTCGGCACCTGCATGGCGATTGAGGTGAAGGATGTCGCCACCATGTGTCTGGTCACCCGATCGATTCGCGAGATCGTCCACGGCGACCGCGTGGAGATGAGGCCTGAAAGCTCAAGCGAGCCGCGGGCCGCTCTGCCTTGATTCGCCGCCGCGATGATTCGCAGCGATCGGATCGGCGTGCTGAAGCGGTTTGTGCTGTGGCGAGCTTGACGCCGGCGCCCTTGGCTCTTATAGGAAACGCGTTTTCCTGTCGGAGCCGGCGGGCTATAGTGGCGTGGCGGCGCAATGGCGGAGGGGTTGGGCGTGAGCGGGGAGAAGCTGTTGAAGGAGCGCGAACGGCTCGCCACGCTTTCGCTGTGGGCCATTCCGGGAATCGGGCCCAAAGGTTTCGGAGCCATCGTTGAGTTGTTTCGGGGCAACTTGACAGAGGTCTTAAGCTTAGAGCCAAGCGAGTGGATTGGGGCGCTGAACTTTACGGCGCCCGTTCGACAAATGCTTTCTCAAGTGAAGAAGATGGGCGATCTCGGTGAGTGCGTGATGGACCGAGCGCGCAAAGCGGAGGTGGGAATTGCCTTCCCGGGCGACGCTGCCTTTCCATCCAAGCTTTCGCAAATTCCCGATCCACCGCCGGTCCTTTTTTTCCGAGGAACGCCCAGCGCACCTCGCAGGCGGATTGCGATGGTGGGAAGCCGCCACCCGGATCAAGGCTTCCACGAGATCGCGAAGAATTTCGCCAAGAGGGTCGCCGAGGGCGGCGTCGGAATCATCTCGGGGGCTGCAATTGGAGTCGATCACGAGTGTCACATGGGCGCACTCGAGGCTGGAGCTGAGACGTGGGCGTTCATCGGCTCAGCGTTGGACGAGCTTGACCCTCCGCAGGCGAAACTGCTCCCGCAGATATTGAAACGAGGTGGAATGTTCTATACGGAGTATCCCCTCGGAGTGCGCGCCAACGCGAGCACGTTTCCTCGGCGCAATCGATTGATCTCCGGCTCGGCGGACGCGGTGCTTGTGTTGCGCGCGGGAAAGCGCTCGGGTGCCTTGCACACTGCGGACTCAGCGCTGAAGCAGGGCAGACCCCTGCTTGCGTTGCCGGGGGACGCGAGCAATGAGGCCGCGTTCGGATGCAACGGCCTCATTCGAGCCGGACGCGCGCAGTTATGCCTTACTCCTGAAGACGCTTGGGCTGCGGTGGGGCTCAGTCCGCGCGTGAGCGTGACGCCGGAAAAACCCGGGGTGCCCTTGGACCTTTCATCACTCTCATCGAACGCGCGAACCGCTTACGAAACTGTGGGTCGGGTACCGCGCTCTTTCGACGACCTTCTTGCCGCCTGCCAGCTTGGCGCAGGACCGCTGATCAGCGCCCTGTGCGAGCTGGAGTTGATGGGATTGGTGGTTCAACATCCCGGTAGACGTTACGAGAGGGTTTAAGGATTAGAGGAATGCCGAAAAGAACACCCAAAGCCAGCTCGAGCGAATCGGCGGCGAAGGATCTCGCAGAGCCAAAGGCCGCCGAGTTGGAGGTAGCCTCGCCTGCGCGCAAGGCGCGCGAAGAGCGCGGCTCCTCGCGGCGCGCAACCCGCACCCGCGCACCGGACGTGGCGCACCGCGAGCACAAAGGCGCAGCGGCCGAACGAAAGCGTGGAAAGGCGCGCTATCTGGTGGTGGTGGAATCCCCCGCCAAGGCGAAGACGATCAGGAAGTATCTGGGGACGGCATACGTCGTGAAGGCGTCGGTTGGGCACGTGAAGGACTTGCCCAAGAGCAAGATGGGCGTCGACGTCAAGCATGGGTTTAAGCCTCAGTACCAAGTGATCAAGGGAAAGGAGAAGGTTCTCGCCGAGCTGAAGAAGGAGGCGAAAGCCGCTCACCGCGTTTACTTGGCGACGGACCCGGACCGCGAGGGAGAGGCGATTGCCTGGCACATCAGCGAAGAGATCGCGCACGCTGATGCTCGCCGGGTCCTCTTCAACGAAATCACCAAGAATGCGATCCAGAAGGCGATCGCCGAGCCAACTTCGCTCAGCCGAGACAATTACGACTCTCAGCAAGCAAGGCGGATTCTCGATCGCCTGGTGGGTTACGAGATTTCCCCTCTGCTCTGGAAAAAAGTGCGCCGCGGTCTCTCGGCCGGCCGCGTGCAATCGGTGACGGTCAGGCTGGTCGTCGAGCGCGAAAATGAGATCAAGGCATTCGTTCCCAAGGAGTATTGGACGATCGAAGCCGAGCTCGAGGCTTCACTGCCTCCTGCATTCCGCGCCAAGCTGATCAAGATCGACGGCGAAAAAGTCGAGATCGCCGATGGCGCTTCGGCGCAGGCGCTGGTCGACGAGCTGCGGACGGCGGATTTCGTCGTTGCCAAGGTCGATCGCCGCGAGCGCCGGCGCAACGCCCCAGCCCCCTTCATTACATCGAAGCTTCAGCAGGAGGCGGCGAACCGCCTGTACTTCTCCGCAAAGAAGACGATGACCCTCGCCCAGCGCCTCTACGAAGGCGTGGAGCTCGGCGAGGCGGGCCAGACCGGTTTGATCACCTACATGCGGACCGACTCAACCCGCATTTCGAACGAGGCGCTGCAGCAGGTGCGCGAGCTGATCCGAGCTCAGTACGGGGCTGAATACCTCCCGGATGATCCGATCATCTTCAAGTCCAAAAAGGGATCCCAAGACGCGCACGAAGCAATTCGGCCTACCTCGCTCGATTTTCCACCCGAGCGAGTTCGTCCCTTGCTCGAGCCGGACATGTTCAAGCTCTACGAGCTGATCTGGAACCGCTTTGTCGCCTGCCAGATGAAGCCGGCAGTGTACGATCAGACGACGGTGGACATCAGCGCCGGGCGAGGTCTGTTCCGCGCCTCTGGCTCCTCGCTCAAGTTTGCCGGCTACCTGGCGGTTTATGGCGCAACCGGCACTCCCGATGAGGATCCGGAACGGGAGAGATCGACCAACGGCGAAGAGGATCCGGTCGAAGACGGAAGTGCGCTGCCGCCGCTTTCCGAGGGCGAGAGATTGAAGCTGCTCAAGCTGTTGCACGAGCAACACTTCACCCAGCCGCCTCCCCGCTTCTCCGAAGCCACTTTGGTGAAAGAGCTCGAGGAGAAAGGCATCGGCCGGCCATCGACCTACGCGGCAATCCTTTCGACCATTCAGGAAAAGAAGTACGTGGAGAAAATCGAGGGCCGTTTTCATCCCACCGAGTTGGGTCGAATCACCACCGAAGAGCTGGTGAAGCATTTCCCGAAAGAAATGGACGTGACCTTCACCGCCGATCTCGAAGAGAAGCTCGATTCCATTTCCGATGGCGAGCTGAACTGGAAGAAGGTGCTTCGCGATTTCTATACGCCGTTCAAGAAAGACCTGGTGCGCGCAGAGCGGGAGATGCGCGACGTCAAGCGCGAGGAGATCAAGACCGATCTGACCTGCGAGCGATGCGGCAGCCCAATGGTGATCAAGTGGGGAAAGATGGGCCGCTTTCTCGCATGCACCGCCTATCCCGAGTGCAAGAACACGAAAGACTTCAAAGAGGTCGAGGGGAAAATCGTCGTTTTGGCCGAAGAGACTACCGACGAGAAATGCGACAAATGCGGCCGGCCGATGGTGGTGAAGCGGGGGCGATTCGGTCGCTTCTTGGCTTGTTCCGGATATCCGGAGTGCAAGAATTCAAAGGCGATGTCCATTGGGGTGGCGTGCCCGGAATGCCGACAGGGCTATCTCACGCAAAGGCGCAGTAAGCGCGGGCGAATCTTTTTTGGCTGCAATCGATATCCGGACTGCAAGTTTGCGTCCTGGGATCGTCCGCTTCCAGAAGCGTGTCCCGCTTGCGGCTCGCCCTACTTGCTCCAGAAGTATTCCAAGCGCGAAGGGTCGTACGTGGCATGTCCAAATCCGGAGTGCAGCTATCGGCGAAACGTAGAGCAGGCCGAAGGTGCGGCTTCGGTAGCATGATCGGCGGAAGATTCTCACGCGCTCCTGCACCGAGGCTGCCTTGACAGGGGCTCGGGCGCCAAATGCATAATCTCAGTGTCTTTCTCTGATTGCTGAGACTCCTCCCAATTTCGGTCTGAAGCGACTGCCACGGCGCTAAGCCGACGGGTGAAAGGACGCAAACGTTGATCAGCCCAATGCTCAGTAGAACCGTGTACTCGGTGATTGTGTCGGCTTCGCAGGTTTCAGGAGGAGGAGTCTTGGACGCGGTCAAGAGCTTCTTCCACGAGGGCGGCCCCTTCATGTACGTCAACATCATCTGGCTCGCCTGCGCGGTGGCGGTGATCATCGAGCGGATCGTTACCTTGATGTTTCGATACAACTTGAATGCCCCTCCTTTCATGGAGCAGGTGACCAAGCTGGTGCTCACCGGCAACGTCGATCGCGCGGTAAAGCTCTGTGGCGCAGCGCCCAATGCTCCGCTGGCGAAGGTCGTGCGCGCCGGGTTGACGCGCGCCAACCGCGGCGAGCTGGAGGTGGCCAAGGCGGTGGAAGAGGCGATCCTGGAGAACACCCCGCTGGTCCAGACGCGGATTTCTTGGCTCTGGTCGCTGGCCAACATCGCAACGCTGGTCGGGCTGATCGGAACCATCGTCGGCCTGATCGGCACTTTCCGCTCCTTGGGCAACGTTCCAGCGGATCAAAAGCAGGCGCTGTTGTCGGCCGGCATCTCCGAGGCGATGAACAACACCGCCTTCGGGCTGTCGATCGCGGTCACCTGTATCGTTTTTCACCTCTTCCTGAACGCGTACTCGAAGCGAATGGTGGAAGTGGTGGAGCTGAACGCGATGAAGCTGGAGAATCTACTCTCCAGGCGCAACGCCGGCGAGACGTCGGCAATGGATTTCGAAAAGCAGTCATAAATGGCGTTCTTCTTCTCCAAGCGAAAGCTCAGGATGGGGGACGTCGAGTTCGGGGAGCTGAACATCGTTCCCTACCTCGACATCCTGATGAACCTGATCATCTTCATGCTGCTTTCGATGACCGGGCTGGCAGTCTTCGGAATTCTCAACGTCAACGCGCCGAACTACAGCAGTGCGGCCGCGGTTACGCCCGAAGGCAATGCGCCCAAGCTTTTGCTCAGCGTGCTGATTTCAAAGAAGGGCTTCTTCGTCGCTGGGACGGGTGCCGTCCTCGGGGAACAAGCCGAGGGCCAATCACCGACGGCGGGCACCGATGGCGCGCCCACCATTCCAAAGACGGGCGACGGAACGTTCGACTTCGCCGCCCTGAACCAAAAGATGATCGAGATCAAGAAGGCTTTCCCCAACGAGACCAAGGTGATCATCGGAGCCGAGGGGGACATCCCTTACGAGTCCCTGATCCAAACCATGGACGCGATCCGAGAGACATTGGGCAAGGAGAGGAAAATTCTCTTCTCCGACGTGACTTTGGCGGCGATGTAGAGCGATGGCGAGCCCCACCGAGACTCCGCTCCGGGTCAGCGAGGAGGATCGCGAGCGGATGATGTTCCGCCGCGCGCTGGCGCGGAAGAAGCGCAGGGATCGCGAGGTGGCGGGCGAGATCCGTGAGCTGAACATCGTCGCGATGATGGACATGATGACCATCATCCTCGTGTTTCTGCTCAAGTCCTACTCGGCGTCCTCGATTTCAATGACCGCGTCGAAGGACGTAAGGCCGCCGATCTCCACCACCCGGGCCACCCCGAAGGACACGGTGGCGGTGACGATCACTCCGAAGGGAATCCTCGTCGGCGACAAGAAGGTCGTCGAGCTCCAGAACAGCGCGATTCCCCCCCGGCTTCTGGACGGTCGGCGCGTCATCCCTCTCGATCAAGCGCTCAAAAGGGAGGTCGACAAGCTCAAATACATCGAGGCCCGGAATCCGTCAGCGCCGTTCAATCACGAGCTTTCAGTGATCGGCGATCGAAAAGTTCCCTACGACTTGTTGCTCACCGTCCTCTACACGGCAGGGCAGAACGAGCTGGAGAACTACCGGTTCGTGGTGATTCAAAAAGAGGGCGAGCAAGGTCGCTGAGTGCCCTTTTCAGCAACGCTGAGCGCTAGAGCGAAGGAATCGCCTGAACCCCGCCAATTGATTCGTGCTCCCGCCGAGCAGCGTCCTCGGCGCACCGAGTCGCAAAGGGCAGCGCTTCGAGTCGCTGGTAAGGGATTTCGATGCCGCAGTCGACGCAGTTGCCGAGAGTGCCGGTGTCGAGCCTTCTGAGCGCAATGTCGATCAGCTGCACCTCGAGCCTTTGGTTCTCGACCAGGTGATAGAGCGTGTAATCCGCCAGCTCTGCCTGCGCATTCTCTTCATATTCAGGATCGCGCTCCTGCCCTTTGAGAGCCCCAAGCTCGCGGCGCGCACCTCGAGACGTCTCGAGAATGGCCCGCCGGCGCCGCTGCAACAGTTGCCTTATTCGCTGAACCTCCTTCTTGCGCGCGCTCTTGACCACGATTGCTCTCCTGGCTCTTTCGCCGAGTAATGTAGGAACAACGACGACAGGGAAAGTAGGGGACGGGTTGCGCAATGGGAACCGTCCCACCGAGGAAGTGAATTCTCCTTGGCAGCAAGGTAGGCAGAAGGGCAGGACCGGCAGTTGCTCAGTCCGCAACAATGGGTAGGTGCTTTTACTCGCGGGCGCTTGTTGGTACGCAGGTGATTGAGCGAGAGGAATGTCGGCGACTCAACAGGTCACTGTGGTGGGTGGCGGACTCGCCGGCAGCGAGTGCGCCTTCCAACTCCATCGCTTGGGCGTACCCGTTGTGCTTGAGGAGATGAAGCCGGAAAAGCGCTCGCCCGCGCACAAGAGCGACGCTTTGGCGGAGCTGGTTTGCTCGAATTCTTTTCGCTCCGACAACCCGGAGAGCGCGATTGGGTTGCTTCACGCCGAGCTGCGGGACCTGGGTTCCCTGGTGCTGGCCTGCGCAGATCGGTGCCGCGTTCCGGCGGGGGACGCGCTCGCGGTGGACCGCGAGAAGTTCTCCAACCTGGTCACCCGCTCGCTCACCAGCTCTCCGGGTGTTGAGCTGCGCAGCGGCGAGGTTCGCCGCATACCGGAGGGCGTTGCGGTGATCGCTACCGGACCGCTTACCTCGGACGCGCTGACGTCCGAGCTGGCGGCCTTCGTCGGAGAGAAGATGTACTTCTACGATGCGATCGCGCCCATCGTCGCTGCGGACTCCATCGACATGACCGTGGCCTTCGCGCAGAGCCGCTACGGCAAGGGGGGAGGAGACGATTACCTCAATCTGCCGATGACGCGCGACGAATACCTCGGCTTTGTCCAATCGCTGCGCAGCGCCGAAAAGGTCTCACCGCATCACTTCGAGGAGCCGCGTTACTTCGAAGGTTGCCTGCCGATCGAGGTGATGGCGGAGCGCGGAGATGACGTTTTGGCGTTTGGCCCGATGAAACCCGTCGGGCTACTCGATCCGCGCACCGGTCAACGCCCCCACGCGGTGGTCCAGCTGCGAACGGAGGACGCGGCGGGGAGCGCCTACAACATGGTGGGATTTCAAACGCGCCTCACCTGGCCAGAGCAGAAGCGCATCTTTCTCCGAATTCCTGGGCTTGGCCAGGCGGAGTTTCTCCGCCTCGGCCAGATTCACCGAAATACATTCATCGATGCGCCGAGGCTGCTCGCTGCGGATCTGTCGCTGCGGGCCGAGCCGCGGCTCTACTTCGCGGGACAAATCACCGGGGTCGAAGGGTATGTGGAGTCCGCGGCGTGCGGATATCTCGTCGCGCTCGCCGTCGCGGCGCGGGTGCGAGGTAGGGCATGGCACCCACCCCCTCCGACGACGGCGCTTGGCGCCCTCTATCGCCACATCACCGGCGCCGCGCATCCCGAAAACTATCTATATCAGCCGACCAACATTATTTTTGCTCTGTTCCCGCCGTTGTCTGGGCGGGTGAGGAAGCAGGAGAGGCGGGCCCGTTTCTCTCAGCGGGCGCGCGATGACTTCGCGCGGTGGCTGCGCGCGCTGCCGCACCCGGAGCTTGAGCAAAGGACGCTCGATGTTGGGTCGAATGCAACCGTGGGGCGGATCAGCTCATAGGGCATGCGGATCTCTTGTGCCGCGTTCCCGACCGGGGTCGCGTCATGGGACGGTTGCTTCATGGGCGGTTTGCCTCGCCGCCGGCTTGCTGGTGCCATCTCTTGGGTGCAAGAAGAGCAGTGGGGCAGCAAGTCCCCAGATCGGCGGCATGGGAAAGCCGCTCGCGCTGGGCGCGGCGGCGGATCTGCGACTGACCCCAAACGGGCAATTTGCCACTTACCTCGCGGGCGCGCAGAAGCCGCGGCTCGAGGGCATTCCGCCGCAGATGTTGATCGGCGCACTGCACGCCATTCCGATCCAAGGAGGTGCCTCGAGACGGCTCGGCTCCGGCGTCACCAACGTCCCGGGCGGCTATCTGTTCAGCCCAGACTCGCGGTGGGTCCTCTACCTGGCCGGCTACAACGCGGCAAGCCAGGTGGGCGAGCTGAACGCGCAGGATCTCCGCGACGCTTCCAGCAAGTCGCTCTCATTGGGCGCTCGAGTCACCTATGCGCTGGTGAGCCCCGATTCGAAATGGGTCGCCTTTGTCGATGCGTCGGTTCTGAAAGTGGGGCTGCTTCCGCAGGGCCCATTCAAGGAGTTGGCCGCAGAGGTTTCCACCGCCGAGTTCACGCCCGATAGCCGTGCGCTGATCGCGAAGCGGCGAGCCGCCGCGGGTGGATCGCTTTTGGCGATCCGCCTTGGAGAATGGAATCTCCGAAAGCTCGGAGACCAGGTGGGGGACTACTCGGTGTCGCCGGATTCGAAACGGATCGCCTTCTCCAGGCAAAGCGACGCCGCCGGCAGGTACGATCTCTTCCTGGGCGATCTCGTGGACGAGAACGCTCGAATTTCCAAGCTGGCCAGCGACACCGGTCTGATCGGCTTCTCTCCAGACGGCAAGTGGCTGGCGCGCACCGAGAAGTGGAACGTCGAGCAGGCGCACGGAGACCTCTTCGTCGGCCCGACGGATGGCGGCCCGGCGCGAAAGGTGGGGGAGGAGGTCGGCGAGAGGTTGGCCTTCTCGCCAGATTCGAAGGCGATCGCCTATCTCGAGCTCTGGAACCAGCCCACTCGGACCGGATTGATGGGCATCACCGTCCTGCCCGACGGTCAGCCGCGCCGCGTGGGCGGCCGCGTCCCCAACTTCGTCTGGGGTTCGGACGGGTCGGCGCTGGCGTTTCTCTCCAGATTCATGAAGCCCGCCTATTCGGTCGATTTAATGCTTTACCGAGTCGGCGAGGAGAAGGCGTCGAAAGTCCACCCCGGCGTTTACCAGGGCTACGGCTTCGGCTCCAACAACGGATACCTGCTCTTCCGCGGCAACTGCATTCGCAACAACCGCGCCTGCGATTTGTTCGTGCTCGATTTGACGAAGCCCAAGAGTGAGCCGCAGAAGATCGTCGAGGGCGTCTACAGCTTCAAGACCGCCGAGCGTGGAAATCGCATCCTGGTGACCTACGCTCGCGTGGACGCCGACACTTTCGATGTCGCTGTCTACAATCTCAAAACCGGTGAAAGGAAAACGCTGGAGCGAAGCATCTTGCTGCCGGCTTTGTTCACAGACGAAGACGGCTCGAAGGTCGCGTACATCGTCGCCGAAAAGGATCGCGCCGGCGTGTACCTCGCGGCCGGAGTCCCCTGACGGCCATGCGACCCGCGGACCGGCCATCCCGCTCGGTACTTGCGTTCAAAGCGCACTTGCAGCGCAGCGCGATGTCCCCGCATACCCTCCGCGCCTACCTGCGCGACCTGGCTGATTTTGAGGCGTACCTGCGAGACAACGGCCTCGAGCTTGAAGCGGTGACACACGGCATGCTGCGCAGCTATCTTGGAAACCTCGCCAGCAGGCTGGCACCCTCCTCGAGGGCTCGAAAGCTTGCGAGCATCAAGTCGCTCTACCGCTTCCTCGCGCGCGAAAAAGTCATCGCCGTCAATCCCGCGAAGGACGTGAAGACGCCCAAGTTGCCCCGCTCGTTGCCCAAGTTTCTTCCGGTGGACGAAGCATTCGCCCTGGTGGACTCGCCGGGATCTCACAGCGCCGCCGACCTCCGCGACCGCGCGATCCTGGAAGTGCTCTACGGAGGCGGGCTTCGCGTCAGCGAGCTTTGCTCTCTATCCGTTGACGATTGGGATCGCGAGGGACGAGTGCTTCGGGTGTTCGGCAAAAACTCCAAAGAGCGGCTCTGCCCCGTCCACCGGACGGCGGCATCTGCGCTGGAGCTTTACTTGGAGCGGCGCCACGAGCTCCTGAAAGAAAAAAATCCCCGCGCCGATCCGGCCGCTCTGTTCTTGAATTACCGCGGCGGGCGGCTGCGCCCAAGGAGCGTGGCTCGGCATCTGACCCGCTACGTGCGACGATGCGGATTGCCACGGACCGTCTCTCCGCACGCGCTGCGCCACTCGTTCGCCACGCACTTGCTGGCGGGCGGCGCCGACGTCCGGACGATTCAGGAATTGCTGGGCCATGCCAGCCTGTCTACGACCCAGCGATATACCCACGTCAGCTGGGAGCGACTGCAGGAGATCTACGACAAGTCGCACCCGCGAGCGACCTGACTCGCAACGGCTCTGCACGCGACGATGCCCTGAAAATCAAGCCCGGCGTCACCATCGCTGTTAAGTCCTATTCCATGCTTCATGGAACGACTATTCTGTCCGTCCGCCGAAACGGTCGGGTGGTGATCGCCGGCGACGGTCAAGTAACGCTCGACAAGACCGTTCTGAAATCTACCGCAAAAAAAGTGCGGCGATTGGGCGACGGAAGCGTCATCGCCGGCTTCGCTGGAGGCACCGCGGACGCCTTCACGCTCTTCGAGCGGTTCGAGGCCAAGCTCAAGGAACACCAGAAAAACATCGCCCGCGCCTGCGTCGAACTGGGCAAGGATTGGCGGACCGATCGCTTCCTGAGGCGGTTGGAAGCGCTGTTGGTGGTTGCGGACAAGGAGCGGACCTTTGTTATCTCCGGCGCCGGGGACGTGCTCGAGCCTGATCACGGCATCGCGGCAGTCGGCTCGGGCGGACCCTATGCCCAAGCGGCCGCTCGGGCGCTGCTCGAGCACACGCCCCTGTCCGCCCGGGAGATCGCGACTGCGGCGTTAGGCATTGCAGCGGAAATCTGCATCTATACCAACACGCAGGTGTCGATGGAGGAGTTGTAGTTGGCGCTTCCGGACGAGCCGAAAACGACGACCTTCACCCCGCGAGAGATCGTCGCGGAGCTGGACCGGTACATCGTCGGTCAAACCGCAGCCAAGCGATCCGTGGCCATCGCGCTTCGAAACCGCTGGCGCCGGCAATTGGTGAGCGAGGATCTGCGCGAGGAGATCTATCCCAAGAACATCATCATGATCGGCCCGACCGGCGTGGGGAAGACAGAGATCGCCCGCCGCCTGGCGAAGCTTTCACAGGCGCCCTTCGTGAAGGTGGAGGCTTCAAAATTCACCGAAGTCGGCTACGTCGGCAGGGATGTCGAGTCGATGATCCGGGACCTGGTCGAGGCGGCGATTTCGCTGGTCCGAGAAGAAGAGACAGAGAAAGTTCGCGCTCGCGCCGCGTCGATGGCCGAAGACAGGTTGGTCGAGATCCTTTCGGGCAACGCTCCTCCGAGCGCTCGCCAGTCGCCGTTCGGGTTCACCCCACCTCCGCCGCCGACCGCCCCTCGCTTGTCCGACAGCGAGCGCGAAAAGCTTCGGTCGCAGCTTCGCGCTGGCACGCTGGATGATCAGTACATCGAGATCGACGTGAGCGAGACCGGAGTGACTTTTCTGCGGAACTTCTCCGGCCAAGGGATGGAGGAGATCGGCGTCAATCTCCAGGATCTTTTTAAGAACATGCCCGGGTTCAACAAGACGCGGAAGCGCAAGGCGAAGGTCCCCGAAGCTCTCAAGCTCCTCACCGATGAAGAGTCAGCCAAGCTGGTGGACATGGATCGCATCAGCCGCGATGCGCTCCGCCGTGCCGAGACGGCGGGGATCGTCTTCATCGATGAAATCGACAAAATCGCCAGCCGCGAAGGTCCCCGCGCGGGCCCCGACGTATCGCGCGAGGGAGTCCAGCGCGACATCCTCCCCATTGTCGAAGGCTCCACGGTAACCACCAAGTACGGCTCGGTGAAGACAGATCACATGCTGTTCATCGCCGCCGGAGCGTTCCACGTCTCCAAGCCCTCCGACCTGATTCCGGAGCTGCAGGGAAGATTCCCGATCCGCGTGGAGCTCGAACCGCTGACCGGCGCCGACCTGGTTCGGATTCTGCGAGAGCCGAAGAATTCGCTGATCCGGCAGTACACCGCCCTCTTGGCCACCGAAGGCATCAACCTCCAGTTCACCGAGGATGCCATTCAGGAAATCGCCGCGACCGCGGAGCTGGTGAACGAGCGGACGCAGAACATCGGAGCCCGGCGGCTGCACACCATCCTCGAGCGACTGCTCGACGACGTATCGTTCGGCGCTTCCGAAATGGCGAACAAGACCGTTCGCATCGACGGGGCACACGTCAGGGAGCGGCTCTCGGAAATCGTTAAAGACGAAGACCTGTCCCGCTATATACTCTGAGCAACGTGACTACCGCCGAGCGCACGAGAGCGACCATGGAGCGAGCCGAAGCGCACCTGCTGCGGAACTATCGACAGCAACCGGTAGTCTTGGAGCGCGGATTCGGCGCGCGCGTTTGGGACGTCGAGGGCAAGAGCTACTTGGATCTGCTCGGAGGGATCGCTACCTGCGCGCTTGGCCATTGCCATCCAGAAGTGGTAGCCGCGGTGAAGGCACAGGCCGACAAGCTTTGGCACACCTCGAACGTGTTCTACACGCTTCCCCAGATCGAGCTGGCGGAGAAGTTAACTGCGGCCTCCGGCCTGGAACGAGCTTTCTTCTGCAACTCGGGCGCGGAGGCGAACGAGGCGTTGTTCAAGCTCGCGCGACGCGTTCAAAAGGATCGCGGGCACCCGGAGCGATTCGAAATCATCTGCTTTGAGAACTCCTTTCATGGAAGGACGCTGGCCACGGTTGCCGCGACGGGCCAGCCGAAGTACCACAAGGGTTTCGAGCCGCTTCCGGCGGGGTTCCAGCACGTTGCCTACGGCGACGTGCAGGCGGTTCGCAGGGCGGTGAGCCCCAAGACCGCGGGGGTAATTGTCGAACCCATTCAAGGCGAAGGCGGTGTGCGAGTGGCCCCCGACGGATTTTTGAAGTCGCTGCGCTCGCTGTGCGACGAGCTCGGTTTGCTGCTGCTGGTGGACGAAGTTCAAACTGGAATGGGGCGAACCGGCGCCGTCTTCGGCTACCAGCACGAGGGAATCCTCCCCGATGGGATCTCGCTCGCCAAGGCGCTCGGCAATGGGCTGCCGATCGGCGCGATGCTCTGCCGGGAAGAGCTCGGCAAGAGCCTGCCGTCGGGAAGCCACGGCTCGACCTTTGGCGGAAACCTCCTCGCCGCGACGGCAGCGAACGTAGCGGTGTCGATCATCTCCCGCCCGGAGACGCTGGAGATGGTCCGGCGCAAGGGCGCTTACCTGTGGAACGGCGCGCTTGCCGTTCGGGCGCGGCACCCGGAAAAGGTCAGCGCAGTGCGGGGCCGAGGTCTGCTGCTTGGCGTCGAGGTCGCTGATGATGCCGCTGCCGTGGTAAGTCGGTGTCGGGAAGCGGGATTGTTGCTCAACCTCGCAGGGGAGAAGACGGTCCGCTTCGCGCCTCCGTTCACGGTATCGCTCAGCGATCTCGACGAGGGCCTGGCAATCTTCGAAAAGTCACTCACCGGCTGAGTCGCGTGCGCCCTGAGGATGCTTCGCTTCGGGCGCCGTCACGTAGGTAGGGTTGCGTTCTGGCACCACACGCGTTGACCGGTTTGACGCTCATTTGTTCGGGTCAATACAATCGGTTGGATCGAGGACCCAGCCCGTTGACGGAGACCGAGCCGATCGTTTGGTTGTTGGCCCGGGCTGAGGCGGTCGCCGCGATCCCAGTTTCCATCGGCGAGTGGATTTACCGCCGGTGTGGCTGGTGCGCCCATCTTCATGTTGTCGACGAATCGCGGGGCAGGAATGGGTAGCGGGGCCCGAGCTGGACAATCGATCGAATTGGCGATGGCCGAGAACGTCGATCTCGACGCGGATCGGAAGAAAGAAATCCTTTCGCTCGAGCGCGCCTTGGACCGATTAAATCATTTCGAGGTGCTTGGTCTCCGCCCGGGCGCCCCCGCCGCAGAGGTCAAGAAGGCGTACCATGAGGCATCGCGTCGCTACCATCCCGATCGGTATTTCCAGAAGAACCTGGGAAGCTTTCGCCCGCGCGTGGAGCGAATCTTCAAGCGCATTCACGAATCGTATGGGGTGCTGAGCGATCCCGACTCGCGGGAGGCCTACGAACGCGAGCATCCCGAGTTGGCGGTGCCCGCTCCCAGAGCGGATTCCCCCAGAACACCGCAGGACGAGCGACGAAGCGCCGAGCGGCGAGCGCGCTTCGCCCGCCATCCCTATATGGCCAAGGTCACCAAGGTGCACGAGCTTCTGGCCAGCGGAAAAAAGAGCCTCGGGTCGGGAGACTTCAGCAAGGCGTACGCGGATCTGCACCTCGCATCGCAGCTCGATCCGAAGAACCACGACGTGCACGAGCTGCTGACCAAGGTGCGCCACCGCCATGAGCAGCAGCGAGCGGCGGAGGAGCTCAAACGCGCACAAGCCGCCGAGAAGGCGGGCGACATGACGTTAGCCGCTAAAACGTACGTGAGCGCCGCCAATCTCGATCGCAGAAGCGCGCTGGCGGCGTTCAAGGCGGCGATGCTTCTTCGCCAGACCGGAGGAGACCTCAAGGAGGCAAAGGTGTTGGCCCAGCGCGCCGTCGATTTGGATCCGAAGAGCGCAGATCACCGATTTCTGCTGGCGGCCGTTCTCGAGCAGGTGGGAATGTCCAAGATGGCCAATCGCCACCTCGAGGAGGGGATCAAACTGAACCCGAATCACGCCGAGGCGAAGAAGCGCCAGAAAAAATCCCGCTGGCCCTTTTGACATCTCATTCCATGGCTCGCGAAACGGTCATAGGCATCGACCTCGGCACCACCAACAGCGTGGTGGCCACTGTGCAGAGCGATCAGCCGGTGGTGATCAAGAATCGGCTGGGGCAAAATTTGACCCCGTCCGTAGTGGCAGTCGCCAAATCCGGCAAACAGCTCGTTGGTCAAATCGCTAAGCGGCAGGCGGTGACAAATCCGGACGGCACGATCTACGCCGCGAAGCGGCTGATCGGCCGCAAGTTTTCCTCT
This sequence comes from Myxococcaceae bacterium, assembly GCA_035262305.1. Lineage (GTDB taxonomy): Bacteria > Myxococcota > Myxococcia > Myxococcales > Myxococcaceae > DATFTC01. The sequence continues at coordinate 37,910 of DATFTC010000088.1, read as the reverse complement.
GAGCGCGTGCAGCAGCTTCTCAAGACCTTGAGCTACTCGGTGAGCTGTGGAGAGCACGACGACATCCGCGTGCAACTCGGCGGGAAGATGACGTCTTTGCCGGAAATCTCGGCGGCGGTGCTGCGCGAGCTGAAGCTCGATGCAGAAGCGTACTTCGGTCAGCCGGTCAGCAAGGCGGTGATCACTGTCCCCGCCTATTTCAACGACGGGCAGCGTCAAGCGACCAAGGACGCCGGCGCGATCGCTGGGCTCGAGGTCCTGCGGATCATCAACGAGCCGACCGCCGCCGCGCTCGCGTACGGCTTCGGCAAAAACGTCAGCGGGAAGGTGGCGATCTTCGACCTCGGCGGGGGAACCTTCGACATCTCGGTCCTCGAGATCAACAAGGGAGTGTTCGACGTAGCCGCGGTGGGAGGAGACACGCTGCTCGGCGGCGAGGATTTCGACAATCGGGTGATCGAAGCGCTGGTCTTTGGATTCGCCAAGGAGCACGGCATCGACTTGCGAAAGGACCGCATGGCGCTGCAGCGGCTGAAGGATGCCGCGGAGAAGGCGAAGATCGAGCTGTCAACGGTGAACGAAACGCAGGTCAACTTGCCTTTCATCTGCACGCCTCCAGGGGGTGGATCCGCGTTGCACCTGCAGCGTTCGTTGACCCGCGAGAAGCTGGAGGAGCTGACCGAGGACCTCTGCGAGCGAACAATTTCGATCTGTGAGCAGATTTTGGCGGAGGCGAAGGTCCGACCTGACGAGCTGAAAGAGGTCATCCTGGTCGGTGGGATGACGCGCATGCCGCGGATCATGGCGAAGGTGAAGAAGTACTTTCGCCGCGAGCCCTGCAAGGGCGTGCATCCGGAGGAGGTCGTGGCGCTGGGCGCCGCAGTTCAGGCCAATGCGCTCACCCATGAAGAATCGCGCGTGCTGCTGCTGGACGTGACGCCGCAGAGCCTGGGCGTGGCGATCGCCGGCGGTTATGCGCGGGCGCTTATTCCGAAGAACACCACCGTCCCGACGTCCACCACTGAGATCTTCACCACCTCCAAGGATTGCCAGACCACGGTGAAAATCATGGTGCTGCAGGGCGAGAGCGAGATCGCTCGGGAGAATGAGCTTCTCGGTGAGTTTGTGCTCAGCGGACTGCGCGATGCCCTGCGCGGTGAAGTGGAGATTGAGGTCACGTTCGACATCAATTCCGAGGGGATCGTCTCCGCTTCTGCCAAGGACAAGGAAACTGGAATGCAACAGTCGATCACCGTGACCGCCTCCGGCGGGCTAACTCGCGAGGAGCTGAACCAGATCCTGGAGGACCAAGGAGACCAGCTGCTCGACCAACCGGAGCAGGAGGAGCTCGCCGAGCGCCGGCGCGACCTTAGGGATGTGATGCGCGAAGTCCGAGGCCTGCTCCCAAAGATTCAGGCGGCGATGGACGGTTCAGACTTCGGCATCGAGGCGCTCAAGCGGGGCGAGCAAGGCATCACCGAGGGAGAGAAAGTGCTCAAGAGCAAGAGCATCTCCGCGATTGTATCCTCGACCGACCAGCTGACGCGAACGGTTAATCTCTTCAAGGGCTGGCTCCAGAAAATCAGCCCACCGGATTCATGACCGCGCACCGCGCGAGGAAGCTCGTTGAGGCCGGAGTGTGGCTCCGCATCAGCGGAGATCACGAAGGGGCGCGACGCCTGTTCGAGCAAGCGCTGCTCCTCGATCCGACGAATGTCCGCGCGCGGCAGCTTTTGGAGGCGCCCGCTTCCGCGCCCTTGCCTCAACAACCTATCGGCCGCACCCCTCCCGAAGGAACGCCGGCGGCAGCGCGAAATCCATTTGTTCGCGGAGAAAGCCCCAGTCGCTCGATAGGCTTGGACGTCGATTGGGGACTGGCGGCCATACTGCCCGAATCGCAATCCGCTTTGCGCGCGCCGAAGCAGGAAGATCCATTGCCCGAGAGTGAGAGCGCTTGGGATCAGAGATCCACCACCGCGCCCGACGTCGGCGCTTTGGACGTCCACCCTGGCACCGCGCCTGCGCTAGACCTGGTGAGCACCGATCCCCAACCTCAGCCGACTCTGCTCCCCACCGATCCGCTCGAGGCCCGCGAGACGGAGGTTCAATCGCTTCTCCAAGCGGCTCAGGACTTGATCGGGCTGGATGACCAATCGGGCGCGATGGAGCTGATCTTGAGGGCGCAGCGGATTGCGCCGGATCGCCCCGAGATTCGACAGCTGCGCGAGCAAACCGAAGCGAAGCTTCTCGGGATGCTGGAATCGAAGCTCGGCGGACTGGATGCGATGCCCCGGGTGCTGCTCAAGCAGGACGAGATCATCTGGCTCAATCTCGACCACCGAGCTGGGTTCGTGCTCGCGCAGATCGATGGGACGCTGACGCTGGAGGATCTGTTCGCCGTGTCTGGGATGTCGCGGCTTGACACCGCGCGCATTCTGACCGAGCTCAAAGAGCAGGGAGTGATCTCGGTTGGCTAGCTTCGGCGCTGCTTAGCGGAAAGTTGGTTACCGCCGAACCACCGCCGTCCAGGTCCCGCGCACCAGCAACTTGCCGTCCTGGTTCTTCGATTCGCTGACCACGACGAGAAAGTCCTTCTGTGATTTTTCGAAGATCTGCGTGATTGTGCCGGTGGTCGTCATCACCTCGTCCGGTTTCATCACCTCGAAGAATTCGAACTCCTGCTCGCCGTGGACCAGCATCAATAGATCTATTCCGAGCTGGGGATCGCTCACCGCCGCGGCGAAAGGCGCGATGGCGAAGGTGACCGCGAAGGTCGGAAACGCAATCACGCTCCCGTAGGGTCCAGCCTGAGCAGCGGCTTCGTCGTAGAACAGCGGATTCAGGCCTTCCGGAATCGACCCGAAGCCGGCCGCCGGAACTCCACCGCCGACTGCGTACGCGAACTCGCGCATTTTTTCGAGGCCGATGTGGTAACGAAACGGCCCATATTTTTTGCCGACGAATTTCGGATCGATGGCCATGTATTTCCCCCGCCTAGGCGAGATTCGCTTGATGCCTAAGCTACGCTCGCTTCGATCACCGCGCCCTTGAGAACTTCTTCGCCGCGCTGGTTTCTGGCGAGGATCTCAGCGACCAGGCGGCCATTCTCAATGCTCGTTACCTTGCCTTCGAACGTAATGGTGTCATCGACTGCGACCGGTCGGGAAAAGCGGACCCTTACCTTGCGGAGCCTTCCGGGATCGCCGAGGTATTTGGTCGCCGCTTCCACAGCCCAGGCCATGGTGCACATTCCGTGGAGTATGACGCCGCCCAGGCCCGCCGCCTCGCCGACCGCCTTGTCCAAGTGAATCGGATTGAAGTCCCCCGACGCGGACGCGTAATAAATGGGTCGATAGGCGTCGCAATCGCGCGCCTCGGTGAACGTGTCGCCCACGCTGAAGTGTCTGGGCACCGGCTTCCTCCTCGCGTCGAGTCCGGCCGCCGATGTAGTGCGCCTTGTGCGTTCGAGCAACCAAACTCGCTCATTTCTATCGGTGCAAAGGCGCCCCTTCCCATGAATCCGGAAGCGGCTGATCGAGCGGATCCTCCACTTCGTTTACCTCGTCTCGGCGTCGGCGGTACTGTTCCTGCACGTAAGCGATCAGCTTGTCTAAGTAGCTGGTCAAAGGCGGGCAGTGGATCCCCGTTCCGTCGAGCAGCTCCAGCGTGTTGCGGCAGTTGTAGATTGCCAGGTGATTGACGTAGCTGATCGCAGCCCGGTGCGGGCGAGACAGCTTCTCCAGCAGCGGAAGCCGCAGCATCACCTCCGCGGCTTTAGCGGAAACGCTGAACCTAGGCAGGCGTTTCTTCTCTTTTTCTGCGATGATTTCGTACGCCCGGCGCGCGCTCATCGGGTTCGGATCGACGAGGTGAAACGTTCGTCCCGCCGCGCGCGGATCGCGTGAAAGTGCCCAAATGCCCTTGGTGACGAAGTCCACCGGGACAACGTTGAGCGGGGCCGTGCCGTCGCCCGGCAGTGGAAGTGCCACCACCAAGGGAGACATCGCGAGCAGAATTCCAAGGTAGTAGGGTCCTTCGAAGCGATCGATTTCGCCCGTCTGCGAGTCGCCCACCACGCTCGAGGGGCGGTAGATGCTGATCGGCAGTGCACCATTCACGCGCTGAAGCAGCTTCTCGGCGTGGAACTTCGTCTCTTCATAGGCGTTGCGAAAGCTCTGACCCAGATCGAGCTCGTCCTCGGCGATCACGCCGATGCGCTCGCCGGAGACGTAGCAGGTCGAATAGTGGTTCAAGCGGTGGAGGCGGGTGCAGTCCCGGGCCAGCTCGATGATATTGCGCGTTCCCTCTACATTCGCGCGCCAGATCATCTCCCTCGGCACGCTTAGATCCGAAAGCTCGCCGACGTGAAAAATGTCCGTCACTTCGTCGCATATCCTCTGGTACTCCTCACCGGACAAGCCCAAATGCATGTCGACGATGTCCCCGGTGAGCACTTGCAGCTGTGCGCTTCTCAGGGCGGAGATCTGAGGTTGCGATTCCTTGAGAAGAGTTGGTGAAACCAGCAGCGTAAGGTGCGCGCCCGGATCGGAGGAAACGATTTGTTGCACCAGCCGGCGCGCCAGAAACGCCGGGAATCCGGTGATGAGGTGATGCCTGGCGGCGCGATTCGGATGCTTTCGATTTGCGTCGCTCATTTTCGTGCTCCGGCGGGTGACTGAGGCTGGATGGAATTCCACAGCTGAGTGACTTGGGCTCGGGTAGCCGCCAAGTCGCCCGAGTTATCGATCGTCCAGTTCGCAAGTCGAGCCTTTTGTTCCAACGGCATTTGCGAGGCGAGCCGGGCCTCCGCCTGCTGCCGCGTGAACCGGTTGCGCTCCTGCAAGCGCGCGATTTGGGTCTCCCGGGGCGCACTTACCAGGATCACCCCGTCCAGGCCTTGGTGCAGGCCGTTCTCGATCAGCAGCGCCGCGTCGTAGATGGCCAGTTCTACGCCCTTTCGCTCCAGAGCGGCGAGCTTCTCGGTGAAAACCCGATGGATGCGGGGGTGCACAATCGCATTGAGCGCCGCGCGGTCTTCGGCGCTGGCGAAGATGCGGTCTGCGAGCTGCGCGCGATCGAGCCGCCCGTCGGGCCCTATCACCTCGGGGAATCGCCCCGCGATGTCGCGGAAGGCCGCGGTCCCAGGTTCCACGACCTCGCGGGCGATCTGGTCGGCGTCGATCACCGCGGCCCCGAGCTGGCGCAGCATAGCGCTGACCGTGCTCTTGCCGGTCGCGATGCCGCCGGTCAGGCCAATCACGCGCATCGCGGCCGCTCGCAAGACGGCGGAGAAGGCGAGGTCATCGCGGCGCCGCTTTCTGGACCTGGAATACGAAGGAGTGGACTGACTTTCCATCCTCGTTCCAGAAGACCGCCAGCCCCAGCCTCGCGTACAGAAAATAGGTTTGGAAATCGTCGGTGAGCTTCTTGACGTAGCACGGGCCGGCGGGCGTGGTTCCGGACGGGCACTGCGGGCCGTAGGTGCTCTCTACCGCATCCTTGTCCACCGTGGGCCCAGGAAAGACGTCGATGCGCTCGACGAGCTTGTTGGCAGAGTCGATTCTAAACTGAGTCTCGGTCGTTCCCTTGATCGCTTGTGGCCCGACGTAAGCGAGGATCTCCTTGCCTTCGTGGTTGACCGTCTTCGTCGGCTCGCCGAACTTCTTCACCACATCTTCGCGGTGCGAGGCGCCGGGCTCGATGCCATTCCACGGCTTCGCCAGCGCGGCGGAAGCAAGGAGCAGCGTGGCTGGGACCACCAAAGGACGCATGGGCTAAATCTACCAAAACGGGCCTACTAGTGGATTTAGGGTCGCACTCTCAACCGACTTTGAGAACCGTTTTTCGAGGCGCCGGGCCTTGCCCCTGCCACCGCGGTTCTGTTACCTAGGTGAGGACGATGCAATTTCGAGCGTTCTGTTTCGCCGTCCTTCTGGCCAGCGGGGCAGTGCGGGCTGCAGACTTCACCGGACCAGAGAGCTGCAAAGCCTGTCACCAGCAAGCGTACGATGCGTGGAAGCAGTCGAAGCACGCGCGGGCAGTGGATTCGCTGTCGGCACAGCAGCAGAAGGATGCCCGCTGTGTTTCCTGTCACGCGCCGAACTGGTCGGATCAGAACGTCTCGAACGTGAGCTGCGAAACGTGTCATGGCGGCGGCCAGTTCTACGCGAGCCCCTATGTAATGAAGGACGCCGAGTTGGTGCGCCTGGTAGGTTTGCAGGATCCATCCGAGAAAAGCTGCCGCAGCTGCCACGATGCATCCAGCCCTTCACTGAAGCCTTTTGAGTTCGTGGAAAAGCTAAAGCTGATCGATCACTGGACTGCTGAGAAGGCCAAGCGAGCGGAGCCGCCGCACGCGGACGCGGCCAAACGCTAGCCACGTGATTAAGGTTCTCGGCGCGCGCTTCCTGACCACATCTGTCTCCCTCGAAAGCTACCCTGAGGCGTCCGTCTCCGAGATTGCCTTCGTTGGCCGCTCCAACGTCGGAAAATCATCGATGATCAACGCTCTCGCCGGCCGGCGAAAGTTGGTTCGCGTCTCGAAGACGCCGGGGCGCACCCGAACGATCAATTTCTTTGATCTGGATCTGGAATGGGATGGGAAGCGGCAGCGCGTTCGGATCGCCGATCTTCCCGGCTATGGCTTCGCGCGGGTTGGGAAAGCGGAGAGAGCTCGCTGGAACCAGATGATTACCACGTACCTCGAGCGGCGCGCGAACCTGAACGTGGTTGTCAGCATCGTCGACGCCGAAGTCGGTCCGACCGCAGATGATCAGCAAATGCTCGATTATCTAGCGGCGCTGCCGCCGCGGGTGCTCGTCGTTGCGACGAAGAGCGATCGGATCTCTAAAGCCAGACGAGACGTGAAGTGGAAACAAATCGCCAAGGCGCTTGGATTGACCCCCGATCGCGTTGTTTTGTTTTCAGCCGTTGAAGGAATCGGAGTCCAGGAGGTGTGGGAAACCCTGCTCAGCGCGATCGACAGCTGCGCTGGTGTCAAACCGGACTCCGATGAAGATTTCCAGCGGCGGTAACTGAGATCGCACGGGTTCCATTTTACCTGGCGGGGATAAATAGACCCACCCAATTGTATACACGTGTGTCACTCTTGCGCCGATCTGCGCATATGAGACATCGGGAATCAGCAGTTGACGACTTCATTAACTTGCGGTGAGCATGCGCCGTAACCGTCGCCTGCAACTCGGTCCGGAAGTTGTCTGGGAGTGTTCATGCTCCGCCGCCCAATTTTCTTCACCGCTCTCGTTTGCTTGGTTGCGTGCGGGCTGAACTGCTCCGGCTGCGATAGCTCAAATTCAAATCAGGATGCAGGCCCAGATGGCGGTCGATCGGACGGAGGACCGGACGGCGGAGGGCCTGACTCGGGAATTATCGTCGACGGAACCGATCGGGACGGCATCACCCTCGATGGAGGAAGCGGCGGCCTCGGCGACGGCGTCACCCTCGGCCCGGACGGCGGCATCGTGCTCGACAGCCGCCAAATCGACCTCCATTTCGCTTGGATTGCCAACAATTCAGCGGGGACGGTCTCAAAATTCGACACCAGAACGGGAAAGGAAGTCGCGCGTTACTACACTGTCATTCCGCGAGATGGACTCGGAAATCCGGTCCCGAATGTCGATTACAGCCAGCATAACAGTCCGAGCCGGACTGCAATCGATCTTTACGGAAATGTTTGGATTGCGAATCGTGCCTCTGGACTTCAAGGCACCGTGACGAAGATCGCAAACGACGAGCTCGATTGTCGACATAGCCTACCCGATGGAGGTGTGAGGACCAGCCGCGATCTCAACGGCAACGGCGTAATCGATACGAGCACCGGAGAATTTATTGTCCCGAGCAACCCAAACAATCCCGCCACCTATGACGACTGCGTTCTCTTTTCGACGCCCGTGGGTGCCCCCGGGGGCAGCACACAGGAGTTCGGGCCTAACGTGAAAGTACGAGCGCTGGCGATTTCGAAGGGCGCGATCGAAAGCGCCTCGGCGGGAGATATCTGGGCAGGGGTTTTCGACGAGAACAGGTTCTACAAACTGAATTCCAGCAATGGACAGATCGCCACAAATCCTGACGGCAGTCAGGTCATCGTCCAGCTGAGCAGCGCCTTCGGAGGCCCGTACGGAGCGGCGGTTGACAGCCAGCAGCGACTGTGGGCTGTGCCTGTACCAGGCTCGCCCAGGGCACAGCTTGCCTTGATAGACACTAGAACCGCGACCCTAATCAACGACAACATCACGCCGCCGGCGTCGTTGAACCCCACGGGCGCCTATGGAATCGCTGTTGATGGCAACGATCGCGTTTGGCTGCCTGGATACGGCGTCGGCGCGTTCGCATACCGATACGACCATGGGCCTGGCCTGTCTCCAGCGACCGGAACGTGGACTAAGTTCGATTTTACCGCCGCAAGGAGCCAGACTGGCTCGCTATTCGGCGAAGGTCGCGGCATCGCGGTGGACGACCAAGGCTACGCTTGGATGAGCGGCCATTATTTGTCGGGTTCGGGCACCGTGGCGCAGCTCATCGGTTTCAATGTGGAGGATGGCGGCCTCTGGCGTTTCCCCGGAGATGCAGGATTCATTGACGCAACCGATTCCAACTCGTACACCAGTATCGGGGTTGGGCTCGACTCCGATAACAATATTTGGGTGAACAATTACAGCGGCAATGCGATGCGCATCTTCAGAGGCGACGGAGGCGTCTACAAGACACCGCAGCAGGCCGGCACGCTCTACACCTATTCCGACTTCACCGGTTATCAGCTGCGCCACTTCACCGCGCCGCTGGGTCGATTCTGGCGCGACTTCCAGGGCTGCTCTGCAAGCACTGTGTGGCTAACCGTGACCTGGGACGCCACGATTCCGCCGAGCACTTCGGTGAAATTGTTTGTTCGCGCTGCCGCGACGCAACAGGCCCTTGGCAGCGCGCCGGCGTACGGGCCGTTCAACACCTCGCCGGCTGATTTGCGAGGCCCACCCGGCCCAGTCCCCCGAACGGGTTGGCTGCGCCTCGAGTTCCAGCTGAGCTCAACCGATGGACACAGCACCCCGGTGCTCAACTCCTTCCACCTCACTTACACCTGCCAAGGCGGTCTTCCCTAGAGCCCCGGTCACTGCTCCGTGTTACTGACGGAGAATGCCCGACGCCGAAACAGGAAACGGCAAGGACCTCGCCTTCGAGCGCACCCGTCTTCGCCGCCGCTTATCGGAGCTGGCCCCCAAAGAGCGCCTCGAAGCTCTGGTCAGCGCGCCCGACGCGAGGGAGCTGGTTCAGTCCATTCCCGCCGACGAGCTTTACTCGACGATCGCGGAGGTAGGGCTGGCCGACTCCACCGAGCTGGTCCATCTCGCTTCGCCCGAACAGTTTCAGGCGCTCCTGGACCTGGGCGCTTGGTCGAAGGATCGCATCGAGGCGCGCCGGGCGATCACCTGGTTGCGCGCCGCTCGAGTCGATGACCCGCACGAGTTTCTCGCCAAGGTCCGGGCGTTGGATGTCGAGCTGCTGGAGTTCGTTCTTCTAAGTGCTACCGCGGTGCACGATCGCGAAGCGGAGCCCGATTTCCAACCCGAAGGAGTGGCCGTTGAGACGCCTGACGGGAAGTATCTTGTCGAGTTCACGGTCGAAGGCGCCGAGCTGTCGACGATGCGGGCGCTCGTCTCCGGGCTCATCGCCGAAGATCCCTTCCATGCGAGCCGCCTGTTTGAAGCGATTCGGTGGGAGCTTCCGAGCGAGATCGAGGAGACCGCCTATCAGCTCCGCCAAGCGCGCCTCGGCGACCTGGGTTTTCCAACCCTCGAGGAGGCGTCGGCCGTCTTTACATTCGTCGAACCTGGGCCCGCCACATCCGAGGCGGTCGTTGCAGGTCAAGAGCTTGCGGCGCCTCGCCCCGATCACCTGCGTTCGGCTTTTCGCGGTCTTTCCGACGACGAAAGGGATCAATGCGAGGAGCAACTGCGCTACCTCGCCAACTGCGTCTTGGTTGCGGAAGCCGCTGAACTGGGCGATCCGGCGATGGGCCGCCGCGGCGCAGAAATGGTGCGCGACTATCTCGCGCTCGGTTTTGAGCACCTCGGCGCAAGTACGAGTCGCCCGTCCGACTTGGTTCGCCAGATCGGCCTGAGGCGCATCTTCCAAATCGGCTTCTCGCTCACGCTGGAGTTGAAGTTCCGAGCCGATCGAATCGCCCGCCATCCCTTGGCCCGGCTGGATGGCGCCTACCTTCTTTTCGCAGAGGAGGAGCTGGTCCTCTCGGCGCTGCGTCGAAAGCGTCCGATGCGCGCGCTTCGCGTGGAGGGTGGAGAGCCCGTCCCTTTCAGATCTGCATCTGAGCTGCGGGAAGCACAAAGCGCGGTCGAGCGGGCTGGGCAGCAAATCGCGATGCTGGCAGCGCTTCTCGGTGGGACTGCGGCTGCGGCGCGCGAGGCGGTCGAGCGGTTCGGGATGCCGCTGCGGCAGCTCGGGGTCGAGCGGCTCTTTGCTGCTATCGCGGCCAACGCCCTGCTCGACACCGCGCTCAACGTTGCGCCGGTCGACCGCAATCGCGTCGGAGAGCTGTTGGAAAAGTTGATCGCCGGCGACGCCTCCGACCCTCGCGCGAGCGCAGCTGCGATCGAGAGCGTCACTTCGGTTCTCAAGCAGGGTGCGCCGCCAGAGGCGACGGGTGAGCTCAAACGGCAAGCGGAGGCGGCGCTTTCCGCCCTGGCTCGCGATCTCGGGCCAGCCTACGTTCGCGGTCAGTCGATCGAACCACAGGCCCTGGTCAATTTGCCTGTTCGCGACCGATCTCGTCCGTAGCGATTTCAGTTGAAAGTGCTCCGCTCCCCTCGAAGGGGCCGAAACGACGTGCGTCGATCGGTCGACCCGATGGCATGCGACGCGCAGGCGAGTCGTCCACATTCACGACTTCTTCTCGACCATCCTCGGAGTCCCGGCTGCGAAGTTGGCCGGGTGCAAGATCATCGTCGGGTGCTTGGATCTGGGACATTGGCACGGCCCGTTTCGCCGGGCGGCACTGGCCGGGCTAACGCGAATGGCCGACCACGTCCGTGGTCCGAGCCTTTGGAGCCGCATAACAAGGCCGGACATCAACTCTTCTGCTCAGCCCCAACTGCTTCGCGCACTGAGGTGAAGCCGTCGCGCCTGAGCAGGACTTCAAGCTCGCGGAGGATGTCCGAGACGACACTCGGGCCTTGATAAACAAGACCGGTGTAGATCTGCACCCAGGACGAGCCCGCCCGAATTTTCTCGTAGGCATCCGCTCCGCTGAAGATTCCGCCCACGCCCACCACCGACAAGCGGCCGCGACTGCGCGAGTACGCGCGGCGAACCGCTTCCGTCGCCATCCTCCGGAGCGGAGCGCCGGACAATCCGCCCTGCTCGGAGCTCAGCCGGTGCGAGAAGGGGCGGTGGGTGGTCGTGTTGGTGGCAATGAGGCCCTGCGCTCCGGCGGCGATTGCCACTTCCACGATTTCATCGATGGCGTTCGGAGCGAGGTCCGGGCCGATCTTCAGGAGCAGCGGTGTTGACGCCCCGACCCTGTCCACAGCCGCGCGAACCGCAGCCAGCAGCGTCGCCAGGCGTTCCGGTTCCTGCAGCTGGCGAAGCCCGGGCGTGTTCGGCGAGCTCGCGTTGACGACGAGGTAATCGGCGACCGGCGCGAGCACTTCGGCGCAGTGCACGTAATCCTCGACGGCCTGCTCGATCGGCGTGTCGCGACCCTTGCCGATATTGACGCCGACTGCTCCGGGGCGCGAAGCGAGACGTGCGAGCCTGGCCGCCACTTCCGCGGCGCCGACGTTGTTGAACCCCATGCGATTGAGCAGCGCGCGCTCCTTGCGGATTCGAAACAGCCGGGGCTTGGGGTTGCCGGGTTGCGCGCGCGAGGTCACCGTCCCGACTTCGACTGCGCCAAAGCCGAGAGCGAAAAGCCCCATCACGGCTTCGGCGTTTTTGTCCAGCCCGGCGGCGAGGCCAACGGGGTTGGCAAGGTCCAGGCCCGCAGCTCGGATCGACAGGTCGATCGACGTTCGCGTTGCGCGGCCTCGCTTCCAGCGAGACAGTCGAGAAGAGCGCCCCAGCAGCTTGAGCACCTGCATGCCAAGACGGTGTGCGGGTTCGGCCGGAATCAAGAACAACGGCGCTCGCAAACAGCGATACACGGGTGCCGGACCTTATCAGCCAAGCGAGCGCAGGCGACGGCTTTGGCGTACATTCTCCGCGATGGCACAGCTGATTGACGGCAAAGCGATCGCTTCAAAGATCCGAGCGCAGCTCTGGCAAGAGGTCGAGCGTCTTCGCGCGACTGCGGGCATCGTTCCGGGTCTGGCGGTGGTTCGCGTTGGCGAAGATTCCGCGTCGAAGATCTACGTCACCGCCAAGCGCAAAGCCGCCCAGGAAGTCGGGCTCAAGGACTGGGAGTACCACTATGATGCTTCGGCAAGCCAACGGCAGCTGCTCGATCGGATCGGGCAGCTCAACGAGAGCACCGAAGTCCACGGCATCCTCGTGCAACTGCCGCTGCCCCCAAACCTCGACTCCGAGGAGGTCATCAGCTCCGTCCTTCCGCGCAAAGACGTGGATGGTTTCCATCCGGTGAATGCAGGCAAGTTGCTGCTTGGGCGGCCCGGCCCCAGACCCTGCACTCCCTTGGGAGTGATGAGGCTTTTGGATGAGATCGGGTTCAAGGTGAGCGGCAAGCGAGCAGTGGTGGTGGGACGGAGCAATATCGTTGGCAAGCCGATGATGCTGCTGCTGCTCGCCGCTGACGCGACGGTGACGGTTTGCCATCGCAAGAGCGATATCAGCCGGGAAATCCCGGAAGCTGATCTTCTGGTGGCCGCGGCCGGCTCGCCCGAGCTCGTCAAAGGGCGGTGGATTAAGGAAGGCGCGGTGGTGATCGACGTCGGCGTGAACCGCGCACCGGATGGCAAGCTCCTGGGCGACGTGGAATTCAAAGCGGCCGCGCAGCGCGCCTCGCACATTACCCCCGTTCCCGGCGGGGTGGGCCCAATGACGGTGGCAATGCTCATTCAGAACACGGTCAACGCGGCGAAGTCCTCCTTGGCCTGATCCCCTCGCGCTTGCAATTGAAACGAAATGGCATTATCGTTTCAAGTGAAATGACCCATGTAGCCGCAAATACGGCGCTTCAAGCCCAGGCATCCGGCGTGCTCACCCGGGCGGTGCTGCGGGCGGCAGGCAATCTGGGGCTGTCGCAGAGGGCGCTGGCGGCGGTGCTCGGCGTGAGCCCCGCTTCGCTGTCTCGGCTGTACAAGGGATCGCGATTGATCGACTCCAGGAGCAAAGAGGGAGAGATCGCCGTGCTCTTCCTTCGGGTGTTTCGCAGTCTCGACGCTCTGATGGGTGGCTCGCGGGAGAAAAGCCAGAAGTGGCTACAGGCGGAAAATGTCCATCTGGGCGGAGCGCCGGTTCAGCTGATCGAAACCGTTCCGGGTCTCGTGCATGTCGTCCAATATCTGGATGCAATGCGGGGGAATCTCTAACCTCCGTCGTCTCAAATCGAGCCCCTGGCGAGTGGTCGAGTCGCAGCATCTGATCTCGACCCTGAAGCTGGTGGACACCTTGGACGAGCAAAGGCTCCTCGAAGAGCTGATCGACCGTCACAAGCCGGCGCTTCCCAAGCAGCCAGGGGTAAGTCAGCTGCACTTCCTGCTCTTCACGCCCTTTCGCTACCCGCCCTTAAGGCACGGCTCGCGCTTCGGTCGACGCGACGAGCTTGGCATCTGGTACGGCTCCGAACAGCTCAGAACCGCATTCGCGGAGAAGGCGTACTATCGGTTCGTCTTTCTGAGTGGACCCAAGGTGGACCTTTCGCCGATCACCGTCGAGCAAACCGCGTTTGTCGCCGAAGTGGAGTCGCGCAAAGCAATCGATTTGAGCAAAGCGCCCTTCGACGCGCACCGCGCGGCGATCTCCTCGAAAACGAGCTATCTGGCCAGTCAGACGCTGGGGCAGGCGATGCGCGCGGAGGGAGTGGAGGTCCTTCGGTACACTTCGGCTCGGGACGTGGAGGAGGGGACGAATTTGGCCTTGTTCTCGCCCAAGGCGTTCGCGCGCGCCACCCCGCGCTCCGCCCAGACGTGGACCTGCATCGCCGAGCAGAAAAGGGTGCGCTTCACGGAAAAGCACGCGCTGCATGCACCCAGCGCTGCATTCAGCTTCGACCGCTCGCAGTTCGAAGTAGCCGACAGGCTTCCGACACCTGCCCTGTAGCGTCCGGCTGGAGCCGGCAAAGCTCGACCCGCTTGGAGAGCGCGGGCCGCTCAACCCCGCGTGCGCAACGCGCTGACGATCATTCGCGTCGCGGGCGATCGATTCAAGGTGTAGAAGTGAATTCCCGGAACTCCGCGGTTGAGAAGCTCGATACACTGCACCGTGGCGTGGGCGACGCCGAGCTGCGTGACAGCGTCGGGATCATCCTTGACCCTTTCCAATTGCAGAGAGAGCCGCATTGGAACGGTGGCGCCGCACAGCCGCACAAAGCGATTGAGTTGCTCGTAATTGGTGATCGGCATGATTCCGGGCACGATGGGGATGTTGATTCCCACCCGGCGAGCCCTCTCTACGAAATCGAAGAAGAACGCATTGTCGAAGAACAGCTGGCTGATGACAAAATCGACGCCGGCGTCCACTTTGCGCTTGAGGTTTTGGAGATCGTCGTCTCGCGAAGGCGCCTCGATGTGTCCTTCCGGATAGCAAGCCCCTCCGATGCATAGGGTGTGGTCCTTTTCACGGATCAGCTCGACCAACTCGGAGGCGTACCGAAAGCCGCCCTCCACCGGCGCAAAGCTCTTTTGGCCGATTGGAGGGTCTCCGCGGAGCGCGAGGATGTTCTCTATGTCGGATTCAAGCAGTCGGTCTACGATGTCGCTCAGCTCTTCGCGCGTGTGGCCGACGCAGGTCAGATGGGCCATCGCCTCGATCCCAGTCGTCTGTTTGATCTCCTCGACGAGCTGAAGCGTCTTGTCCCGGGTGCTGCCGCCCGCGCCGTAAGTGACTGAGACAAAGCCCGGCTCCAACCCCGAAAGCTCCTCGAGCGTCTTGCGAAGGTTTTTCCAGCCGTCTTCAGTCTTGGGCGGGAAAAACTCGAACGAGAAGCAGGGCTTCGAAGGGTTAAGGCGGTTTCTTATTTTCATCGTCGCCCGCTGTGTTGCGCTTACGACCGAACTGCTTGATTGCGTTGAAACCGTCGTTATAGTCCGCGCGCGTCCTTGGCGCCCCAGGAGATCACTTCATGCCCCGGCAAACGCCTCTCTACGACGCTCATCGCAAGTTGGGCGCCCGGATGGTCGATTTTGCGGGATGGGAAATGCCGGTGCAATACACCTCGGTCATTGCCGAGCACGAGGCGGTGCGCACGGCCGCCGGCCTCTTCGACGTCTCCCACATGGGGGAAATCGAGTTCAGCGGCAAGGGAGCTTTGGACACGGCCAATCGACTTCTCTCCAACGACCTGGCGAGGATTTCGGACGGGCAAGCGATCTATTCGGGGTTGCTCAATGACCGCGGCGGTTTCGTCGATGACGTGGTCGCTTACCGCTTCTCAACCGAGCGGATTCTGATCTGCGTCAATGCGAGCAATCGAGAAAAAGATTATCAGTGGATGAGCCAGCGAGCGGTCGGAGTGGAGCCCGCCAATCGAAGCGATGACTACGCGCAACTTGCACTACAAGGGCCTAAGGCGGCGGCGGTGCTGCAGCGCCTGACGCCCACAGATTTGTCGGAGATCCCCACGTACCACTTTGCAGAGGGAAAGGTGGCTGGCGTTCCCTCCATCATCTCGCGGACTGGATACACCGGCGAAGACGGCTTCGAGCTGTACTGCCCCCCGGCAGATGCCGAGAAGCTCTGGTTCGCATTGCTCGAAGAGGGCAGGGAAGCGGGCCTCAAGCCGGCCGGCCTGGGCGCGCGCGACTCGCTTCGAACGGAGATGAAGTACGCGCTCTACGGCAGCGACATCGACGAAGAGCACACGCCGCTGGAAGCCGGCCTGGGATGGATCGTTAAGCTGGACAAGGGAGATTTCATTGGGCGGTTGGCGCTGGAGCGGCAAAAGGCGGAGGGCGTGCGACGCAAGCTCGTCGGATTCGAGCTCACCGGTGCTGGCGTACCTCGGCACGGCTATCGCATCCTCGAAAAGGGAAACCAGGTGGGTGAAGTGACCTCTGGTACGCTCGGCCCATCCGTCAAAAAGCCGATCGGCATGGGCTACGTGCCGCCGCAGATTGCATCGGAGGGTTCCGCCTTTGACGTGGAAATCCGGAACCGCCCAGTTGCAGCCAGGGTGGTCAAGACGCCATTCTGGAAGAAGCAGTAAACACCGCGTTGGAGGAGCAAACGTCGATGGCTGAATATCCCCAGAATCTGAAGTACACCAAGGAGCACGAGTGGGCGCGAAGGGAGGGGAATTCGGTCGTCGTCGGCATCACCGCCCACGCGCAGGAAGAACTCGGGGACGTGGTGTACGTCGAGCTTCCCAAAGTAGGCAGCACCATCAGCGCGGGCACTCCATTCGGGGTGATCGAATCCACCAAGGCCGTATCGGAGCTCTTCGCGCCGATCAGCGGAAAAGTCGCGAAGGTGAACGATTCGCTTACCAACTCGCCGCAGACAGTGAACGAAGATCCCTACGGGGCGGGCTGGCTCATCGAGGTTGAGCCCGCGGACGGGCAGCAGATTGACCAACTGATGAACTCGGCTGACTACGAGAAGCTGGTCAAGGAGAAGACCGGCTAAAACACCGTGGCGGCTTGGGGCATTGCCGTCGGTGGGCCGTGGGTTTCCCGCCGCCGCTCGGACCGTTATAGAAGGCGACTGTCTACTAGACCACAGATGAGGACTCACCCGCCGCATGCCAGCGATCCTGAAGCGCACTGACAGATTCGTCGACCGACACATTGGACCCGACGATGTCGACGTGAAATCCATGCTGCGACTGTTGGAGGTCGCCTCGCTCGAGGAGCTGATCGGCTCGACCGTGCCGCGCCAAATCCGCAGCGCACGTCCGTTGAAGCTTCAGCCGGGCAAGAGCGAGTTCGAGCTGCTCGAGGAGCTCGAGGCGATCGCGGCCAAGAATCAGGTCTTCAAATCGTTCATCGGAATGGGGTACTCGGACTGCACCACCCCAGGGGTGATTCTGCGGAACGTCTTCGAGAATCCCGGCTGGTACACCCAGTACACTCCATACCAGGCGGAGATCTCGCAGGGACGGCTTGAGGCTCTGCTGAACTTCCAGACGATGGTCGCCGATCTCACGGGCTTCGAGCTGGCGAATGCATCGTTGCTCGACGAGGGAACGGCCGCCGCAGAGGCGATGACCATGGCCCGCGCGCTTCATGGAACCAGCTCGGCCGACGTCTTCTTCGTCTCGGAAGGATGTCACCCGCAGACGATCGCGGTGGTGAAGACGCGAGCGCAGCCGCTTCGGATCCAAGTCCGCGTCGGAGACCACCGCACATTCAAGTTTCAAAGAGACGTTTTCGGCGCGCTCGTCCAGTACCCAGCCACCGACGGCTCGGTCGAAGACTATCGCCCGTTTTGCGAGCGCGCTCACGCAGATGGCGCGCTGGTCGCAGTCGCCGCCGATCTGCTCAGCCTGACGCTCCTCGAGCCTCCGGGCGAGTTCGGCGCCGACATTGCCTTGGGAAGCGCGCAGCGGTTCGGCGTCCCACTTGGATACGGGGGACCGCACGCCGCTTACTTCGCGACCAGGGCGGAAAACGCGCGCCACGTGCCCGGCCGGATCATCGGCGTGTCGCGGGACGCTCACGGAAGGCCCGCCCTGCGCATGGCGCTGCAGACGCGCGAACAGCACATTCGCCGCGAGAAAGCGACCAGCAACATCTGCACTGCTCAGGTGCTGCTGGCGGTGATGGCCAGCATGTACGCGGTCTACCATGGCCCGAAAGGACTCCGAGCCATTGCGGCGCGAATCCACCGGCTGACGCAAGTGCTCGCGCGCGGTCTGACCGAGCTTGGGTTCAAACCGAGGCACGAGCAGTTCTTTGACACGCTGCGAATAGAAGCGACGGCTCAGGAGTGCCAGAGCATCATTGAGCGCGCGGTGCGCACGCGGATGAATTTTCGCCGGATCGATGAGCGATCGATCGGCCTTTCGATGGACGAGACGCATGGTGCGAAGGACCTCGAGGCAATCTTCGAGGTGTTCTCAGGGTCCCGGTCACTTGGCACGACCACGCCCCGTGTCCGCCGTTCTTTGGACCAACTCGCCGAAGGCACCGCGGAGGGCTTTCTCGGACCCCTGGCTCGCACCACCAGCTTCCTGCAGCACCCGGTTTTCAACAGCCATCATTCTGAGACCGAGATGCTGCGCTACATTCACCGGCTTCAGTCGCGCGACCTGTCGCTCGCCGACTCGATGATTCCGCTCGGTTCATGCACGATGAAGCTGAACGCCACCTCGGAGATGGTTCCCGTCTCTTGGCCCCAATTCGCGCGGATTCATCCCTTCGCCCCGGTGGAGCAGGCGGCGGGATATCAGGTGATCTTCAAGCAACTCGAGTCGGCGCTGGCGGAGATCGCCGGATTGCCGGCGGTGTCGCTGCAGCCCAACGCGGGCTCTCAGGGCGAGTATGCAGGCCTGCTGGTCATCCGAAAATACCATCAAGGTCGCGGGGAAGGGGATCGCGATGTCTGCCTCATTCCCTCGTCCGCCCACGGCACCAATCCCGCATCGGCAGTCATGGCAGGCTGCCGAGTCGTGGTCGTCAGTTGCGATGAGCAGGGCAATGTGGACCTTTCGGATCTTCGAGCCAAGGTCCAGCAGCACCGGCGCAAGCTCGCGGCCCTGATGGTCACTTATCCTTCCACCCACGGAGTGTTCGAGGAGGAGATTCGACAGATCTGCTCGGTCATCCACGAAAACGGCGGCCAAGTGTACATGGACGGCGCGAACATGAATGCGCTGGTCGGGCTGTGCCGTCCGGGCGAGTTCGGCGTGGACGTCTGCCACTTCAATCTACACAAGACGTTCTGCATCCCCCACGGCGGCGGCGGTCCAGGCATGGGGCCAATTGCGGTCCAGGCGCATCTGGCGAAGTACCTGCCATCTCATCCGCTGATTTCCACCGGCGGCGAAGATGGCATCGGCCCAGTCTCATCTGCGCCGTGGGGAAGCGCGAGCATTCTTCCGATTTCTTGGGTCTACATCCAGCAAATGGGTGCGGAAGGCATGGCTCGCGCGACGCAGGTTGCGATCTTGAATGCGAATTACGTCGCTCAGCGTCTAGAGCCCCACTACCCGGTGCTCTTTCGTGGAAAGAACGGCCGCGTGGCACACGAGTGCATCGTCGACCTGCGACCGCTGAAGCGTACCGCAGGCATCGAGGTGGAAGACGTGGCGAAGCGGCTGATGGACTACGGTTTCCACGCGCCCACGGTCTCATTTCCCGTCCCCGGCACCATGATGATCGAGCCTACCGAAAGCGAGTCGAAATCGGAGCTGGACCGCTTCTGCGATGCGCTGATCTCGATTCGAGAAGAGATCCGCGAAATCGAGCGAGGCCTGGCTCCGCGAGAGGACAACGTTCTGAAGAATGCTCCGCACACGGCCGAGGCGGTGACCGCTTCTGCCTGGACCCATCCTTATCCCAGGGAGAAGGCCGCATTTCCGGCGGAGTGGGTTCGCCACGCCAAGTTTTGGCCGTCGGTCGGCCGCGTCGACAATCCGCGGGGCGACCGCAACCTAATCTGCACCTGTCCACCGATCGAAGATGGGCAGCGAGCGCAGTCGACCGGCGATTAATCGCGGCGGGCCCAAGGTCTCTCAGCGCCGGGAGAAGAGATTCAGGGCGATGGTCAGCAGAATGCTGATCAGCAGCATCAGTCCCAGCGGCGCGTAAAACGTAAAATTTCCTTTCTTCCAGACAATGTCGCCCGGCAAGCGCGTCACGCCCATCTTGGACGCCAGGAGGAGCGCGCCCCCGAGCAATACGAGCAACAAGCCGATGCCCAGCAAGGCCCGAGCGAGCGTCTCCATTTATGAGCGCTGGGACTAGTTCGCCCCTCGGAAGAGGCGCATCCGCGGCCCGCCGCCCATTTCGAGGAAGAAGCCGAAGGAGAAGCGGACGGTTGAGTCGGCTGCAACGAGACCGGGAGGTGGATTTGGAAACGGCTGGGCCCGTTCAAAGGCTGCCATCGCTTCGAGGTCGAGAAAATCGAGCCCGCAGCTCTTCTCGACGTATATGTTCTTCACCGTCCCGCGCTCGGTGAGCGTCACGTTCAGGATGGTATAGCGATCGCGCCCCCCGTAGATGTTCCCGGTTGGATCCCGCTGGCGAATCTGAGTGCCCGGATCCCAGTGCATTCCCACGCCCTGTTTCACACGGTTGAAGAAGGTGGAGTACTTCCATTCCTTGGTGTTGAGGAATGTGCCGTCGCCCTCCTCGACGTCCTGCAGGTGATCATTCGGTGCGGCTCCGGAGATCTTGTCCAGCACAGACATCGAGGGAACGAGGTTTGCGATTCCGGGAGCGCCCTTCTTACCCGAGGATGATTCCTCCTCCCCGGCAGCTCCGTCGCCTCGCTGGATGTGAAGGCGATTGGAGTTGCCAACCACCTCGGCAGTTTCGCTTCGATTCGCGACCTCCGTGCCGGGTCCGTCCCCGGTCTTCTCCCTCATCGCGACCTCCTGACGCCGCTTCACGTCAGGAACCTCGAAGATCGACTTTCGCTTGGCATCGCGAAGCGGCCGGTCGTCGTTGGCAAGCCCATTGTTGCCGACGATCACCGGC
Organism: Myxococcaceae bacterium; assembly: GCA_035262305.1. Taxonomy (GTDB): domain Bacteria; phylum Myxococcota; class Myxococcia; order Myxococcales; family Myxococcaceae; genus DATFTC01. Next base: position 17,124 of record DATFTC010000088.1, on the reverse strand, counting down.
TTCTCGACGTTGTCTCGCCCAGGTGCTTGTTGTGGCGTGCTGCTCGTTCGGCGAGGCATGGCGTTTCGATAGAACGCAGTCTGATCTCTGGAGCGCTGCTCTTTGTCGGTTCGGTTCGAGCTCTCGGCGAGATACTTGGCGTCCGGCGCTTCCTGGCCATTTCCGGGCGCGACATCCACCACCTGGCCCTTCGGCCTCTCCTCCGGCTTCTTCTGCTCCGGAGGCTTGGGTCGCTGCGCGACAACGGGTTCCGACTCGTCGCTCGGCGAGACCTTCAGCTGCCCGCGATTCTTCGCCCACTGCTGGGCGGACAGCCCGCGCAGGACAACGGGATTGGGGGAGTGCCGCTTGGGCGGACGGCCGGGGAGATTGACCTCGATGAAAGACAGGAGGATGAAAATCCCGATGAAAGCGATGTGAGCGAGGAGGGCAAGGATCGATGCGGCCGCGAGCCGCGGCCCGTCGCGCCACTTCCGTCGCTGAAAACGAGTCACCACTCTCGCGTTCACTCCGACATGATAGCTGTCGAGCCGACCAGCTTTCGGTGAGTGTTCTTACACCCGTCGCTAGATTTAGGACACTGCCCCACCATTTCAAACCCCATTTGACTGTGCTCGACCAGAAAAATTCCGGGATTTCACAGATCTAGGTCTGTGCTGGAGTTGGCGCCACCAAGTCGGAAAGCTCAGTAAAGCCGGACCACTTCCGCGCCATTGAAGTAATGGCGGAGGATGGCGCGGTAATCCTGACCCGCTTCCGCTCTGCCGATGGCGCCGAGTTGGCACATCCCGACCCCGTGGCCCCAGCCACCGCCGCGGAACGTGAATGCTCGGATTGCGCCATCCGGGGAACGCTCGCTTTCAACGATGAACATCGCGCTGTTGAGCATCCCGAACAGCTTGCGGATGCTGAGCTCGCCACGGACTTCTACCGAGCGACCAACTCCCTCGATCTTGAGGGAACGGGCGCGGCCCGACACGCCTCGATCGAGAACGGTCATCGAGCGCACCGAACCCACCCGCAAATCTGCCGTGAAGCGGTCCACTTCTTCCGCCGTGAAGCGCCGCTCCCACCGGTACTTCCCGGGCTGGGCGAGGGTGGCCAAGCGGCACGCGGCCGGCGCTTCGGCCGCCAGAAATGCCGACAGCTCCCTCGGCGATGGAGCTGCGCGTTCGGCCCTGAGCACATCGGGTTTGCCGCGGAGATTCGGATTGGCTGGTCCTCCCCAGACCACCTCGTTGTCCTCGGTGTAGCCGCCGCACACAGCGCTGTAGACCGAGTCGACCAGGCGCTGGTCCGCCGAGAAAAGGGCTTCCCCTCGCGTTGCTTCCACAGCTGCGGTCGAGGTCTCCGCCTCGCCGGAGAGGCCTTTGTAGACCGCGCAGTGCTGCTCTGAGCACAGCAAGTACGGATCGCCGATGTGCTTGGTGCCGATCTTGGCCAATACTTCTCCGCGCGCAGTGACGGCCTGCGCCTTCAGGGCCTCGATCGGTGCACTGGCGAACATCTCCGCCGGCACCAGGCCCTTGAGCAAGTCCTCGAGGGACACGAGATTCACCACCGCGAGCTTTCCGCGTCGATCGACGGTGAGCTCAAGCGAGCCGCGGTAATGGCGATCCTCGAAACCGTGGAAGTCGTAGCCGACTCCAAATTCCACGCGCGCAACTGCGATGCCACCGCTCTCGAGTGGCTCCGCAGCGAGGTAGTCCTTTGCAATCGCGATCAGATTTCCATTCGCGTCGAAGAGCTCGAGAGATCCAGTGGCTTCCCGCGCCACGTCTTCCACCGTCCTGCTGCGGACGGCAAATTGGCGATCGATCGTCCGTTGCCGCTCGGCGGCTTGGTCGCGTTCAACCGCTTCATCGAGCAGGATCAGATAGCGGCGATTGTCGATCACCTGGCCGCGTATGCCGTACACGGTACCGATGGTGCGCGCCCGCACTGCAGTGCCGCGCTGCTGCCAGAGATCCAGCTCCGACGCCAGACCGGACTTGTCCGAGAAGGAGAGCTCGCCCACGACGATGTGCACCGAGCTCGCGGCTGGTTCGGCGGCGCTGACTCGAACCCTCCAACGCGAGCCCGGCGCGCCTTCCACGATCTTTGGCACCGCGCCGGCGACGCGGATCCGGATCCGCCCTGGCGAGGCGAAGCTCACCTCCGCTTGTCCTTCCATCAACCGCACGGGAACGACGGGATCTCCGCGACGGAAGTCCAGCCGCCTCTGGTAAGCGCGCGGTTCGAGATCGTCGGCACCCGCGATCGGCTGGATCGCGAGGCCGCTGCCGTCAGCAACCTGGGCGCGCGACGGCAGCGAAGATTCAGCCCGCGCGGGCGCACCAAGGCCGCTTGGAGGCGTCCTCGCGCAACCGAGCAAAGCAACGAAGACGAGGATCACAGAGCGCAGGGCTTGAGACAACCGAGCTGACCTCGCGAGGCTCCCCGCCGCCTGGCGATCGGCAACGGGCGAGTCGGTGAGGCGCCACCCGGATTCGAACCGGGGAATGAGGGTTTTGCAGACCCTTGCCTTACCACTTGGCCATGGCGCCAGAACGCGAACGAAAATCTTATACGAAGCGTCGCGCGCCCCGGTCAAGAAAGCGCAGCGGTTCTCGAAAGCGGTCGAATGCGTAGGTAACCGTGCGAGCGAAAGCGCCAAGAAGCGTCGCGCACCGCGCGGCGCTGAACTTTGATCGGAAACGGTGTTATCTAGGCCTGTAACCTCTCTGCGGAGTTGGGATGGCAAAGCTTCGGTCCGTCATCGTCGGTGCTACGGGTCTCGCAGGTCAGCAATTCATTGCTGCGCTCAAGGACCATCCTCAGATCGAAATCGCGGCGCTCGCGGCGTCCAGCAGGTCGGCGGGCAAGAGCTATCGAGATGCGTTGAAGTCCGCCGATGGAATGGTGTCTTGGTTCGTCTCTGAGGCGCTCCCGGACGGGATCGCCGGGACGAAGGTGGTCAATGCGGCTGAAGTGGACCCCCGGGGGTTCGACATCGCGTTCTCCGCGGTCGAGTCGGACGTGGCTCGCGACCTCGAACCCAAGCTGGCGCGCGAAATCCCGGTGATCTCGACCGCCAGCGCATTTCGCTACGAGGAAGACGTTCCCCTTCTGATACCGCCGATCAACGCTTCTCACGCCGGCCTGGTCGTCGAGCAAAAAAGGCGACGAGGGAGCAAGGGATTCATCGTCCCGATTCCCAACTGCACCACGACCGGTCTGGCGATTTCGCTCGCGCCGCTCGATGCCGCCTTCGGCGTGTCCAGCGTGCTGATGACGTCGCTGCAGGCGGTGTCGGGGGCTGGCCGCTCGCCGGGCGTAATCTCCCTCGACATCATGGATAACGTGATTCCATACATTGCCAAGGAAGAGGGAAAAGTCGAAGTGGAGACGAAGAAGATCCTCGGCCGCGTCCCGGCGGGACGCGCGGGAGTCGCGCCACATCCAATGAGGGTGTCATGCACCTGCACGCGGGTCGCGGTGCTGGAAGGACACACTGAATCGGTCTTCGTCTCGCTTCGGCGGAAGGCCTCCTCGGCGCAGGTCGTGCAAGCGATGCGGGAGTGGAAAGGAGATGAACAAGCGGGAGCGCTTCACTCTTCTCCCCCGCGCTGGATCGAGGTCCTGGACGATCCCTTCCGGCCCCAACCGAGGTTGGATCGGGATACGCACGGTGGGATGGCTACCAGCGTTGGTCGAGTTCGGGAGGACGGTGTCCTGGACAATGGAATCAAGTTCGTGCTGGTTTCGCACAATACCAAAATGGGCGCGGCGAAAGGCGCAGTGTTGGTCGCCGAGCTTCTCAAGAAAGTGGGACTGATCCCCTAAGGCGCGCCTCGGGAATTCGCTGGGAGAATTCTAAGCCATGCACTAGTCTCGCGGCGCGTTAGGGAAGCGGAGGAGATTCGAACATGACGTATGTGGTTGCCGAGCCCTGCATCAAGTGCAAGTACACAGATTGCGTCGAGGTATGTCCGGTCAACTGCTTCTACGAATCCGTCAATTTCCTGGTGATCCACCCAGACGAGTGCATCGACTGCGGCGCCTGCGAGCCAGTCTGCCCTACCAAAGCCATCTTTCCCGAGTCGGACCTTCCCGAGAAATGGGCGGAGTACAAGACGATCAATACGGAGTACGCGACCAAGCTTCCGAACATTTCCGAGAAGAAGGATGCGCTTCCGGAGGCGGAAGAGTTTAAGGAGAAGCAGGACAAGCGCGCGCTGCTGGACTTGAGCCCTCCTTCCTAGCCGAACCCTGATGCTGCCGAGCGATTCGTTCAAAGAGCAGGTGGCGATCGTCACCGGTGGGGGGACGGGAATCGGCAAGGTGATTGCGGCGACGCTTGGAGTGCTCGGCGCCAAAGTGGTCATCGCCAGCCGCAAGCAGCCGGTGCTCGACGAGGCCGTGGCGGAGCTCGCGGCTCGCGGGGTTACCGCGCACGCCATCGCCACGGATGTTCGCATCCCTGATCAAGTAGATGCCTTGATTTCAAGAACGGTCGAGAAGTTCGGTCGTCTGGACGTGTTGATCAACAACGCTGCGGGCAACTTCATCGTCGCCTCGGAGGAGCTTTCGCCGAACGGCTTTCGAACCGTCGTGGATATCGTGCTCAACGGCACCTTCAACTGCTCGCGAGCCGCGGCGCGGCACTGGATCGAGCGCAAGAAACCCGGCGCCATCGTCAACATCGTTGCTACTTACGCGTGGACGGGTGCGCCGGGCGTGGCGCACTCCTCGGCGGCCAAGGCCGGCGTGTGGAACCTGACGATGACGCTCGCTGCGGAGTGGGGACCGAAGAAGATCAGGGTGAACGCCGTCGCTCCCGGGGTGGTGGTGACCGAGCACGCTTCGAAGAACCTCGCCTTCGACGACCCGCAGGTACAGAACGCGATTGCAAGCAAGGTTCCGCTTCGCCGCCTGGCGAGTGCGCAGGAAGTGGCGGACGGCGTCGTCTACCTGGCTTCCCCGTTCGCCTCGTATGTCACCGGCGCCTGCTTGACCATCGACGGCGGTTACTCTCTCAATGCCGGCATGTTGGGCCGCCTGGAGGAGCTACTTCGGTAGCTGGAATTCGCATGGCAGACCTGGTTAGCGAGCTGCGGGGAGACGTGCTGATATTGACCCTTAATCGTCCGGAGAAGCGCAACGCCCTCTCCAACGAGATGCTTCAAGCTCTCGATGACAGTCTGGATCAAGCGGCGGAGAACGAGACGCTTCGCGCAGTGATTCTGACCGGCGCGGGAGAAAAAAGCTTTAGTGCAGGGATCGACCTTGGGGTGTTGTTTGAGCACCTTTCGAGCAAGCCCAGCGGCGAGAGGATTCGCCGGCTGCAGGGGCGGCTCCAGGAGCTGATTTGCCGACTCGAGGAGCTGGAGAAACCGACGATCGCGGCGATCGAGGGGTCGTGCGTCGGCGGTGGTCTGGAGGTCGCGCTCGGATGCGATTTGCGCGTCAGCTCCACCGAGGCGAAGTTCGGATTTCCAGAAGCGAAAATCGGAATGCTTCCCGATCTGGGCGGCACCAGCCGGCTCCCACGATTGGTTGGGCCGACCGTGGCCAAGGAGTGGATTTTTACCGGCCGTTTGTATCCCGCGCAGCGCGCGCTGGACCTAGGCATTGTCAACGAGCTGACCTCTCCGGGCCAAGCGCTGGAGAAGGCGCTCGCTCTGGCAAGGGAGTTGACCTCGTCCGCGCCGCTGGCGATTGCCTGGGCGAAGCGGGTAATCGACGGCGGGCTCTCCATGCCCCTCCGGGATTCGCTGGCGCTGGAGCGGGACGCAATGACCGAGATCCTGCCCAGCGACGATCTCAAAGAGGGCGTGGCTGCCTTTCTCGAAAAGCGGGCAGTGAGGTTCAAAGGCAATCGCGGCTGAGCGCCGCTTTAGAGCGCTTCGCCCGGTTCAGCCACGGCACAGGTCGACTCGAGCTGCGGCTGAATCCGCTTGAGACGCAGGATTATTGCCGCCGCCAGCAGATCGACAACTCCCGCCGCGGCGAACAACCGGTGTCCCCCCAGGAGGTCATAGCCGATTCCAGAAGACACATAGCCGATCAAACCACCGATGCCGAACGTCGCCGAAGCGAACAGGGCTTGCCCGGAAGCGCGAAGCTGCGCGGGAGCTCGGCTGGAGACGAACGCGACGCTGGCGACGTAGAACGCCCCGAACGTCAATCCGTGCAAAAGACTGAGAAGGATGATGAACACGGAGCGATCTACGAGTGCCATTCCGATCCATCTGAGCGAGCTGCCGAAGAAGGCGAGGAAGAGCAGATGCCGTGCGGTGATCCGCGGCGCGAAACGCGGGTAGAAGTACATGAAGGTGGTCTCGGCCAGAACGCCCAGGCCCGCGGCGAAACCGATCACTGCCGGAGGCAAGCGGAGAGCCTGCGCATGGATGGAGAACGTTCCGTGGAACGGTGCGCACGCGATCCAGTGGAGCGAGGCGGCGGCGAGAAAGATGGCGAGGTCGCGGTCGGCGAGCAGCCGCAGGCCGCTCAAAGGGCCAGGCGAATAAGGCGACGCGGAGCGGGCGCGGATACCCAGGCTCCAGGCGAAATAGCCGGCCATCAGGCACAGCGGCGCGATGACCGTCGCTCGGCCAATGCTCGCCACCGAGATGCCGAACAGCGACGAAGACAGCACGAAACCGATCGATCCGAACAGGCGCACCCTCGCGAAGCTTCCGCCGCTGAGGGCGATGCGCTGGAGCGTCAAACTGTCGATCAACGGCGTGATTGAGGAGTTGAACAGCGCGTACGCCCCAATGACGAGGAGCAGCGGCCCAAACCGGTGGGCAAAGAGCAGAAGCGAGAAGCAAACGCCCGCCCCCAGGGAGACGACGTTGAGCACCAGGTCGCTGCGACCGGTCCAATCGGCCAAATGACCCCAAAAGGGCGGAGCGAACAGGGACAACAGCGGCGGAAGCGCGAGCAGCACGCCGATCTCCGACACCGAGAGCGAAAATGACTTCAGGTACGCCGGGAAGAAAGGCAGCGTCACGCCCAACGCGCCGAAGTAGAGGAAATAAAAGCCGGAGAGAGCGACGAGGCCCGCGCCCTTCAGCGTCATCGGGGGAGCCCGAGGCGGTTTGCTACATCGGGCAGGTGGGCTTGGATCATTTGCGCCAAAGCGGCCGCGTCGATCAACTCGAGCGAAGCATCCTTCGAAACCAAACGAGCCTCGTCGGAGAATGGTCCGGTGGTGACGACGATCGCCTTGGAGAGATTTTCCCCTCGCGCGGTGTCGAGAGCCGCCTGCACCTGTGCGCTTTCCACCGCTCCGCTCTCCGGCGTCAGGACGGCTCGGATGTACACGCGTTGACCCGTGATCGGCGTTGGATCTTCCATCACCAGATCGGTGCGATCGGGGAAGTCGCTCTGTGCGGTCTTGGTGAAGCCAAGCTCGTTGAACAGGCGCGAGGTGATGCTGGCGAGCTCCGGCAGCGTCAGCTTGGCAATCCCCGCTGCGTATGCCGGCACGCCGCTCGACGTGACTGGCTCCGTAGCGCCGCCTCGCGCGAACAGCGCCAGCAGCAAGAACAGGGCGACCACGACGACCCCCGCCAGCACCAGCGTGTCCATCGCCGGCGGCTTAGCACAGTCGAATGTCTTTTCCGCCTGTTGACCGAACGGATTTTCTTGTTAGGGTCGGGCGGGAAATGGCCAGCGCTGAAGAGAAGCAGATTTCGATCGTTCCGGTCACCAGCGACGGTGAGCTCCTGCAGGCATTGGCGATCCGCGAGATCGTTTTTATCGAGGAGCAGCATGCCCCGGAGGGGTTCGAGCGGGATGCCAACGACAGCCGCGCCTATCACGTGCTCGCGTTCGATGCCGGCCACGCGATCGGCACCGGCCGCCTGGTGGCCCTGTCCAAACCTCCGGCCGACGAATCCGGACCGTGGTGTCAGGTAAGCCGGATGGCGGTGCTGCAAGCGCACCGCAGCGGCGGCGTGGGATCGAGACTGCTCGATGCGCTGGAAGCGGAAGCGGGGCGGCAGCAGATGGCCGGAGTCACCTTGCACGCCCCCCTTTCGTCGATCGATTTCTACAAAAAGCGCGGCTATCAGCCGGTGGGCGGCGTGTTCCAGGAGGCGGGCATGCCCCACCTGGAGATGCGCAAGAGAGTCTCGCACTCGCGAGCGTAGCTGATTTTCACGTTCGTCGGCTCCGTGGTGCAGGTGGCGCACTCCGCCGTGGATCTTCCGGCCAGGGATGGCGCGGGTACTTTCGCGAGAGCTCGCGACGGATCGCCGGGTAGTGACGATCCCAGAATCCAGAGAGGTCGTGGGTGACTTGCACCGCGCGCTGATTGGGTGCGAGCAGATGGATCACCAGCGGGATCTTGCCGCCGCCGACGGTTGGCCCGCTCGACATCCCAAAGAAATCCTGAAGTCGAGATTCCACCCAGGGCGGCTTGCCTTTTGCGTAGTGCACCTTCAGTTGCCGCCCCCCAGGGAGTGAAATTCGCTCGGGTGTCATCGTCCTCAACAAGCGCGCTTGCGCAGGTGTGAAGCGCCCCGCCAAAGCGTCCAACAGCCTCGGGTGTTGCAGCTCGGCGAAGCTGCGTTTCCCGGCGGCAAGCTCGGCAAGGATCGACCGAAGCAGATCTTCCGTCAGCTGCGTGAACCCAGCCTCCGGAAACGCTCGGCTCAGCAGCTCGCTCCGCCCGGCCCAGTCCTCCAGCGCCTCCGAGTCGACAAAGCGCTCGATCGGAGCTGCTCGCGCGGCCTGCGCGAGGACGGCAGCGGCCGACTCAGATGCTGGTGCGGGCCCGCGCTTCTCCTCGAGGACCAGATCCCTGAAGGACGTTTTTTGAACGCGCTCGACCTGCTCGCTCTTTGGATTCCACTGCAGCTGATCAGCCTCCGCGATTTCGTCGGGCGCAAATTCGAGAAGCCATTCGGCCTCCACCGTGCTTGCCACCCTCACCAGGACATTGGGCGCTCCGGGGGATTTGCGCTCCTCGGCATCCACCGCCACCAGCAGATCCGGTTCGTGCACCACGCTGTTCTCGGAAAGCAGCGCAGTGCCGCCGCCGGAGAGCAACAACTCGCGCGAGTGCGCGCCGCGACGTTTGGCGAGGCGATCGGGATAGCCGGCGAGGGTACTGATGAGCAGCGCTTCGTCGATGTCCTCAGCGCGCACGGGACCCGCTTTGATCGAGCGAAGGAGGCGACTTATCTGCCGCAGTGCGCGCTCGACTCTGAAGGTGGCCGCCGGGTCCAGACCCAGCTCGCGCAAGCGAGCGGCCGAAAAGCGAGCCTTCTCCGCTTCGCGAAATCGCTCCATCGCATCGAGCAGATCTGAAGGGCCGCTGGCGACCTGGCGGCCTGCTCGCGCTCGCACCAAGCCGGATCGGGTTTCCAGTCGGACGTCGCGCTCGCCGACCATCGCCGCCAGCAGCGCGCCATTCTCTGCGACTCCGCGGCTCTCGGCTTCAATGACCATCCGGCTTTGTCGCGGATGCAGCGGAAGTCGCGCCATCCGCTTGCCGATCGCGGTGAGCGCTCCTGCAGTATCGAGGGCACCGAGCCGGCGCAGAAGAAGCTCTGCCGCATCGATGGCTGCCCGAGGGGGCGACTCGAAAAACTGAAACGCGGACAGATCGCCGACTCCGCCGATGCGAAGAGACAGCACCGTCTCCGCCAGGTCGGCGCGCCGTATCTCCGGAACCTCGAAGTCGGGGCGAGCTCCGAAGTCCTCTTGAGTGTAGAGGCGCAGGCAGTAACCCGCCTGCGTTCGGCCCGCTCGTCCGGCGCGCTGAATCGCCGAGGCTTTGCTGATCTTCTGGATGTTTAGCGTGGGCAGCCCGGACCAGGGGGAATGGGATGCAATCCGAGCCAGGCCGCTGTCGATCACGCAGCCAACGCCTTCGATGGTGATGGACGTCTCAGCGACGTTCGTCGAGAGGATGAGCTTTCGTTGGGCGGATGGCTTGACAACCAGGTCCTGCTCGGCGGCGGGGAGATCTCCGTGCAGCGGCAGCACCCTCCATTGGCGAGCGCGAGCGAATTCGGCGCAGGCTTCTGCGGCGCGTCGAATCTCCGCCGCTCCGGGAAGAAAGACGAGCAGGTGTCCGCTTTTGTCGGACGCAGACAGCCTCTTCAGTCCGGCCAGGACTTGCTGTTCCAGTGGGCGGCGATCGGCAGCGGTGAGATGCTCGATCTCGACTTGGAACGGCCGGCCAGGACAGCGAAGCACCGGACACCCGCCGAGGTAGGCGGCCACCTCGTCGACATCGAGCGTCGCAGACATGACGATCAGCTTCAGATCGGGCCGCGGCCCGAGTTGAAGGCGGCGAAGAAGCGCGAGACAAACGTCGCCCGCGAGGTGACGCTCGTGAAATTCGTCCAACACCACGGCACCCACCCCCGCGAGAAGTGGATCCGAGATCAGCCGCCGCTCCAGTACGCCTTCGGTCACGAATCGCAGGCGCGTTCGAGCGCTTGCCACTTCTTCGAACCGGATTTGATACCCGACGGTTTCGCCGAGAGGCTCGCCCAACTCCTCGGCAACGCGGCGAGCCGCGAGCCGCGTGGCGAGGCGACGAGGCTGCAAGACGATGATTTCGCCTTCCCCGGCGCGGTGCTCCCAGAGGGCGCGTGGCACTCGAGTAGTCTTTCCCGCTCCGGGCGGAGCTTCGAGCAGAAGGCTGGGAGATTGCCTAGCGCTACGAACGATCTCGGGAATCCGCTCGTCTATCGGCAGGGGAGTCATTGCCGCGTCTAGTGCGCGAGCAGTGTTTCCAACGCCCCAGGGACGGAGAGATCTGGGAATGCGGCAGTCGCCCCCATCGACAGAAGCTCCTCGGCGTTGAATCGACCGGTTCCGACGCCGACACTTTCGGCCCCGATTCCCTGCGCCGCGGCAATGTCTTTCGGTGTATCGCCAACGACGACGACGCGGCATTCCCGGACAGGCACGCCCAGTCGCTCAGCTCCGCGTCCGGCTCCACAGCGCAGCAGCTCAACGCGATCCTCGTGATCGCAACCGAAGCCCCCAAAGGCGAAGCGGTCGTAGATGCCGACGCGGGAAAGCTTCACCCGCGCACCTTCGCGAATATTCCCCGTTCCCAAGCCCAGCGCGATCTCCGGTCGAGCCCGGGCAGCGTCGAGCGCGTCCTGGATGCCGGCGTGCAGGTGGTACTGGCTCGGATCCACCCGCGCGACTTCCTCTTCGAGGATGCGAACGTAGTCGCGAAGAACGGCATCAATTTCCTCTTTCGTCGCAGCGATCCCGATCGACGTCAGCCCAGCTCGGACGATGGCGCGATCGGTCATGCCGTCCAGTCGGAATGAACAGGCATCCTCCCGTCCGAAGCAATGGGAGAACACCCGTTCGAGCGCGCGACGTCCCGCGCCCCCGGTGGTGACCAGGGTTCCGTCGATGTCGAAGAGGAGAACGGTGGGCCGCATGCGCCGGCACTAATTATTCCGCGTGATTTGTCCTGCGCAGCGAAAAGAATCCTAGGACAAACCGTGCAGGCGTAAAGCCCTTACGGTTGCATTCGCGCCAAGCTGCGTTGAATGAGCTCGCGCAGTCGCGCGTCTTCCTCGCGAGGCAAACGCTCTTCCAGAACCGCGCGCGCGTCAGGTCCGCCGACGCTCGCCAAAGAGCGGACTGCCTGCTCGCGCAGCTGCCGATTCGGATCGCTGAGAACTGGTTTGATCGGTTGAGCGGATGCAGGGCCTTCGCGTTCCGCAAGCGCGGCGACGGCTTTGGATCGCAGTGAGGCGCCGACTTTGCCATTCTGGGCGATCGATTCTAGCTTCGCCGCCGCCTCCGCGTCGTCGACCTGTGCCAATGCCTCCACGGCTCGACCCCGCGTGGCCACGGGTGCCCTCGCGTCTTTGATGGTTTGCTCGAGGACGATCGATGCCCCAGGCCCAAGTCGCTTCCAGTCCGCCGCGCTCGCGCCGGGCTCCGATAGAAGGCTGTGCACGCGTTCGCGAACTTCGACTTTGTTCAGCTCAGCCGGGCTCTCGGCGGCAGTCGGCCCCTGATTTGCCGGAGCCCTTGCCTGAGTTGCGCACGCCATCGTGAGTTGGAGTGCGTGCAGCGCCGCCAACGAGAATCTACCAGTCCCTTTCATGCGAATCTCCCCTAGAAAGCAAGGCGCGAATGCACCGCTTTGCGTTCCCGGCCTGGTTCATCGTAAGCGTGGCAAGTCATGTCTGAACGAATCGTGCTCTTTCTGTGCGACGCCAGCTACGAGGCAGCGTATCAAGCTGCCTCGGTGGGAATCACGGCGACGGCGATGGGTGAAGAGGTGTACTTCGTCTTCGCCTTCGACGCCCTTCGGCAACTGCTGCGCGGAACATTTGGAAGACCGCAAAACGAGAAAGAGACGGCCGAGAGCGCTCGGGCTGAGGGACTGGGATTGCCGCCACCGCATCGCATGCTGGAGGAGGCGAGATCTCTCGGCGCGAAGCTGGTTGTTTGCGATACCACTCTTAGGATCTGCGGCTTCTCACCATCGGAGGTCGGCTCTGCCCTCGATGAAGTGATGGGGCTTCCATCGATCTGGAGGCTTACACAAGGGGCACGTGTGATCTCGTTGTAACCGGATGTGCTCCGCGCGATTGCATCGCGCCGTCCCTCGCTGGCAGCGTCGAAACCGCCACGGTATCCTCGCACTCTAGCCGGTAGGGCCGCCCACGGAGCGCGCCGCAAGAGGACAACAATAATGAGCGCAAAGTTGAACGCTCTCTTCGCATTCGCGATGGGAGCGACGATTGGACTTGTCGTCGGCTGCCAACGCTACGACTTCGAGCCTGTTTCGCCGATCGCGCTTTCGCAGACGTCGAGCAGCTACAGCGTGATCGCGAAGAAGCTGAGACCGGACATCATGTTGATGGTCGACAATTCCGGTTCGATGTACCTGCCGATCAACCAGAACCTGTCTGCCTGCAAGCTCGTTGATGGCGGATCGTGCGGAACCGACTACACCGATCCATCTTCCTACTGCGGCGCCTCGTGCCCGACGCGAACTTCCGAGCTTCGCCGGGCGATGACCGGGTTCTTCGCGGATGCTGGAACGGTGGCCCGCTTTGGCTTGACGACGTTTCCGTATCCAGTTCCGCCGCCGAACGGACCGTACGACAGCGAGTGCGGCACCGGCGGCGTACGCGTTCCGGTCTCCCAGTCGCTGGATGTCGATTCCGAGCTTCAAGCCACTGCGAACCAAATCGCGGGCGTCATTCAGAGTGACATCGTCGGTGGAGGGACGCCGACCGGAAACACCTTGAAGATGTTGGCAGACAACCCCGGCCTGCAGCCGCAGCCCGGGCGCGATGCTTTCATTTTGTTGGAGACGGACGGCGTGCCCAACTGCAACGCCAACAATGCGAACGATGGATGCACCAATCCCGCAGCGTGCGCTTGCACCATCGGCGTTTGCTGTGGCGGCCCGGGTTTCCCATATCGACGGCTCGGATGCCTGGACCAGACGGAGACCGTCAACGCAATCGCGAGCCTAAAGGCGAATAAGAAGATCAAGACCATTGTCTTTGGATTTGGCGACGAAGCGGCGTCCAGCGGTCCTACGCTGGAGGCGATGGCTGAGGCCGGCGGATTCGTCCGAGACTGCCCCGACGGCGGCGATGGGCCCTGCGGCGCGAACAACAGCTGCGTCCAGGCGACGAAACTGTGCCTCAGGCAGTACTACCAAGCGAACAACGGGGATGAGCTAGCGAGGGCACTCCGGGACGCGATTCAGGTCACTGCCGATCCCTGCCATTTTGACCTCAGCGATACGCCCTCCAATCCCAGCTTGCTCAGCGTTATCGTCGATGGCCAAGACGTTCGGCCCGCACCCGACACGTGGAGCTACAACGCAGCGCCGGATGGCGGACCTCCGTTCGTCCAGTTCACGGGAAACATCTGCACCCGTCTAAAGAACGCCACGTCGGCGTCGCCGGTAAACGTGGACATTCGGATCGTGCGGACCTTCTAGGGTCTCGTCGATCATCGATAGTAAAAGTCGATCGGCTTATCGCTGATCTTCACACCAAGAGCGATCCGACGCGGGCTCCTTTACCGCGGGCCTGGGCCGCACTAGCTTGGCGGTTATCCTTGGTGCGTCCCGCCGATGAAGATCACCATCCTCTCACGCTCCGGCTCTATTCCATCCACCCGGCGGCTTGTCGAATCCGCGCGGGCGAGGGGCAATCACGTCCGGGTTCTCAACCCCGTCAAGATCGAGATGCACCTGGACGGCAGGACTGCTGGCCTTTACTACCAGCGCAAGAAGCTCGCGCCAACGGATGTGGTGATCCCGCGGATCGCGCAATCGATTTCCACGTACGGTCTTTCAGTAGTGAACCAGTTCGGAATTCTCGGCGTTCCGCTGGTCAACTCAGCGCAAGCCATCGCGCAATCCCGAAACAAGATGCGCACTCTGCAGCTTCTCTCGGCGGCGGGGATCGACATTCCCTCCACGGTGATGGCTCGGCAGGCCACGGACTTGAAGGAGATGGTGAGCCTGGTCGGCGGAGTTCCGGTCCTGGTGAAATTGCTGCAAGGACAGGAGCGGCACGGCGTGATGGTGTGCGAGAGCCTTCAATCGCTGGAGGCTGCTCTGGAGGCCATTCTGGGGTTGGGACATAACCTCATCATTCAGCAGTACGTGCGAAAGACCGGGCAGGACGTTCGAGTTCTGGTCGTTGGCCACGAAGCGGTCGCCGCAGTGCAGCGGCGCGCCCGGGTAGGGCGGCTTTCCCGAACGCTGATCCGGGGCGCCCGCTTGCAGAAAATCGTCCCCAGCGAGGCGCAGCGGCGGGCGGCGGTCGAGGCGGCTCGCCTCGTGGGCTTGGAGGTGGCGGCGGTTGATTTGCTCGATGTGCGAGGCTCGCCGAAGGTCTTCGAGGTGAACAGCTCGCCCTCGCTCACGGAAATGGAAGCGGTCACGGGAATGGATCTCGCCTCCAAAATCATCGAACGAGCCGAGCAGCTCGTGCTGGCCGGCCGGAGCAGAGCCAGCGCCGAAACGGCCACCTCGTTAAGCATCCCCGGAGCCGGCCAGGGCGGGCCAACGGCCAAGGCATCCGCGGGGCGAGGCTAAACTCGCCCGCGGAACAGGAGCAGAGATGAACTTGATGATTCGAGCACTGGCAATTCTTTGTACGGGCCAATTTGTCCTCGTGAGCGGGGCGGCGTTGGCCGCGGAGGGGCAGCAGGTGGATCCCACCACGCTGTACGAGCTGTCCACACAGGGCAGCTCTCAAAAGGTGAAGGCCGGCGGCAAGGGTACCCTGGTGGTAGCGCTGAAAACGAAAAACGGATCACACGTCTCCGGCGAAGCACCCTTCAAGATCGAAGTGAGCGGCAAAGGCGTGAAACCGGAAAAGGACAAGCTCACCCTGGCGGATGCAGTTGAGAAAAGGCCTGTCCCCGAGGGCGTCGAGGACCCTCGCTTCGAAGTTCCATTTCTCGCTGCATCGGCGGGAGCTGCGGCGCTGAATGCGAAGGTGACTTTCTTCATCTGTACCCCGAAAATCTGCGCTCGCCAGCAAAAGACTCTATCGGTTCCCGTCCAAGTGGATTGATGACGGGCGCGGCACGAGAGCGCCCGGGCTCAAAGCACTACATCTACGGCGTCAATCCGGTGCTCGAGGCAATTCGGAGTCAGCCGCGCGACATTGAACGGCTTTACGTAGCGCGGGGAGGCGCGACGGCCCGGCCAGCGGCCGATCTTCTCGGACGTGCTCGCTCGTTGGGAATCGAGATCCAAGAGGTGGATCGCGAGCGAATCAGCGAGCTGGCGCACGGCGGGGTGCACCAAGGATTGGTCGCGCAAATGCGCGCCTTCGAGTATGCCGCGCTCGAGGACTTGCTCCTCAAGGGTGAGCCGGAGCGACCCCTGCTTCTCGTCGTCCTCGACGGAATTCAGGATCCGCAGAATCTCGGAGCGGTGATTCGAAGCGCCTACGCGCTTGGAGCGCACGGCGTGGTCATACCTAAGGATCGATCGGCGCAGGTTACTGCCGCAGCAACCAAGGCCTCGGCCGGCGCGACGCAGCTGTGTCCGGTGGCGCAGGTGGTCAACCTCTCTCGCGCGCTCGAGAAGATCAAGGAGGCAGGAGCCTGGATCGCAGCGGCGGATCCGAGATCTCAGCAGGCCGTCTGGGATGCAAAACTGACCGGGCCGCTGGCGGTCGTCGTTGGCGGCGAAGGGGGCGGTATTCGGCCCGGCGTGCTCAAGCAGTGCGACTTGCGGCTGCGGATCCCGATGGCTGGCGAAATCGGTTCGCTCAACGCATCGGTCGCAACCGCCATCCTGCTGTATGAAATTGCGCGACGTCGCCGCCTGAATGCGGGAGCTTGAGCGCGCTTGACGAAGGTGTTACTTCCTTGACTTGGCCGGTGGCTGTCCCGTAAAAGGTTCGGCCCTCGGCGCGGGCAAGCAGCGGTTTTGTGGGCGCAATTCCCGGATGATATGAGAGCGGAGGTAGCGGGCGATTGCCGGTGTAGCTCAGCTGGTAGAGCAACTGATTTGTAATCAGTAGGTCGCGGGTTCGATTCCCGCCGCCGGCCCAAGAAAGGCGGCGGCCAACGGTAGACCGGAGGAAGAGTTGGATGGCGGTGTGTCTAGTCTCAAGACGGAGGGGTACCCAAGCGGCCAAAGGGAGCAGACTGTAAATCTGCCGGCTCTACGCCTTCGTTGGTTCGAATCCAACCCCCTCCACCAAAAAACTTAGGCGGGAATAGCTCAGATGGTAGAGCGTCAGCCTTCCAAGCTGAATGTCGCGGGTTCGAATCCCGTTTCCCGCTCCAACAAGTTGGAGGTGCTGTAAAAGACTCAAAGGCCCTTTTAGCTCAGTTGGCAGAGCGCATCCTTGGTAAGGATGAGGTCTCCAGTTCAATCCTGGAAAAGGGCTCCATTCATCGAGGAGCAAAATGAGCAAGGAAAAGTTCGAGAGGACGAAGCCCCACGTGAACGTGGGAACGATTGGGCACGTGGACCACGGGAAGACGACGCTGACGGCGGCGATCACCAAGGTGCTGGCGAAGCAGGGGCTGGCCCAGTTCACCGCGTACGACCAAATCGACAAGGCGCCGGAGGAGCGGGAGCGAGGGATTACCATCGCCACCGCGCACGTGGAGTACCAGACGAAGAATCGGCATTAC
>DATFTC010000087.1:0-24259 GCA_035262305.1 Myxococcaceae bacterium | reverse complement strand
GCGAATGTCAAACTCGGAGGGGCGCGGTCTCTGGCGCTCGACCAAAGCTCTGACCGCGGCGGCCGCGCGCTCCAACGACTTCAATGGAGACGCCAGCACGTAACCGTGTTGATTGGCCTGGGCAAGCGCCGCCTTCATTTCGGGCACCAGGTTTTCGATTTCACGCGTGAGTTGTTGGATGCGGTTGGAGATGTGCACTATTCGACCGAGAGCTGGGCGCGTCGTCATTCACCTCGCATAACACGATGTTATGAGCCGTGCAACTACGGGGCGGCAGACCCTCAGATCGAGTGGCGGGCAAAGCTGTGCCGACCTGGTACCGCTTCGCGAGGCGCGCGACATGCCATCGTCGTCGTGCCGCGAGGGGCACCCCGGCATCGCGGGGGTACAGTGAAGGTTCTGTTCTACCCCCTCAGCGGCGGGGATGGGCAGCCTCGTCGCCCACCATCACAGCTCGGAGCCGCCTCGTCGTGCGACGGGTCCTTTCTTCGCTCTTACAGGCGGCGATTTCCCTCGACGCCCGCATTTTCTGCCGGCCCTGCAGGAAAGCGACCTAATCGTCGCCGCCCTCGTCGTCATCCGGCGATCCCGATATGGGCGGTATGCGGGCTGGGAGCTTGACGATCGTGTAGCGCGAAACCTGAGCGGCCCATTGAGAGTCGTCGGTGGGGAACAACACCGGGTTGAAGAGCCGCAGGTCGAGCGAGAGGTTCGTCACCAACAGGCTCCGCCCGCTGAAACGGAGGCTCGCCGGAAAGAGGAGATGAATCGGCATACCTCGGTCAGTCACGCCGTCGAAATCGCCCAGCTTCGCGATTGCTCGACCCGTCGGGTCGAGGACGACAATCTCATCCGCTTGATTCGCCGCCAACCAAAGGTTGTCGTGCTCGTCGATGATCATTCCGTCTGCGCCATGCACGCCGTTCACGAATATCGCGGGCGCGCCCGGGGACCCTCCCGTGATTGGCACTCTAACGACGGTATTGTTGCCGGTGTTGGCGACGAAGAGCGCTGTTTCATCATGATTGAAGCGCAGGCCGTTGGCCCCAAACGGTGGGACGCCTTTCGTGCGCAACAGCTCGTCATCCACCCAGACAGCCGCCTCACCGCCGCTTTGACCCGTCTTCCAGACGACGCCTTGGAAGGAGTCCGATATGTACACGTTCCCCGCCCGGTCGAAGGTGACATCGTTGAGCCCCGCCATCATTTTGATATCGGGGTGGGGGAGGGCAGGCAGAGTCATGAAGACGCTCGATGCGCCGGTGCTCGGGTTGACGTCGAGGACCTTTTGGCTACCGAAGTCGATCACCAAGAGCGCCCCGGTGATGGGATGGAAGCGGAGGCCGAGCAGGTGCGCGCTCGAGCCAGCGATGCCGAGCTGACGCAGCAGGGGGCCTCGCTCGTTGAACACGAAGAGCTGGCCCGGCGGCGCGGCCTCACCCCCGGCGGTGAAGCCGAAGGTAGTCACGTAGACTTGGCCCGAGGAGTCAACCTCGAGACCCTCCGGACCCGACGATCCGGGAGGGAGAACTGCGAAGGTTTGCACGCGGCCGCGATCCCAAGCTCTCGCTTTAGAAGCCGCCAGGACAATGACAGACGCAAATGCCATCAGGAGAAACAATCGACGCATGTTTAGACCCTCCATTAACTCCCCAGGCTGCACGAAGGAGAAATCGGCATTTATCTGCCTGATCAAGTTGGATCAATGTTGAGTGTCCCTCCCCAAACGGCCGCTGTTCGAGACTGCACAGCGTGATTCGACGCGCTCTGTTAAATAACGCTGCCGTGTCGCAAATTTCTCTGCAAGAAAGCCTATTCGACGCGCCCGAACCATCGTTTGATTCTTCCTTTGGAGGCATCGAGCGAATCGCGCTCGACGATGTTTCATGGGTGGACCACGTCCGGGAATGGGTGCACGGCTCGGACCGCTTGTTCGAAGCCGTACTCAAGACGCGCGATTGGGCTCAGAGGTCGAGGTGGCTCTATGAGAAGAAGGTCCTCGAGCCGCGCTTGACTTCGTACTGGAGTCTGGATTCCGGATCTCCGCTTGAACCCGAGTTGCTGGAGCAGATCCGCCTTTGTTTGTCGGCGAAGTACGGCGTCCACTTCGATTCTGCCGGTTTCAACTTGTATCGCGACGGGCAGGACGCGGTCGCCTGGCACGGAGATAAGATTCGCAAGGAGATCGCCGAGCCGGTAGTCGCCCTCATCTCTCTCGGAGAGCGCCGCCGATTTCTCCTGCGGCCCAAGGGCGGAGGTGCGTCGCGCGCGTTTTTTCTCGGCCGCGGCGACCTCTTCGTCACCGGCGGGAAGGCGCAGCGGCGCTGGGAGCACAGCGTGCCAAGAGTGGCTCACGCCGGCGCCAGAGTGAGCCTCGCATTCCGCCACGGCATGGTCGCGCGCGCTTACGTGCGCTAGCGAGCTAGCTCCCGTTCGATTGGGCGGTCGACCGCCGTCCTACGGCCGCCTCCCGAAGCTCTAGGTGCCCTGCAGAGCGGCGAGCACGCGAGCGGGGGTAAACGGAACCTGGCGGACTCGAGCGCCGGTCGCGTCGAAAATCGCATTGGCGATCGCTGGCGCGGCGACGGTGATAATGCACTCACCGGCGCCCATTTGCGGCACGTCGAGGCGGTTGAGAAGAACTGTCTCGACCACTGGTATTGACTCGCCGAAGTGGAAGACCGGATAGCGGTTCCAGTCGATCGAAGTGATCTGCTGGTTGTCCCAGGTCACCTCCTCCCGCAGACATCGGCTCATCCCCTGGAGAGCACCGCCTTCCATCTGATTGCGCAAACCGTCGGGATTGGAGACGGGTCCCGAATCCTGGGCAGCGACCATCCGCGTCACCACCACCTGCCCGGTGCTCCGGTTGACCTGCACCTCCGCCACCAGGGCGGAATATCCGTTGTTGCCCTCATAGAGCACGCAAGCCACCCCACGTCCTGTGGCGATGGTGGAGCCGTCGGGCGCGTTCGGGGAGGGACGCGTCTGCCAACCTGAAGCTTTGGCGCCGGCTTTCAGCACGTTGATCAATCGAGGGTCGCTCAAATGACGCAGGCGATATTCAATTGGATCGGCCCCTACGAGCGCGGCCACTTCGTCGATGAAGCTCTCGTTGGCGAAAGTGTTCTGCAAGCGGCCGGGAGATCGCAGCGGACCGGTGAAGAACGGCGACGCGATCGTGTGCGTTAAAACCCGCTCGCTCTCGATGTTCCCCGTTCCCCCGCATCTTCCCTGAACGCAACCCGCTCCATAGGACGAGTCGGAATTCCCGTTGTTGCTGTAGCTCGTCGGCGGATCGGCCGAGCCGGGAACGAGCGGCGGCGTGGGAAAGCCGACGAGCGCGCCGGTGATGATGTTGCCGGGCGCGGCTGCGGTCGGACGGTTGCCCTTGCTCAGCGTCCAGGCTTCGTAATCCCATACGATGATCTGACCCTGGTCATTGAGCCCTGCGCGCAAGTCGATGACGTACGCTGGCCCGTAGTTCTCGCCCCAGGCCATTTCATCTTTGCGCGTCAGCTGCACGCGCACCGGCGCGCCCACCGCTTGCGACAGCAGTGCGGCATCGAAGGAGACCGTGTCGGCGCCGTTTAGGCCATAGCAGCCCGAGCCCTCCAGGAAGATGACGCGCACGTTTTGCATCGGTATTCCGAGCACTCGGGCAACGCTGTCGCGCTGCGGATACACGCCTTGCGTCGCGGAGTAGATGGTGGCCCTGCCGTTTGGGCCCGTGCCCTGAACGTCGGCTACTGCGGCGGAGCTGCCGATGGAACCGTGTTTTTGATACGGCGTCTTGTAGGTGGCGCTGATCACGTTGACCGCTTCTCCGAACCTTTGATCGACGTCGTCGGAGAGGACGGTGAGGGAATCGCGGGAAGGCTGCGTCCGCATGTAATTGTAGAGGTCTGCTTGATTTGGAAGGGTGACGCCGGCGGACCAGTTGACCCGGAGCGCGGCTGCCGCTCGAGCGGCTTGCCATTGTCCGTCGGCCACAACGCCGATGAAATCGTTGATGACCACGACTTGGACATTCCCCGGAAGATTCTGGACGGAGGTTTCATCGACGCTGACCACCGAGGCGCCGACGAACGGCGGGCGGACGACCTTTCCGTGCCGCATCCCCGGCAGGCGCACCGACTGCACGTACTCGAACTGCCCCGTCACTTTGTCTGGAATCTCGTAGCGCGGCACCGAGGTGCCAAGAACGGTGTATTCGCGTGGATCCTTTGGTCTCGCCGCGCGGTCCACGGTGAGGTTGAACTGCTGACCGCCGACCAATTGGCCGTAGCTCACCCGCTGCGTTGGATCCGCAGCAACGAAGATGACGCCATCCTGAACCGACAGCTCGTCGACCGTTACGCCGAGCTGGTCCGCCGCCAGCCGGAACAGCGCCTCGCGCGCAGTAGCCAAAGCCTGGCGCAAGCCGTTTGGACCAAACTCGGTGGGGTGCGACTGGCTGCCGGAGGTGGTGCCTTGGTCCGGCGTCAGCGCTGTGTCGCAGACGATGAGCGTGATGCGATCCAGCGGAACGTACATCTCGTCGGCGATCAATTGGTACTGGACGGTCCTGAAGCCCTGGCCGAATTCGCACTTTCCCGTGTAGCCGGTCACGCTCTCGTCTTGCGCGATGGCGATCCACGAATCCACTTGGTCGAGTGGAACGTCCAGGCGCGAAACTTGGGACGTGCTTCGGCTGCTCGGCGCCCTCGAGCAATCGGCCACGCTAAATGTGACGATCAGCGCGCCGGTGCCCTTCAGGAAATTCCGGCGCGAAAATCCCGCTCGCTCTAATGCCGCGGCAGCGTCCGGCGTCAGGGTCGGCTGGCGGAGGCCCTCGGATCGGCTTTTGCGCATCATGGCTGTACCTCCTGCGCGTAGCGCGCCAACGCCTTCAGCATGCGGACGTGCGTATAGCAGCGGCACAGAAGATTGCTGGGAAGCCCCTGCGCGATCTGCTGTTCGGTGGCGCCGGGGTGCGTATCGACATACGTTTTTCCGTAGAGCATGACCCCGCTGATGCAGAAGGCGCACTGGGCGGCTTGCTCCTCGATGAACGCGGTTTGGAGCGGGTGTGGATTGTCCGGCGTACCGAGGCCCTCGATCGTGGTGATTGAATGCCCTGCGGCGGCCGACATCGGCCGGGTACAGGACCGAATCGGTTGCCCATCGAGAAGCACGGTACAGGCACCACATTGCATCAAGCCACAGCCGAACTTGGGCCCGTTCAACTGAAGATCATCCATCAGCACGTAGAGAAGAGGCGTGGTTGGGTCGACATCGAATGAGTACGACTGGCCATTAACGGTAAGACTGAGTGCAGCCATGGAATGATTCCTCCCCGTTGAGCAGAACTTTCGCGGCGCATCCTGAGCAGAAATTGAAGACACACTCAACTGATTTAGGTTGCACGCGTTCTCCCCCCCACTTTGCACGCGCGAGCTCGCCAGCCTGGCCCTGACCGTTTCGCTTGGACGCTGAGCTCACGTTTCCAGACGAGCAAAATGTTGCGCGCGAAGGTATGGCCGATACCGGCAGTGTCTGAAGGACTACCCGAAGTGCGACCTGCCGAGGAGTGGCATCGGGTCGGAGCCGTTCTTCAATTCGATCACAATCGGATGTCTCGCGAGTGTTTCCCACATCCGAGCGTGCGACGAAGCCAATATTCAGCAACTTCTGTTCGAGCGGTCCTCAGGCAATCTGTTTTTGGTGCGACGCCATAACACCATTCTCACTTGCTCGCTTTTGTATCACTAACATGCGCACTTGATACTGTGTATCATTCTGTATCGAGGCCGTGCAGGGGCATTGCAGAACCGAGCCCAACGATCGCACGGCTGTCTTCTCATAAAAGTCCGGTAGCAAATACCAATTCAACGTCAGCAGTGAAGCGCTGCGAAACGCCGGTTTGAGTCACTGACCAGACTCGGTGGAGGAAAACTAGATGATGAGATCCATGTGCGGTTGTCTGACGATGGGCCTAATCGTTCTTGCGGCAGGCGCAGCAAGAGCAGACGAGACTCAGGGTCTGCAGGCGAAAAGCGAACGCAGTGCGAAGAACTCGGTTTACGTCGAGCTCGGTGGCAATGGTGCGCTGTATTCGATCAACTACGAGAGGTTTGTCATGGACGACGCGGCGATCCGAATCGGAGCCATGTTCATGTCCGTGAGCGCGAGCGCAACCACCAGCGCGGGTACCTCGACCGCGAGTGTCTCATGGTTTGCCGCGCCACTGATGTTCAGCTACCTCGGCATCGGAACCCCCAACCACAAGCTCGAGCTCGGCGCCGGCGGCGTGATGATGTATTTTTCGGGCTCAGGCGCTTCTACTTTTAGCGCAACCTCCAGCGCGAGTGGCTTTGTCATCGCCCCCACTGCAACGGTCGGATATCGATACGTTCCCACCGACGGCGGTTTTAATTTCAAGGCCGGCTTCACGCCGTTTCTAATTGCGGCCGGCGGCCAGACCACTTTCGTTCCCTGGGGTGGCATCGCGGCCGGATACGGCTTCTAAGCCCGAGCGCCGGCGAAGCCGGCGACCTGTCTGTTTCGAGTCTTTTCGTCACTGCGACGCGTCTGACAAGCCTTTCCGCCGATCGCCTTGCCTTCGGCGGAGAGGCAGAGCAGTATCCGCCATCGCTCGAGGTCGTGTTCTCGGGAGGGCCAATGACCAGCATAAATACGGGTCGAGTGTTTACCGGCGGAGTTGTCGCGGGAATTATCATGTTTTTCGGGGATGGCGTTGTGCATGGCGCGCTGCTTACCGAACGTTGGGCTGGGGTAATGGCCGGGCTTGGCCGGGCGCAAACCCATGGCAGCGCCGGAATGCCCTATTTTGCTTTGTATGATTTGCTGAGGGGACTGTCGTTGGTCTGGATTTACGCGGCAATTCGGCCCCGATTCGGAGCCGGCCCCAGGACTGCATTGTTGGCAGGGCTTGTCACCTGGTTCCTTTCCGTTCCGGTGCCGCTCCTCGGGCTTATCCCGATGAACTTCTTTGGGCGACGTCTGCCCGCGCTCTGGTCCATCTACGACTTGATCCCAGTGCTCATCGCTGCCCTCGTCGGGGCATGGCTGTACCGCGAGCAGGACGCGCCAGCGCTCGCGAAACCGGTGGCCTAACCTCGAAGCAGGTGTCGAGGGCGCAAGGGCAGGTTTCTCGGCTTTCCTGATGAGGAAAAATGCGGGGAACGAGTATTCAGGATGCTCGTCGGCGCTCCGCCCTCCGCGAAAAGAGCGCGCCTGCACGTTTGGCGAGGAGGCGGAAGACAAAAGCCGCGAGCAGGGCGCCGATCAGCCACCTGGCAAGCGTGACGAGAGCGGCGGCGTCCAATCGAGGCCACGGAACCTTCCACAGCACCTCGCCGCGCTCGATCATCCAATGCCAGCCCGTGTGCGCCACCAGCGCCGAAAGTACAATCACGCCGAGCCGCTCGATGCGAACGACGCGGAACAAGAGCGCCAGCGCCGGGAGCATCACCGCCAGGACCGCGATCTGGCCAAGCTCGATGCCGACGTTGAATGAGAACAGCGAGACGAGCAGGTGCTTGCCGGCAAATTGGAGATTTTGTTGGAGCCCGTAGGAGAACCCAAAGCCGTGGACCAGGCCGAAGAGCCCGGTGATCAACCAACGGCGGCGAAGATCGGCGCCGACGATGTTCTCGAGAGCCATGAATACGATCGACGCAGCGATCGCCGTCTCGACGAACGGTGGGAACCACGCGCCCTCAGGAGCTAAGTGGTAGGCCGAGCCCAGCAGCGTAAACGAGTGCGCGACGGTAAACGCAGTGACGATCGGCACGACCTGGCGTAGACGGCGGAAGGGGATGATCAAGCAGAGCAAAAAGAGCAGGTGATCCAGGCCGCTCAGGATGTGCGCGACTCCGAGGAGTACGAATCCCGCCGCCGCCCGATACCAGCTCGGGTTCAAAAACACCTTTCCCATTCGGCTGGTGATCAGCAGCGCGCGGCTGCTCCCATCGAGCGGCAGATATCGCATCGCGAGCTTCAGGTACTCTTTCAGCTCAGGGGCGAGCGTGGTCTGAATCGCGAATCGCGAGTCAGGCGAGCTGATGGCGTAGCTGAAATGAGCGTCGACGAAGCCCTGGTCTGTGTAAATGGCCATGCGTTGGTCGATCGGCTCGGCGACGTGTCTCACTGCGTCCGCGTAGCGATCGAATGAGCGGTCCGAGGGCAATGACAGCCGACCGATGGTGCTCGATTGAGAAAGAAGCCGATCGTCCTCCCAAAGCGTGACGTGGCGCGCGATGTCTGTCAGCGCTCGTTGCAGCGCAGCATCCAATTGGGTGAAATCGATCTCGCGGCCATTGAGCGGAAACCGGGCGGACCTAAGAAGATGAAGAGGCACTCGAACGACGAGGTGCGCCTCGCGAGGGTCGATCTTGACGAAGGCCGTCATCGTGCTTTCGAGAGCGAACTCGTGCGAGGCCGCTCGCGTCGGCGCGAGCAAAGCAAACCCAAACACAAGGACCACTAGTCGACCACGTTGGGTCACGTCCGGATGCTCTTAGAAACGAGGAGGCCGGGAGATGTTCCTCCCGGCCGCCCTGTCGATGTCAGTTGACGTTTTTCTTGGCGCCGCGCACAGGCACAAACTTCTGGATCCGGCGACCGCCGATCGTCTCGCCGGTAAACAGGTTACCTTGCGAATCGATGGTGACCGAGTGCAGGAAGGTGAATTCGCCTGCTTGATGGCCGGGCCGACCGAAGTTGCCAATGATCGAACCCGCCATGCGATCAAAGATGTGCAGGATTTCATTTCCGCCGTCGGCCTCGTAGAAGACGGATTGGCTCGCATCGCGGGAGAAATCGAGGTCCCATGCCGATCCGATATTTATGTCGCCGGTTCCGGGAATCACCGAGTACATTCGCACGGGTTGACAGATGCGATCCGGCGGTACCCCCGCGCAACTCGTCGGGTTCTTTTCAAACACCTGGATGCGATCACTGCCGCGGTCGCACGCGTACACCAGGCCCTCGGCGCTGATCCGGATGCAGTGCGGATGGCCGCCATCGTTGGGTTGGAACTGACCGGGGAGGGTGCCGGAGTTGCCCCATTGCCTCAGGAAAGTCCCTTTGCTGTCAAAGACAACAATCCGGTGATTGCCGTAGCCGTCTGCGATGTAGACATCGCCATTGGTCGGATCGACCGCCATATTCGCCGGCTGGTTCAGGAGCCGCGTACTCGAATTGCTGCCGGGGCTGCCGCAAGTGTGGTCGGGCGAGTCGCAACGTCCATGGATGCCTATCTGAAGCAGAAGGCGACCATCATGGGTGTACTTCTGTACGATGCCGTCGCCGTTCCCAGCGAGCCAAAAGTTGTCCTGGGCGTCGATGAAGCACCCGTGCAGTCCGGTCGGCACGACGCTCAGCTCGCCAAAGGCATTCACCACGTTGCCAGCGGTGTCGTATTCGATGACCGGCGGCGCCGGCGCCGCGATGAGGTCCTCGCCGTTCGCCAGTCCGTTCTGCGACGCGCGGTTTACCGAGAAGATGTGGTCCTGTGAGTCGACACAGGTTCCGCCGACCTCGCCGGTGACCCACGGTTTCCCGGTCACCGCGTCAAACGGTAGGGATTTTGGCCAGGTTGCGTCGACCTGGAACTGGGTTGGCTGGTCGCTCGCACCCTGCTTCTGGGCTTTCGCCCGGAGCGGGCCCCAGGCGATGGCCGCGACTAGCAAAGCTCCCAACGCGCCAACAATGTATTTTGCACCTCTCATGCTTGGCCCTCCTATGCTCGCTGTCGAGGTCGATCCCGCCCAGCGTGCTGCGCTCCGTTTCAGCGCGCTCCATCACGTTGTCAATCCGCCCTAGGTGCTTGTGGTGTGCAGCGAACGAAGGGTCTGTTGGCGAGGCAACGACTAGGGTCTGGCGCGCGACGGCGATCTCAGGTAGGTCCACACCTCGGAGGACTTCCATGGCGGAGACAGCAGTGATTACCGGCGCATCGTCGGGACTCGGATTGCAATACGCGAAGCTCTTTGCCGCGGACAAGAGGGATCTCGTGCTCGTCGCACGGCGAAAGGACCGGCTGGATTCGCTGGCCACGGAGCTTTCGAGCTCGCACGGCATACGAGCGCATACGATTGCCGAAGATCTGAGCGAACCCGCGGCGCCGGGGCGGCTCGTCGACGCGGTGAAGGCGCGCGGACTCGCGATCGAGTACCTGGTCAACAGCGCGGGCTTTGGCGCCAACGGCGCGTTTGCAGAGAGCGACCTGAGCAAACAGCTCGAGATGGTGCAAGTCAATATCGTTGCGCTGGTGGCGCTGACGCGATCCTTCATTCCGGAAATGATTCGCAGAGGGCACGGCCGGGTGCTGAACATCGGATCGACGGCAGGGTTTCAGCCCGGACCCTTCATGGCGGTCTACTACGCCACCAAGGCGTTCGTGAACTCGTTTACCGAGGCGCTCTGGTACGAGCTCAAAGGCACGGGCGTCACTGCCACGGTGAGCGTCCCAGGGGCAACGGCCACCGAGTTCGCCGCGGTGGCGGGCAACGAGAGATCTCGCCTGTTCCGACTTGGCGCAATGAGCGCGGCGGAGGTTGCGAGGGAAGGCTACCAGGCAATGCTCAAGGGCAAGCCGATTGCCGTGCATGGGCTGAAGAATAAAGTCCTGGCCGGCTCGGTGCGCCTCTCGCCCCGCGCGGTGGTGCGGGGCATCGCCGCATCGCTGAACAAGCCATCCCCGCGAGAACGCTCATCCGAGGCCTAGCTTCACTTTTGCCTTGCGAGCAACAGTGAGTTGCTTGGGCAGGCATCCAAGCGCGCTGCATCCTCGTATCCGGACCTGCATCTAATAGCTCTGAATGCAAGCCCGCAACCTCAACCAACTGGTATCTCGCATCACCGAGCTTGCGCTGCGTCGACCCTGGCGATTCGTGCTGGGCGCCGCGGCGCTCACCGGTGTTTCGGTGTGGCTGACTTTGGGCTTGGAGATCCGCTCCTCCTTTGAAGAGTTGCTGCCGCCGAATCTCCCCAGCGTGATCCACATCAAAGAGCTGCTCCGGCGAGTCGGCGGAGACGGCACGGTGCTGGTCACAGTCGAGACCGATGATCCAGCTGGCGGCCTGACTCAAGCCAAGGCATTCGCCGAGAAATTGGCTGACGAGTACCTGCGACTTGGGCCGTCGGTCATCCGGTCGGTGGAGTGGAATTTAGCCCCGGTCGAGAAGTGGTACACGGAACATTGGCCGATGTTCGCGAGCCTGGAGGAGCTGCAGAAGGCCGACGACGCGCTGAAGAAGTCAATCTCCGAGGCCAAGGCGAGGGCCAATCCACTGCTGTTGCATTTGGACGGCGAGAACTCCGAGCGGCCTTTGCCCACCAAGGACCTCGGCGCGTGGGCGGACCCAGCGACTCCTCTGCCGAGCGAAAAGGTTGCTGAGCGCTTTCGCCAGTACCCGGGCGGCTTCTTCGTCCATCCCGACGGACGATCGGTGACGATGATCGTCCGCCCGGCGGGCAGCGCGCTGAGCGTCGGCGAGGCCCGAAAGCTACTGGATCAAATGCGCAGCGTCGCCGATCGCTTTGCCGAGGAGCTTAAAGCCAATCAACTGCGAGTCGGCTTCGGGGGGACGTTTCCCATCTTGGTCGCCGAGTACGAGGCGATCGTTGGGAGCATTGGGTCCACCGCGCTTCTCGTCGCGGCGCTGGTGCTCGCCTCGATGCTTCTGTTCTTTCGCGACCTGCGTTCCACCGCCGCGCTCGGGCTTGCGATGTTGGTGGCGGTCGCGGTCACCTTCGGCATCACTCGACTGGCAATCGGCTACCTCAACACTCAAACCGCGTTTCTCTGGGCGATCGTCGTGGGGAACGGCATCAATTACGGGCTGATCTACCTCGCGCGGCAGCGGCAACTCCGGCGCAAAGGGGTGCCACTTGCGGCGGCGTCGATCGAGGGCGCTCAGACTGCGGCCTCGGCCACCTTGCTTGCCTCAGCAGCCTCGAGCGTATCGTTCATCGTATTGTTGATCGCCGCCAATCGCGGCTTCCGGCACTTCGGGCTGATCGGCGGGATTGGAATGCTGCTCTCGTGGGTCGCCACGTTCACCCTCGTGCCGGCGTTCCTGGCGATCTTCGAGCGGATCCGACCGCTTCGCCCTCAAGCGAAACGCATCCGACCGACGTCCAAGCTCATCTCTGTCGTCGAGCAGTTCGGCGAGCGACCCGGAGCAGTGGTGGCGATCTTTGGAGCCTTGACGCTCCTCTCCGCGGTGCAATTCGTTCGCTTCCTTCCGGACGCCATGGAACGCAATCTGAACAACGTCACCAACGAGGTAAAAAAGAACAACGAAGTGGCCCGATACAACGACCGGGCGCAGGCTTCCCTGGGCATGTCGATCGAAGGTGCGATCGCGCTGCTGCCGTCCCCACAGGCGGCAACTGAGTTTTGCCAGGTAATCCGGCAGCGGCAGGCGGACCCTCGCCGGGCGGGCCTCATCGAGGGTTGCGAGACAATCGCCTCCGTGGTTCCGGAGCAGCAGGAGCAAAAGCTGGCGCTCATCAGAGACATCGAGCACCGCATTTCGGATTTTGTTCTCGACAGTGTCGACCCCAACCAAAGCCAACGCCTTCGGCAATTGCGCACCGAGCTGGCTGCCCAGAGAGTGGTCACCGCCACCGACGCACCGCCGACGCTGGTGGATCGCTTCCGCGAACAAGATGGGACGCTGGGCCGGATCGCCACGGTAACCGCCGGCCATTCGGCGAAGCTCGAGCTCGCTCCCAATCTACAGGCCTTCGTGCAAGCGGTGCGCAACGTTCCAGTGGAAGGCAAGCTCTACGAGGCGGCGGGAGAAGACGTGGTGGTCGCTGACCTGCTCAGAGATATTGAAGTCGAGGGCCCGCGCACCAGTCTTTTGTCGCTCGCTGGCGTCTGCATCCTGGTCCTCATATTTTTCCGGACGGGTTCAACGGGTCGGGACAGCGCGTTCGTCCTCGGCACGCTGATCGCGGGCGTCGTTCTGATGGGCGGGGCAGCGGTGCTGCTGCGCCTGAAGATCAATTTCTTCAACTTCATCGTCTTTCCGATCACCTTCGGCATCGCAGTCGACTACGGCGCCAACGTGGTCAGCAGGATCCGGGAGCGCGGCGGCCAAGTGCTCGCGTCTTTGGTTGAGGTGGGCCCCGCGGTGGCCCTTTGCTCTTGGACATCGATGATCGGCTACGCCTCGCTTCTTCCCTCCGTCAATCGCGCCCTTCGCTCATTCGGCCTGTACGCGCTGGTTGGAGAGGTGACGTCCATCATCTGCGCCCTCGTGCTCTTGCCGGCGCTCAAGCTGCTCACTTCCAGCCGCCCTGCTGCCGAGCGCGCCCAAGCCATGCCGAATTCGTCTTCAGCGCGCGGAGGAGCGCCAGTGCACCATGCAACTCTTTGGTCATTGCCTTCCGCGCACAGCGGGTTGGATGAGCGCTCTCGCTCGCGGTCAGCGGCATCCGCAGCCTTTGACCGCGAGCCGAACATCGCGCCACGTAGAGCGGGATGAAGCCTGGGCCGCCAAGGGTAGCTGCATCGTTTGCGCGACGGTCAGAATTGCAGGGAAAGGATCGCCCGAGCGTAAAACGCCTGGGATTGAGAGGTAAGCCCTCCGCCGGCGGCCAAGGTTATCCAGAAGCCTCGCAGCGGACCGCGCATCGTGGTTGCCCATGAGATCGCGGGGCCAGCCCAGGCAAAGAACAGGGTGTTCTGGTCCGGGGGTTTCTCGGCTTTCCCGAAGATTTCGGCACCGAGCTTGAGCGCCGG
This sequence comes from Myxococcaceae bacterium, assembly GCA_035262305.1. Classification (GTDB taxonomy): domain Bacteria; phylum Myxococcota; class Myxococcia; order Myxococcales; family Myxococcaceae; genus DATFTC01. The sequence continues at coordinate 10,494 of DATFTC010000087.1, read as the reverse complement.
TCCGGCGATCTCGCGGCTGACGCCGAACGCATATTCCACCTCCGGGATGTATTGCGCGTCGACGGAACGCTCCAGCTCAAAAGCGATGTTGGTCGAGATATTCCACGCATCGATGTCCTTCCCGAGAATGAGCTTCACCTCGGCCTTCTGCTGCGCATCGCCGCGGAACAGGCGCTGGTACTCCAAGTAGAGGACGGGATCGACAAACCAGTCTCCGGCGGGCACCAGGCGAATGCGCGATTCGATCTTGAAACCGGCGTAGCCCGAGTCCCCAGGATCAGCGACGACGTCCAGGAGATTGTAGAGCGCGATGTCCCACGCGGATGTGATTCCGTACTCCAGCTCCAGCATTCCTCGGTATCCCTTGGATGCGGGGCCGTTTGTTACCTCGCCATCCGTCGCATAGGTGTTCCACATCTCGACGTCGAGCTCTCCCTTCGGTGCGGTGACTGCTTCGTACGTTTCACCGTACGCGCGGCGATCCGCTCCTGCGCGGGCAGGCAGAAGCAGAATTGCCGCCGCTGCGCAAAGACTCATCTCCAAAAGAATGCTCGGCGAACCCCTCATACCCGACTCCCTCCCAGGGAATATTGAGATTGATTCTCATTATCAAATTCATCTAGCACGAGACTCCGATCGTTGCAAGAGGGTTGTGCTAAGGAGCCCCCGATGAAAGATCCGATGATCTCGCGACGTGAAGTCCTCAAGTGGGCAGGGTGTGTCGCCGGGGGCGCTGTTTTGCAAAGCGGCGATGCCTCGCCCGCGAGCGAATCTCCTCTGGCCCGAAAAATCCCCAGCTCAGGCGAGGGCCTGCCGGCGATGGGAATTGGCACTTCTCAGACGTTCGATGTGACCAGCTCTGCCGATCGCGCGCAGGTCAAAGAAGTGATGCGCGACTTCGCGCGCCTGGGCGGCCGACTGGTGGACACCTCGCCGATGTACGGCGCCTCGGAGTCGGTGATTGGCGAGGCGGTGGCCCAGCTCGACATCGGTAAACAACTGTTCCTCGCCACCAAGGTATGGACGAACGGGCGCGACGCCGGAATAGAGCAGGCGCGAGAGTCGATGCGTCGGATGAAGACAAACAAGCTGGATCTGATCCAAGTACACAATCTGCTCGACGTCGATACGCATCTCAAGTGGCTCAAGGAATGGAAGCAGGCCGGACAAGTTCGCTACATCGGCGTGACGCACTACCGTGAAGGCTCACACGCGGCCTTGGAGAAGCAGGTATCGTCGAAGCAGATTGACTTCGTGCAATTCAACTATTCGATGGCAGAACGGGAGGCCGAAGCGCGACTGTTGCCCGCGGCGGCGGCTTCCGGAACGGCGGTGCTCGTCAACCGCCCATTCGCCAGAGCCAGCTTGTTCGAGCGCGTCAAGGGTCGACCCGTGCCTGATTGGGCATCGGAGTTCGTCGCCACCAGTTGGGCGCAGTTCTTCCTCAAGTACATCCTGGCGCAACCGGCGGTCACCTGCGTAATACCCGCGACCCGCAATCCAAAACACTTGGCGGACAACATGCAAGCGGCCCGCGGCAGACTTCCCGACGAAAAAATGCGGCAGCGAATGTTGGATGTGTTGAGCTCGCTCTGATCGCGAGTTGCGCCTTCCGGCCCGAGCTCAGCTCGCCGCGACGATGTCCGCGCGATCTTTTCGCGGGTCCAATCGCTCCGTGCCTGCCACCAGCTGGATCTCGGTAATCTCCGGAGCGGGGCCGACCCGAATCGGAGGGCCCCAGTATCCTGTTCCACGGCTGGTGTACACCCACAGACCGTAAAGCTTCTTCAGGCCGCTGACCATCGGCTGCTGCATCCGAACGAAAAACATGAAAGGGAAGATCTGCCCTCCGTGCGTATGGCCGGACAGCTGTAGATCGACCCCCTCTTTCGCGGCCTGCCTTGCTGTTCGAGGCTGATGGGCCAGGAGAATCCGAGGGAAGCTCTGGGGTGCACCGGCGAAGGCGAGATCGGGGCGCGATTCGTGGCTCGGATGGAACTGCCCGCCATTGTAGTCAGTCACGCCCGCAACGACCAACCCTTCGGCTCCGCGCCGTAGCACCCGGTGCTCATTCTGCAGAACAATGATTCCCAGACGTCTGACTTCATTCAACCAATCATCGGCGCCGTGGTAGTACTCGTGGTTGCCGGTAACGAAGAAAACGCCTTCCTTTGCTCTCAGATTGGCCAGCGGCGCAACGTGCGGTCGCAGATCATCGACGTCGCCATCGATCAGGTCGCCGGTGATGGCTATCAAGTCCGGTTGGAGCGCATTCACCTGCTCGATTAGCCGCGCCAGCATTCTTGGGTCCTGCCTATCGGTAATGTGCAGATCGCTGATCTGGACAATTCGAAAGCCATCGAACGCGCTTCCCAGGCGGATTAATGGAAAGCGGATCGACTCCAGCCGCGCCGGCCCCCGTGCGGTGCGAAAGCCAATCGCCCCCGCAAGCCCCACAATCGCAAGCACGACGACGGCCTGGATCTCGCCGAGCTTCATTCTCTGCGCCGGGCTGGTACCCCAGAGATCGACCAGAAATCGAATCGCGTCCGTAATGACAACCGCGCTGAGCGCCAAGCCGAACAGGCCAATCCACACGTGGGAAACGGCGCGAATGGGCCGGGCAATCCACGGCGGGAACGAGCGCCCCGAGAGAAGGCCGAGCGGAATGGAGGCCAGCAACAGCCACAAGGCGATCCAGGCTGCGATCAGTGCGCGTCCTTGCAAACCGGCTCCGCCGATTACCCGAGCGCCGATGTAGTAATGCAGTCCGCCGAGCAGCATTACTGCGATCGCGAGTCGCCTCAGCCCCTTCGACACAAAGCTCTTCCTCCAGGTTGAAGTCGAAACCAGCTGCCTCGATCCGTCCAGGTCCTACGGAGCGGCGCCGAGGTCGGTTGCCACATTCCAACTGTGTAACTGAGTCGCCGCGCTCACGCACGAGATCTACTGCGGCTGCAGGGGCTGGTTGCTGCGCCGAATAGCGTCGTCTTTGATACTGCGTGATGAAAGCGGTCGACCGAGCTGCTGCTTGTCCGAGCTTGGAAAAGCGTCTGCCGCCAGCTTGCATTTCGCAATCCCTCGGCCAAGCGCTTCCTCGCATTCACCCGAATCCTTTGAATTGACTCGAACCAGCGGCGGGCACGCTCGATGCATCGCGAATCGCAATCAGGGTCGTTGGAGGTACGGATGCAGAGGTCCCGCAGGTCCATCCAAAGGTCGGGAGCACTTTTTTTTTCGCTCATCGGCGCGCTAGGCGTTTCCTTGATTCCATCGGCGTTGCTCCTCGGTTGTGCTGTGCCGCAGCCTCGCCCCGTCGCGGAACAGGCGGCAGAAATGGAGCGTGCGCGGTGTGGGGCGGATGTCGATGAGGCGTCTCTCGCTCCGCTGTTCAGCTCGGACACAGTAGACAGCGCCGAACCAATCTACACCGCGGTCTCCTCCGGCGGTCGCGGAGTTGGAGGGAATTACTCACAGCTCAGCGGCGCCAGCATCAGAGTGCGCGCAGTGAAGGGCTTCAGCGCCACATGGCTTGATCGCGCGCTCGAGTGTCACAGCGCTCGGCGCGTGCTCGGTCACATTCCGGCGACAACGCTGCCGGACGATCCCTTCTGGCTGCCGGGAAGGATGGTGAATATCGAGGTGGCTGCAACGCACGCCGGCTTCCAGATTTTCATTCGAGGGCAGAGCATCAAGGACGCGGAGGAGATCCTCAATCGGGCGAACGCTTTCGTGGAGGCAAGAGCGCGTCGGTGAGCACTCGCCGAGGCGAAGTTGCGTCGCGCTTTGTCGGCCGAGTGCCTCCGCAAGTCGATCTAGCGACGCAAGACTTGATTGACGGGTCGCATTGCATCTTGCAAGTTGCGCCGGCGTATGGATTGCAATTCGAGGCGCGAGGCGTTGCTTTCTGCCGACAATATGCGGGGCCGTTCACAGCCGGCGATCGGCACATTTTCTGCACTGAGTCAGCGGCCATGCAAGAAATTCGAACGGCGATCGTTTGCACTGCCGGTGCAGCCATTCTTCTGTCTGGATTCACTGCCCAGGCGGACGCAGCTGACACCGACACAGCGCCCTCCGATCCGAATCCCTCCAGCGGCAACTCGGCTGGAGGTGCTGCACCGGGTCCTGCAGCGCCCGCGGAGCCGTTCGCTTGGGGTGACTTCACCTGGCTCAATGGAGGCTCCCGCCAGCACGCGTCCTTGCTGGACACCAAGTATTTCACCGGCACCTTTACCGCCGACATCAATTACAACTATTCCTTCAACAACCCCATCGACCACACCAACGTCGGCTCAACGGCGACCTTCCGCGAGGGCGAGGTCAACCTCTCATTCATCGCTTTTGGCGGCGACTTTCACTACAAGCACGCACGCGGGAGGCTGTTACTGCAATTTGGAACGCGCGCCACCGGCGTTCCGCGCAACGACCTCACCCCGCTGCGCGGACAATTCGATCTCTACACCGCTCTCCGTTACATCAGCGAGGCCTACGCCGGCTATCACTGGGACGTATGGCACGGCATCAACCTCGACGTAGGGATGTTCATGTCGTACGTCGGGCTCTTGTCCTACAACAACTTCGAGAATTGGGTGTACCAACCGTCCTACACTTCCGATAACACGCCCTGGTTCTTCACCGGTTTGAGATTACAAACCTTCCCCAGTGACCGGCTCAAGGTCGAGCTTTGGCTAATCAATGGCTGGCAGACGTATGGCATGTTCAATGAAGCGCCCGGCGTTGGGTACCAAATCCTCTGGCGGCCCGAGGAATATATCTCCATCCTCGCCAACGGGTACGTGGGCTTCGATACGCCCAACACCTCGACCCGGGTTCGCTTTCACAGCGACAACAGCTTCCTACTGCGCTACTACAACAATCCCGGCGGTCGGATCTCAAAAGCTGCATTCTCGATTACAGGAGATCTTGGATTCGAATCGGGAGCCGGCGTCACCCCGTTCGGCGGCGATGGAGGGCCGGCACAAAATTTCATCAGCGGGATGTTCTACAATCGAGTCTGGTTCTTGAACGACCTGTTTGGCTGGACGGTCGGTACTGGGCGCATGCACAACCCAGGTCGGTATCTGGTTCTGCTTCCCACCGGAGTCGCCGCCACCACCTTCACCACGAATAAAGGCGACGTTTTTGATGCTTGGGACGTGCAGACCAACATCCAATACATGCCAAACGAATATTCCACTTGGGGGATCGAGCTGGTGCACCGGGAAGCGAACGTTCCATACTTCGCTGGCCACGGCGGAGTGACGTCGCCCAACGGCTATAACCCTCCCATCGGTGACCCCGCCGGCTTCGTGCCTGATCTGGTCAAATCCGAGACACGGCTCATTTTTTCGCTGTTGTTCCGGATATAGGGAGGTTAACCGATGGGCATGCCAAGGGTTCGGTTCGTGGCGCTGCTCGTCCCTTGCTCGGCATGCTCCTTGTTTCTGCCTGCGCGAAAAGATCCAGCGAGTGAAGCGAAGGAGACAGAAGCCGCGGTCTGCCCTGCGGGTCGCGCTCCCGAGTACCCAGAGAACCTGTTCGATGCCCGCTCTGTCGTTCGAGTTGAGGAAATTTACTCTAGCGTCCGAACCGGCCGGAGCGGAAATGAGGCGCGTCTACAAGGCGCGAAACTCAGGCTTCGGCCGATCGCCGGAATGACAACCAGCGATTTCGAGGCGCTGCTCCTCTGCCACCAGGCCAGGCGCGTGCTGGGGCGAAGTGGAGAAATCGAATTGACGTCGGATCCTTACTGGCTTCCACAGAGCTGGCTGAATATCACCGTCGAGTCTGAAAGCGGCAACTTCTTGGTCAGCGTACGCGGGCCAGACAACAAGACAGCGAACCAGATTTTATCAAGAGCGATGGCTTTCGCGGCTTCAGCGCCATCATTCGACAACCCCGCCCTTAAGCCAAACGGGTAATCATTTGATGATCATGGACGGAGAATGCAAGACATAATCTTTATCTTTTTGACGGTCATTTTCTTTGCCATCGGCTGGGCTTACGTCGCTGCCTGCGACCGATTTTAAGGGAGAAAAATGCAGTTGGAATACTGGGTTGGAGCGATACTTTCCGTGCTGCTGACTGCGTATTTGCTGTACGCGCTGCTGCGCCCCGAGAAATTCTAGCGAACTCATGACTACCATCGGGTGGTTGCAAATCGTCGTTTTTGCATTGGTCATCTTTTTGGTTACCAAGCCGCTCGGTATTTATATCTACCGAGCTCTTGAGAGCGAGCGCCGGCCTTTGCCGAGCGTCCTTGGACGAGTCGAGCGATTCTTGCTTCGACTTTGCGGGGTCGACGCCCAGGCCGAGCACACGTGGAAGGAGTACGCTTTAGCTCTGCTCGCCTTCAGCTTGTTTGGAATGCTGGTGACCTATGCCATTCAGCGGCTTCAGCACCTGCTGCCCTTGAATCCGCAACACTTTGCCGCGGTCGCTCCGGATCTGGCGTTCAATACCGCAGCGAGCTTCACCACCAATACCAATTGGCAGTCGTACTCGGGCGAATCCACCATGAGCTATTTCACACAGATGGCCGGGCTCGCTTGGCACAATTTCACCTCTGCTGCGTCGGGCATCGCAGTGGCGATCGCGTTGGCTCGGGGTCTGGTTCGGCGTGCTCCCTCGACAACGCTCGGGACAAGTCCCTCGATAGTGCTCGGGACGGGCGCCGAGGGAGCGAAGACCCTGGGCAACTTCTGGGCCGATCTGATCCGGGTGACCGTTTATCTGTTGCTCCCGGTCAGCATCATCGCCGCGATTTTCTTCATCTCGCAGGGTGTGCTGCAGAACTTCTCGGCCTATCGCGAGGTGGTCAATCTCGAAGGGACCAAGCAACTCATTCCGATGGGCCCGGTCGCCTCACAAGAGGCGATCAAAATGTTCGGCACGAATGGGGGAGGGTTTTTCAACGCAAACAGCGCTCATCCGTTCGAGAATCCGACTCCGCTCACCAACTTCGTTCAGATGGTGCTCATCTTCGCCATCCCCGCTGCGCTCACCTATACCTTTGGCAGAATGGCTAGAGATCAAAAACAGGGTTGGGCCGTCTTTGCCGCGATGTCTGTTTTATTCCTGATGGGCGTAACCGCGGCCTATTGGGCCGAGTCTCACCCCAATTCCGCGCTCGTCCAGGCGCGAGTTGACCATAGCCTGGGAAATATGGAGGGCAAGGAGGTGCGGTTTGGCGTCTCAGCATCAGCGCTCTTCGCCACCGTCACCACCGACGCCTCGTGCGGTGCGGTAAATTCGATGCACGACAGCTTCACGGCACTGGGCGGGCTCGTCCCACTTGTAAACATCGAGCTTGGAGAGGTGATCTTCGGCGGTGTCGGCGCGGGGCTGTATGGGATGCTGATCTTCGTGGTGCTCTCGGTGTTCATCGCCGGCCTGATGGTCGGCCGCACGCCGGAGTACTTAGGCAAAAAGATCGAGGCGCGGGAGATGAAGCTGGGGATGGTCTACATCCTGATCTTCCCGTTCGTCATTCTCGGGCTGGCCGGTTGGTCCTCAGTTGCGCCTTATGGCACTGCCTCGCTGAACAACGCAGGGCCGCACGGGCTAAGCGAAATCCTCTACGCATATACCAGCGCGGTCGGAAACAACGGCTCCGCATTCGCCGGGCTCAATGCCAATACGCATTGGTGGAACACCAGCATCGGCATTGCGATGCTGGTAGGCCGCTTCTTGATGATCGTGCCCGTCCTGGCGATCGCCGGCTCGATGCTGGGAAAGAAGGCGGTAGCGCCAGGTCTGGGCACTTTTCCCACCGACGGTCCGCTCTTCACCCTCCTCCTCGTTTCTGTGGTGCTGATCGTCGGCGCACTCACCTTCTTCCCGGCGCTCAGCCTGGGTCCGATCGTCGAGCACTTTCTGTCGCTGGGAGGCAAGGTCTTCTAATGGCGACGACCAAACAATTGTCTTTGTTCGACCCGATCATTTTGCGACAAGCAGCGGTTGACAGCTTTCGGAAGCTTTCGCCCTGGCTGGTGGCAAAAAATCCAGTGATGTTTGTGGTGGAGGTCGGCAGTGTTCTCACCACTTTGGTTTTCATTCGCGACCTCTTCGTCGCGCCTTCAGCTCCGCGCTGGTTCACCGGTCTGGTGGCAGTTTGGCTTTGGTTCACAGTGGTCTTTGCCAACTTTGCCGAGGCCGTCGCCGAGGGCCGTGGCAAGGCTCAGGCCGATGCCCTGCGGAAAATGCGCAAAACCGCCGAGGCGCGAAAGCTCGTCGATGGAAAGGAAGAGCGGGTTCTCGCGGATACGCTCCGCAAGGGGGACACGGTTGTCTGCCAGGCGAATGACTCGATCCCTGCAGACGGAGAGGTAGTCGAGGGTGTCGCTTCGGTGGACGAATCGGCGGTCACCGGCGAATCCGCACCGGTGATCCGCGAAAGCGGCGGGGATCGATCCGCAGTGACCGGCGGCACGAAGGTACTCTCGGATCGAATCGTCATTCGCATTACCTCCAACCCGGGCGAATCCTTCCTGGATCGGATGATTGCGCTCGTCGAAGGCGCCGAGCGGCAGAAGACTCCAAATGAAATTGCATTGCACATTTTGCTGGTGGGCTTGACCCTCGTCTTTCTTTTCGCGTGCGTGACACTGGTGCCGCTGGCGCTTTACTCAGGCATTCGCTTGTCCACCACAGTCATTGTGGCTCTTCTCGTCTGCCTGATTCCGACGACGATTGGCGGCCTTCTGTCTGCCATTGGCATCGCTGGTATGGACCGCTTGATTCGAAAAAATGTTATCGCGATGAGCGGGCGGGCGGTCGAGGCAGCTGGAGATGTCGACACTCTGCTCCTCGACAAGACGGGCACAATCACCCTCGGCAATCGCATGGCCAGCGACCTGATACCGATGCCGGGCGTTGCCATCGAGGAGCTCGCCGATGCATCGCAGCTCGCCAGCTTGGCGGATGAAACACCCGAGGGCCGCTCCATCGTCGTGCTGGTCAAGGAACGGTACGGCCTCCGCGGTCGCGAGGTGAAGCAGGAAGGCGCGAAGTTTATTCGCTTCAGCGCAACTACGCGCATGAGCGGCGCCGACATCGGCAATCGAATTATCCGAAAGGGAGCCGTCGATGCCATCCGCGCTCATGTTCAGTCGTTGGGCGGCTCTGTTCCTCCGCGGTTGGATGAAATCAACCAGCAGATTGCCGACTCGGGGGGAACGCCGCTCGCCGTTTCCGAAGGAAACCGCGTTCTGGGAGTCATTTATCTCAAAGACGTGGTGAAGGGCGGAATCAAGGAGCGCTTCGACCGCTTCCGGGCGATGGGAATTCGAACGGTGATGATCACCGGCGATAACCCGCGGACGGCCGCCGCGATCGCGCGCGAGGCGGGCGTGGACGACTTTCTCGCCGAAGCCACGCCGGAAGCGAAAATGAAACTGATCCGGACCGAGCAGGCAAAGGGCAAGCTGGTAGCGATGACCGGCGACGGGACCAATGATGCACCCGCTTTGGCGCAGGCGGATGTCGGTGTGGCGATGAACACCGGCACTCAAGCGGCGAAGGAAGCGGGCAACATGGTGGACTTGGACTCCAATCCAACCAAGCTGCTGGAGGTGGTCGAGGTCGGGAAACAGCTGTTGATGACGCGCGGCACACTAACGACGTTCTCGATAGCAAACGACGTGGCCAAGTATTTCGCGATTCTCCCGGCGCTGTTCGCCGGAGTGTATCCGCAGATTGCGCCGCTGAACGTGATGAAGCTGGCGTCGCCTTTCAGCGCGGTTCTCTCCGCAGTGATTTTCAATGCGATCATCATTGTTCTGCTGATTCCGCTGGCGCTGCGCGGCGTTCGATACCGGCCCTTGGGCGCCGCGGCGTTGCTGCGGCGATCGCTGCTGATCTACGGCGTAGGAGGCGTGATCGCCCCCTTCGTGGGGATCAAGTTGATCGACTTGGTATTGGAGGCCGTGCGACTCGTATAGGTGAGCTCGATGAAAACCAATTTGCTGATTGCACTGCGCACCACCGTCGTCACCCTGCTTCTCACCGGAGTTCTGTATCCCCTGGCGGTCACCGGAATTGGTCAGCTGTTCTTTCCTTCGGCAGCGAATGGCAGCTTTGTCACCGACGAGCAGGGTCGGGTGGTGGGCTCAGAATTGATCGCCCAGCCCTTCACCCAATCTTGCTATTTCCAGCCTCGTCCCTCCGCAGCAGGGGACAAGGGCTTCGACGCGACGTCGTCCTCGGGCTCCAATCTGGGGCCGACCTCGCAAAAGCTCAGAGAGCGCGCGGCCACTGACTTGGAACGGCTGCGCCGGGAGAATCCGGCGGCCCGAGGTCCGGTGCCCGCCGAGCTGCTCACCGCTTCCGGCTCCGGGTTGGATCCTCATCTGTCTCCAGAGGCAGCGTTATGGCAAGCGCCGCGAATCGCCGCTGCCCGAGGTATCGCGGCGGACCGGGTCCGTAATCTGATTGCCACCGAAACCGAGCCGCGCACACTGGGCTTTCTCGGAGAGCCCCGAGTCAACGTCC
>DATFTC010000086.1:0-13850 GCA_035262305.1 Myxococcaceae bacterium | reverse complement strand
CCCCGGCTCCTCGCGCCACGGTCCGCGCTCGCGGTTGAGCACCCAGCGGAAGAAGCCTCCGCGGGCCTGCACAACCGGCTGCAGGTTGTGGAAGTGCTCGCCGTCGAAATGATCCGAGCGCGGCCCGCGGTAGCGCGGCATGGCCAGCGTTCCGTTGAGCACGGCGGCTGCTGCGGCAAGAGCCAACGCCAGCGACAGTATGAGCATTGCGACGCGTCCTCTTCCTCGGCGCGGTTGCGACACGGCGTTTTCTAACGCGGGGCCCGCTCGGCTTCATCCTTCGATCCACCGGACGCTTTCGCTACGGTTTCGCTGCAGCAATGGCGGCATTTGTATGAGCCAGGGACGCGAACAGTTCACTTTGAGAACTCGGCCTGCAGCACACTGCCGTTTCCCACATAGACATGTTCGGGGTCGCTTGGATTGATTGCCATTGCGGTTTGACCGGCCTGCGCCGTCGAACGACGGAGAGTCTCCCCGGTGTCGACCGCGCTCCAGGAATCCGCTCCGTCGTCGCTCTGGAACAGTCCTCCTGCATGCATCCAGACGAACAAGCGCATCGGATGCGTTGGATCCACGGCCAGCGCGAGTACACGGTCCCCCACAAGGCCAAGATCCGCCGGCGCGAAGCTGGCGCCGCCATCGAGCGAGCGAATCACTGAGCCAAAGCGCAGGCCCGCATAGATGACGAAAGGCCTTTGCGGATCCAGCGCGATGGCCGCGAAATTCCCTGTCGCACCGAGCCTCAGCAGCGTCCGGCCTCCATCGACGGACTTGAAGAGGCCCTGATTACTGGACCAAGTGCCCACGTAGAGCACGTCCGCGTTGTGGGGGTCTATTGCAATTGCACCCAGCGCCCCAGGCTGACTTAAAAAGCCCTCGAAGTACTGTCCCCCATCACTGGAGCGAAGAAGGAGGTTTTCTGCCGAGCTAACGACGTAGACGCGGCTCGCGTCGCTGGGAGCAAAAGCGATGCGCTGGCGACCGCCAAACGGCTGAAGGCCGTCAGTTGGCGTCCAGGACTGGCCTCCATCGGTCGTTCGGTACATCCCATCGTAGAGGGATCCCGCGATGTAAAGCTCGGGGTCGCTCGGCGCGGCGCCGATCGATACGGCGGAGGCCGCTGTCGCGCGAGGGAGTGTGTGGCCGATGAACTGATAATCGCCGGGGGTGATCGAGCGGAAGACGCCAATTGTATTAATTGCCGCGACCAGGAGTCTGCCGCTGGCATCGACGGCGAGATCGTTCACCTGCGTGCCGCGGTACCCGTTGTGGATGGGGATAAACGTCTGTCCGCGATCATCCGATCGAAACGGGCCAAGTGAAGTCCCGGCGAAGAGAACCGGCGGCCCGCACTCATCCCCTGGACTGACGCCCACGGCATCGACCCCGATGCCTCTTAGTTGTTCTTCGCCCAGTCCGGGCAGGCGCTCAAAGTGAAGTGCGCCGTCGACGGATAGGAAGAGACCATCCTCTCGTGCCGCCGCGTAAATCAGCGAAGCGTCGGTAGTGTCAAAGGCGAGCGTCACAGCACGAAGCGAAAGTCCGGCGCCGACCTGGGAGAAGCTCGCGCCGCCATCGGTTGACATGAACAGTCCATCGTTTCCAAAGACGAGCAGCGTTCCATCCAGCGTAGGGTGCGGGTAGACGCCGAATGGGGCGACCGGCGCGTTCGGAAGCACGTCGAAATTGAGACCGCCGTCCGGGGATACGTAGAGGCCAGCGAAAGTGCCGCTATCGGCGATATAGACCGTATGTCGATTCGTTGGTGCCACGGCAACCGAGGTCGTAGCGTCGAGCGTCGGTAGTCCCGCGCCCACCGTGGAGAAGCTTCGACCAGAGTCAACTGATTTGAACAGCACGCCTGGGAAAGTAGGGTCGATGACTGCTGCCAGCGCGTAAACCACAGCTGCATCGACTGGGTCGACCGCGCAGCCGGTGATCGTAGGGTTCTCCAGTTGCGTCAACGGCTCCCAGGTCTCGCCAAAGTCCGCCGTTCGAGAGATCCCATCTTGAATGGTGGCGACATATACAATCTCGGGCTCGGAGCGAGACTGGCAGAGAATGTTGGCGTATGGTTCCACGCCGAACTTGGTTACCAATCCGGGTTCCTGCCGGATCCAGCTTTGACCGCCATTGGGTGTCTTTAAGATGCCGGCGCGGCCGGAGGTAACGAGGACTTCCTGGTTTCCGCGAAGCATAAACACACCTCCGAAAACCAAGCCTGCTTCTGGACCGACATCGGTTACAGAGACCGCTGGAGCAGCGCCAGGGCCTGGCGGCGCAGGGAGGATGAGGGCAAGGACAAGATAGAATTGGCGAGACGTTGATCGCATGTTCCCTCCCAAACGCCTTCTGTTTCTCGAGTAGAGGCAACTGGGCGTATGCACCCAGCGCGCGGGCACGCTACGTCGTCGCGCGGGCGTTGGCTAGCTTGAACGCGCTTGTTTCCCACCCGGTGACTACAGGGTATGTTGGGACCCCCGAGCTCGTACTCTCGGCCGAGCCTTGCCTGCCGTCTCGCGATCGACGGCCAATTGGCGCTCTGCTTTAATTCGAATTCCCGCTCCCAGAGAACCGTGGTCCATTCCGCGAGCAGACCGACGCAAGCAATCTGCGCCTTGCTCTATGGCGCAGCAATCCTGAGCTGCGCGACGTCACAAGGGCCGGCGCATTCGCCGACTACAGACGAACACCCGGTCTCAACCAAGGCTCCGGAGCCAGCCAAACGTCTTTTGCCTCAACCCATCGAACGCGTTCTTCCTCGGCTGAACAAGCGCTTCGGGATCAATACCGTCGCCGATTTGAAGAGGGCGATTCCGGAAGAGTTATCGCGCACGAGTCGCGTTGATGCGTGGCTGCTAAGGCAGCTATTCGACTTCCCGTCTATCGAGCAAGTCTATGGACATTTGTTGCTCAAAGACCCGTACGACTTGGAGGCCGCATACAGATTGGCGGAAACCCAATACACGTTGGGCGATCTCGAGGGCGCCTTGGTTACGCTCCGTCGTACCCCGCCGGAGAAGTTGATACTTCGGGATGGGCGCGCTTCCGGTCTCCTGCGCCAGAGTGGAATCAAATCGCTCGAGTGCGAAATTCTGCGTCTTCAGGGAAAGACTCCACAGGCGCGCCAGGCGTGCGAAAACGCAATCAGAATGGGCTCAAAGGTGACGGCACCGTTTCTTTTGGCAGAGCTGTTGTTCCTAGCAGGTGACGATTCGACCGCGCTTCAACATGTGGCGGAGAGGATTGAGGTCCAACCAGATTTCGGGACTAGCTATTTCTTACAAGGGCTCATTTACTCGCAGCTGCATCGTTCAGAGGACGCGCGAAAGGCGTGGTTGACTGCGCTGGCAAAAAACCATGGCTACACGCCCGCGCGGATGGCCCTGGATGGAAACAAGTTGAGCAGGGCAGAATGGTTGAATGTCGACGATCAATTTCGCAAGGCGGAGACGGCCGAAGAGCTTTCGTTTTGTGGTCACTTTTACCTGGATCTTGACATTCCAGACCGAGCGGAGACTTGCTTCCGCGCGGCGGACCAGATCGTCCTCGGTCCAGCGGCGGCTCAGCGAATTTTACACAAAGCTGAAACCGATCTGCCGGGAGCGCTGCTCGATGCCGACGCGGTGATGAAGACCGTATCGCATCAAGACGTTCAAGGAGCTGTCGCAAGAATCTATTTGGCGCAGCAGCGAGCGGGTGAAGCATTGAAGTGGGCGGAGGAGGCTCTGTATCGCGACTCGCAGAATCCGAAGTTCAACCAGCTTGCGACAGAGGTTTGCTCGGCGCTGAGGGACCAATATTGCATCGTCCATTACCGCGCGGCTCATCCCAGAAGTAACTGACAAGCTCGGCATCAGACAAAGCGATCATCGAGGGAGCCTTCGCGTGAGGTTGGCGATCACCTCGCTAAGTGCCTGGGCGTATGCTTCGGTCATGGCGTCCTTTTTTTGCGAGCCGCGCGAGATCGCGTCCGCGACGCCAATCCAATTGATATTTCCGTCGGCCGGGACCTTGGGCTGCGAGCTGAGCACGCAGTGCTCGCTGAGCAGCTGTCCCTTCGGCAAATATTCTTTGCCCGTCTCCACAATCCGGCTTCGAACGCGCGCGCACGCTTTGATGCCTTCCTCGTCGCGCTTTTCAGCCTCCAGCAGCTCGAGCTGAAGGCGGGTGGTGGCGCTCGAGGTGACCGTGATCCCTTGTTCCTTCAATATTTGCACCATGCCCGAGCGAATCTCTTCTTGTGTAGGCACCCGTCGGGATGGCGGCCGATAGTCGGCGATCTCCAGTTGCACTGGAGTGCGTTGCGCCCGCACGCCGCCGTCCTCGGCAAAGCCGAACCCGAGCATTGACCAGCCGAGAGCGATAGCTGATAGAGCCTGCATAGGCAATTCCTTCAAACGACAGAACGCGGCCAAGGCTAGGGCAATATTACAAAGGAACTGAGCCGCAGGCAGTCCGAGGCTGCTTGCACTGCGCGTTGCAATCGCCGAAAGAGGCGGATTGGCTGGTGCACTCGCAGATTAACGAGAGGCATTCCAAGTCGCTGGCACATGCCTCGCCGGTCGTTTTTCTGGGCTTGCAAATGAGGTCACTGTCGCAAAATAGCGGCTGTCGATGGTCGCACCCGACAAACGGGTTTGCACAAGGTTCGCCGGCCGCGGAGTTAACTCGGCAGATCATTGCGGCATCGCACCAGAGTCCAGCCGCGCAGGAGACCGAATGACAAGATTCTCCTTCCTGGCTCGGCGGGGTGCATTGGTGCAGGTCGTTGTTACAGGCCAGATCGGGTAGACAGCGCGCCAGAGAGCAGTCCAAAGACGAGCACGTTCCGCACAATTCACCCAGCCGAAGCAGCCGAGGCTTCCGGCACCGAATGTGCTCGCACTGCAACCCGACGACGCACCCCGAAGTATCACTGCACGCTGCTCCTTCCGGCTTCTGGCGCTCGCAAATGAGCGACGAGTTGCAGAACAAACCACGTCCGCAGCCGTAGCGATGGTTGCGTTGAGTGAAACACTGCTCGCCCTCGGCCCGCGGCTGGTAACAGGTGCCGTTGTATTCAATTAGGCCTTCCTCGCATTCCGCAAAGTCAGTACGCCTGCCACCTGCTCCGACGCGTCGAATGCACGTTCCGACGCAGTCGTCGCTTCCCATCGCTTCGGCTGTACAGGAGCTTGACGGTTCACACTCACCGCGGCGGCAACTTTCGCCAGCCTTCACGGTCCCTCTGAATGTTCCCCGGCACTCCTTAAGGTTCAGACTGGCACCCACGAACGCGGCGGGGTCGGCGCACGATTCTTGTCGAGTTTGGGATACGCACTGCCCCGCTTTTTCCGAGTCGAGAACAATCCTGCGGCCCAGCTTGAAGCGTTGGTGTGCGAGCGCGGTGAGGCTCCCATCGGGGCTGAATTGAATGAATCGATCACAACTGTCCTGAGCCGCCACTTGACCGCATTCGAGTAACCGCTCGCAGGCTGCTGTCCGCCACTGGCTTTCGAGTGCCAGCAAAGTCTGGTCGCTCGGAGGAGGAGACTCCTGCGTCCTGGCGCACGCGAGTGCGAATACGAGGACCAGTGCCGGTCTCGTAAATCGATGAGAGGCAGCCAACCAAGTCACCCGCCGAGCGCCAGCCAGCATTCGGTTCGGCACCTCGATTCTCCCTCCCCAGACATCGGCCAGAATGAACATATCCAAGGGCGCCAGAAAAGCAGCTACCCCGCGAAACTCGGTTGCTGCAACGGTTGGGGGGCAACCTTTCATCCGCGGCGCGCCGCTGTCCAGGGGTGTTTCCCCCGGTGAGTATTCGGTGACACCACGAGGCTCGTTTCCCGCGCGTTCAACAATGCCAGGTCGCCTGAATGAAGAACCCGGACCGGGAGAGGCGCTAGGAGCGGGGACTTGGCTAGGGGTCCTAACTCTTCCCCCGAGGCGCGGGGGTGTGCCAAAACAGGAGGCGCCGGGGTCCCGCAGGGGTGTCGGGGCCGGGTGCCGGGGAAGGGAAGTGCTCCATGAACCGAGCGAAGAGCTCCACGATCGCGCGCGCTCCGGTACACCAGGCACCCGATTCCGTCGGGGCGATCCAGGGGAAGGTCCTCTCTCTTTTGGGACGGAATGCCCCGGTCGATGAGTTCACCGCGCTTTTAGGGGGGATCAAGGAGCTGGCGAGCACCGACGTCCCCCGGGAAACGCTGGCCCAGAGCGTCGAAGCGGGCCTTGCTCTGCGCGAGCGGCTGGTGCAGCAGGAGCAGCGGGAGCGAGCGCTGGTGGCGGTGATCGAGACCGCACGGGACCTGACCGCACTTCGGGACGTCGAGCAGGTTCTGCAGGCGATCGTCCGCCGCGCGCGGCAGCTCGTCGGATGCACCGTCGCCTACCTGGCCAACTATGTTCCGGAGCGAAATGAGTTCTACATGCGCGCCACCGACGGCGCGATGTCCGAGGAGATGAAGAAGCTCAGAGTGTCGAGCGACTTCGGCATCATCGGCACGGTTCTGCGGACCAAGGCTCCGCAAAGCTCGTCGAACTACCTCGAAGACAAGCGGATCAAGCACCTCGAGTCGGTTGACAACGCGTTCCGGCGGGAAGGCATCAACTCGATCCTCGGCGTGCCCCTCCTCGCCGGCGATGAAGTGCTCGGGATTCTCTTCGTCGCCGATCGTTACCCGCGTTCGTTCCTGCCGTGGGAGATGTCGATCCTCTCCACTCTCGCGGCGCATGCCGCGGTGGCCATCCTGAACGCGCGCGCGTTCGAGGACGCCCGGACAGCGCTGCGGCAAGCCGGCGACGCGAACGCCATGCTGCAGGCACAAGCGGAGGGAATCCGCCTCGCCGCAGAGGCCCATGAGCAGTTGACGTCGGTGATTGCCAAAGGAGGCGGGCTGCAGGATCTGTGTCGCGTCGTCGCTGAAAAGCTACGGGGGCGCGTGCTCGTCCTCGATGAGGCGGGAAAGCCGATCACCCCCGCCGTCGATGCCCAGGGCGATGCCGACCTGCGCACGCCGTGGAAAATCGATGACCATCTAAGGAATGCGATGCGGGAGAGCCGGATGCTGGGGCGGTCGGTGGTGGCGCATGGGGCCGGCCCGGAGGTGTGGCGCCTGTCGGCAGTGGTCGGCGGCAGCGGGCTCTTGGGATGGATGGTGATCAGGACGCCGGCCGAGCTGAACGAGTTCGAGATCCGAATCTTCGAGCGCAGCGCGATCATGGCTGGGATTGTGCTCTTGTCGGAGGACCGCATGGACCTCGCGGTCAACCGGGACCGCAGCGCGATCCTGCGCGGCCTTCTCTACTGGCAGCAGGACGATCTGGCCGGGCTCTCGGACCGAGCGACGCGGCATGGCCTCGACCTGTCGAAGCCCGTCGTGCTCGCGGCCGTCGAGGTCGATGGCGGCCGCGCGAGCCAGGTGATGAAGAAGATGAAGGAGACGCCGGCTCTCGCTTCGATGCTGTTCGACGAGATCGACGGGCTAATCGTCGGCCTCGCGGGCGCTCCGGGCCCCGAGGCGCTGTGCGAGGCGCTCCGCAGCAGCGCCAAGGGCCAACCGATCACGGCCGTCGTCTCGCAGTGGGTGAAGCGCGCCTCAGATCTCCCCCGAGTCTACCAGTCGCTCAAGCGCTGCGTGGGGCTGATGCGCAACTTGGACCGCAAAGGCTCTGTCTCGCTCGAGTCGGAGCTGTCGCCGTACGCGCTGTTGTTCGAGAAGCAGGGTCGCGAGGACGTCGACGTCTTTTTGAAGGCGACGGTCGGCAAGTTGCTCGACTACGACCGCAAGCGCAGCTGCTCCCTGGCGGAGACGATCCTCTGCTACCTCGACAACGGTCACAACGCGCGCCGCACCGCAGCAAAGCTTGGCATCCACGTGAACACACTGCGCCAGCGGTTCGAGACGATTGAGAAGCTCCTCGGAGGCTGGAGCGAAAATAATCGCGCTCTCGAGATTCATCTCGCTCTGCGCCTGTGGCACCTCCGAGGACAAAGCTCCGCAGCGCGCTGAGTGAGGGCCAGTTATCGCTTTGGCAGTTCCTCGCTCGCCAGCACGTCGAGCGCTCGCGCCAGTTGCGGATCGTTTCCGGCTGCGTAGCGGAAATCGAACGGCATCTCGATGTCGGGTGCAACGCCCACGCCCTCGAGTCGCTCCCCGTCGACTCTCCCGTCTGACTGCGCGAGCAGAAGCATTGAGCCATCGCTGAGACAGAACGGCCCGCCGGCCACCACCGCACCCGCAGTTCGCTCGCCAACGAGCCGGGCCAAGTGATGTTTCTTCGCGAAGTAGGCGACAGTCTCCTTACCACTGCGCGTACCTCCGTTTATCAACAACACCGCCGGCTTGCGCATTTGTGTATCGAACGGCTGCCTCGTTCCGTCGCGAGCAATGCGCTCGAGTAGCGGCACATCCCGCCAAAAGATGGCCAGGTAATTCATATGCGCGCCACCCCAACCATCTCGGATGTCAAGGATGAAGCCGTCCGCCGCTTCGACGTTCGACTTGATGATGGAGTCCACAAGCACCTTCTGGAACTCAATGGTGGCCCAAGACCACATATGGATGTATGCGATGCGACGGCCCTTGTGCTGGAGGATCTGCGAGCTGTCGGCTGTCGCCTGGCGAAGCTCTTCATGCGGCCTAGTGGACTGAGGCGTCACCAGTACGGGGATAGGAGCTGCGCCTAGCGACCGTTGGACCTGAAGCTTCACCGGTTTGCCCGCTCGACCGGCAAATGACTCGACGGGCGAAAAGGGGTGGTTATCGGCGGTAAGGATGCGATCACCCAGCTTCAAACCCGCTTTCTCGGCAGGACCGCTCCCAAACACCCCAAGGACGAACCACTCGCCGTCGATCTCCTTCCCGAAAACGCCGATGTCTTCGCGGACAATCGGAAAGCCAGGCGTCCGTTCCTTGGCGCAGTTCTGCTGCAGCACCGGCTCGAAGAGCGACGCCCATTGCCAATACACCGGGTCATTCCGCGGATAGTAACCAGTATGCGACGTCTGGAGGGTCGCCAGCAGTTTGCGGAGCGAAGCTGTGCGCCCAGTGGCATCCTTCGCCGCGGCGAACTCACGGCGCGCCCGTGCTACCGCATCGCGCCACCGCACCTGCTCGAGCTTTGCGGGGGAGTAGAACTTCTGGTCGACGATCGTGGCGATCTCATCAACGAGACTAACGGTCGTGGCTCTGCCACCATCCGCTGCCCGTTGCGAGCTCGGCGTGCCTGATGGCGAGGTCTGCGGGGTTGCAAGAGCGACTAAGAAACAAGTAACCAGGCGAAAACCGGGGACCATGTTCTCTCTTCCTCCAAAGACTCGAGCTACGCTACGTGACTTTAGAGATGGGATCGAAAAATGCGGGGCGGGTGTAGACAGAGCGTTCTCTTCGCCCCCTCCACCGTTTTTTTGGTGGGCCTCCCCGCTCGCGCGCGATGCCCCTCGACTACGGCCTCGCGCCGCCTACGCCTGTCCCGAGCCCGTCGAGGGGCTCGAGATGGCACTTGCGCACAGACCGACGATCAGAGCCGGTGCGATTTCCACGTTGTTCTGTTGGACCGCTCCTCGTAAAAAGGAGCGATGACCACGCTAAATCCTTTCGACCCAAGTCAGCAGGCCTCTCGAGATCTCGCAGAACGGGGGCTGGTGACGGCGATGGCTCTCAACCCGCTCGTCGCCTTCGATCGCTCGCAGCTCTTCGCCGCCGCCGGCCGCGTCGCCGCGCGCGCAATCGCTCACCCCAAGCCGCTGCGAGGGCGCGCGACCGCGCTCGCCCGCGAGCTCGGCCAAATCGTCGTGGGCAAGAGCAAGCGCGAACCGGTTGCATCCGACCGGCGATTTGCGGATCCCGCTTTCCGCGATCACCCCATCTATCGCCGGCTGATGCAGAGCTATCTCGCCTGGCGCGAGGCGCTGCTCGGCCTCGTTGACGAGGTGGACCTCGACGCCAAAAGCCGAGCGCGCGGTCAGTTCGCAATCTCGCTGTTCACTGAGGCGGTCGCGCCGACCAACATCCTCGTCGGCAACCCGGCAGCGCTCAAGCGCGCGTTCGAAACCAGCGGTGCGAGCCTATTGCGTGGGCTTCGCCACTTCGTCGCCGACGTCGTCGAAAACGGGGGGCTCCCGGCCCAGGTCGACCGGCGAGCCTTCAAGCTCGGCGAAAACCTGGCTTGCACGCCGGGCCAGGTTGTCTTTCGCAGCGAAGTGCTCGAGCTTGTCCAGTACTCACCGTCGACGCCTCAGGTCTATCAGCGGCCGCTGATGTTCATCCCGCCGCAGATCAACAAGTACTACGTCCTCGATCTCGCCAAGGGCCGCAGCTGGATTGAATTCGCAGTCGGGCAGGGATTCCAGGTCTTCGCCGTCAGCTGGCGCAACCCGACGCCGGCGCAGCGCGAGTGGGGCCTGGACACGTACGTCGAAGCTCTCTGCGAAGCGACCGATGCCGCGCGCCAGATCACCGGCAGCGACCAGCTCAACGTCGTCGGCGTCTGCGCCGGCGGCATCACCACCTCGGTCTTCCTCGGACACCTCGCCGCGCGCGGCGACGAGCGGGTGGCCTCGGCCACTTTTCCGGTAACCGTGCTGGATACCTCGGTCGACTCGATCACTTTCCATCTCGCGTCGGAAAAGACTGTTGCCGCGGCCATGGCGCGGTCCCAGAAAGAAGGCGTGATGTCGGGGCACGACATGGCCCGCGTCTTTTCATGGCTGCGACCGAACGATCTCGTCTGGAATTACTGGGTGAGCAACTACCTTCTGGGCAACGAGCCTCCCGCCTTTGACATCCTCTACTGGAACAACGACTACACGAACCTGCCCGCAACGCTGCACGCCGAGTTCCTCGAGATCCTCCTCAAGAACTCGCTTTGCCAGCCCGGCGCGCTCGAGGTGCGCGGCACGCCGATCGACCTCGGGCAAGTGCGCGCGGACATCTACGGGGTCGGCGCGCTCAGCGATCACATTACTCCGTGGGAGGGCTGCTACCGCACCCCGGGCCTGTTTGGCGGCGAGCTCACCTTCGTGGTCAGCACCGGCGGGCACATTCAAGCCGTCATCAATCCCGTCGGCAACGCGAAGATGGCCTTCTTCGTCAACGATGCTCGCGACCTGGATGCGAAGTCCTGGCTCAAGGGCGCGCGGGAGCACAAGGGCTCGTGGTGGTCGCATTGGGCAAGCTGGCTCGCCGAACGCTCGGGTCCGAAGCGCGCCGCGCAAACCGCGGTCGGGAGCGCACAGCATTCTCCGCAAATGGCGGCGCCTGGGCGCTATGTTCTCCAGGGAGCGTGAGCGCGAATAGAGAGCAGACACAGTTCGTCGTGGTCGATGGCCTTCGCTTGCGCGTTTCGATCCGCGGCAGCGGCCGACCGCTGCTGCTGTTCAATGGAATCGGCGCCTCGTTCGAAATCTTCGATCCACTTCGGCGCGAGCTGCGCCAGACCGAGACGATTGCCGTCGACATGCCGGGTACCGGGGGCTCGGAGACGCCGCTGTTGCCGCGACCGCTCTATGGCCTCGCGGGTCTAGCGGCTCGGGTCCTGGACGTTCTGGGTTATCCCCAAGCTATTGACGTGCTCGGGATCTCCTGGGGCGGCGCGCTCGCGCAGGAGTTTGTGCTGCGCTTTCCGCGCCGGGTACGGCGGCTGGTTCTCGCGGCGACCAGCACTGGGTGGCTGAGCGTGCCCGGGGACCCGAGAGCCCTGTGGGTCCTGGCCACTCCGCGGCGCTATTACTCGCCAAGCTACTTTGAAAAGGTCGCGCCGACTCTCTACGGCGGCGCGGTGCGCGAGGATCCGGGCTTGCTGCGCAAGCAGGGCCATCTGCGCTTTATCCATCCGCCGTCGGTGCGCGGCTACCTGTGGCAGCTCGCCGCAGGCTTTGGCTGGACGAGCCTACACCGCCTGCACCGCGTGCGCAGCCCCACTTTGGTGCTCGCTGCCGACGACGATCCGATCGCCCCGCTGGCCGGCCTGCGGCTGATGGCCAAGCTGTTGCCGCGATCGCGCCTGCACGTGGTGCCGAAGGGCGGGCACCTGTTCCTGGTGACGCACGCGCCCGAGGTTGCACCGGTAATCGAGAGCTTTTTGGGCGAAAGCGATGGAATCGAGCCTGAATAGGGCGATGTGATGTTTTCACATTGAAAAACGACGCTGCATTGGTTTTTCTCACGTTGCCGGCGCCCGGACGGAACCCTTAGTCTCGCGACTACCCCAATAGGAGGGATCGATGCTCAGCACCATGCAAGACTACCAGTTGACGGTAACCAGCCTGCTCCGCCACGGCCGCTCCGTCTATGGACAAAGCAACGTGGTTACGTTCGAAGGCACCCGTACGCGCACTGCGACGTTTGCGCAGGTATCCAAGCGCGCCGAAAAGTTGGCGCAAGCGCTCCGCGCGTTGGGCGTCAAATCCGGCGATCGAGTCGGCACTTTCTGCTGGAATACGCAAGAGCACCTTGAGGCCTACCTTGCGGTTCCCGCGATGGGTGCGGTCCTGCACACGCTCAACATCCGCCTCTTTCCCGAGCAGCTCGCGTACATCATCAATCACGCCGAGGACAAAGTGATCCTCGTCGACGACACGCTGGTGCCGCTGCTGGCGGGCGTTCTGCCGGAGCTGAAAAAAGTCGAGCATTTCATCGTGATCGGTCCAGGCGACGGCAGCGCACTGGGCAAGCCGCTGCGGTACGAGGAGCTCCTCTCCCCCTACGAGGGCGGCTTCGAGTGGCCCGAGGTCGACGAGAACACCGCCGCGGCGATCTGCTACACCAGCGGCACCACCGGCAACCCGAAGGGCGTGGTTTACTCCCACCGCAGCACGTGGCTGCACTCGGTCACAATTTGCACGCCCAACAACTTCGGGATCGGCGAGCGCGACCGCGTGCTGCCAATCGTGCCGATGTTTCACGCCAACGCCTGGGGCATCCCCTACGCGTGCTGGGCGTGCGGCGCGGACATGCTGATGCCCGGGCGTTTTCTCGCACCCGAGCCGCTCTGCCGGTTCATCGCCCAAGAGAAACCGACCTTCTCGGCGGGCGTGCCGACTGTTTGGAATGGAATCCTGCAATATGCAGAGACGAACGAGGTTGATCTCAAGTCGCTTCGCACGGTGATCGTCGGCGGCTCAGCGGTTCCGCAGACCATGATCGAAGCGCTGCAGCATCGCCACGGCGTCCGCATCGTGCAGGCGTGGGGGATGACGGAGATGAGCCCACTGGGCGCGATCGCGCACCCACCGTGCGACGTGCGCTCGCCCGAGGAGGACATCTGGTGGCGCTCGAAGACCGGGCGCGTGGCGCTGGGCGTTGAGCTGCGGCTGATCGACGACGCAGGTCAAGTGATGCCATGGGACGGTGAGTCGCTCGGCGAGATCCAGGTGCGCGGCCCCTGGATCACCGGCGCCTATCTGCTCGACGCGTCGCCGGAGAAGTTCCACGACGGCTGGCTGCGCACTGGCGACGTTGGCTGCGTCGATCGGCGGGGCTACATTCAGATCACCGATCGCTCGAAGGATGTGATCAAGTCGGGCGGCGAATGGATCAGCTCGGTTCAGTTGGAGCTCGCCATCTGTGGCCACCCGAACGTGGCCGAAGCGACCGTCATCTCCGTCCCCGACGATCGTTGGGCAGAGCGGCCGCTGGCGTGCGTGGTGGCGAAGCAGGGTCAGAAACTCGACCCAAGTGAGCTGCGCGATTGGCTCAAGGATAAAGTGGCGAAGTTCTGGCTCCCCGAACGCTGGGCGTTCATATCGGAAGTGCCGAAGACGAGCGTGGGTAAGTTCGACAAGAAGCAGCTGCGGGCGCGATACGCCGAAGGAAAGCTCGAAGTGATCAGCCTAACGCCGCCCCCCAGCGCTCGTTGAT
>DATFTC010000085.1:0-2408 GCA_035262305.1 Myxococcaceae bacterium | reverse complement strand
GTTGTGGTCGAGAGCAACCGCTCGCTCCGCCTCGATGCGCGCTTCGCTCAATCGTTTCTGGCTGCGGCGCAGCAGGGTCATCGCATAATGCACCATCGAATGGTTCGCACCGCGTGCCAAGACTTCGGTGAGTAATTCTTCCACCCGCGCCTGATCGCCCGTCAGCGACTGGCTCCAGCCTTCCAGCGCTTTCCCAGCCAGCACCGTCGCGAGCCCTACCCTGGCCTCGATGGACTGCGGCTCGATCGCCAGCGCCTGCTCGAACGCCTGCTGCGCTTGTTGCATGCTCGCCGCGGATCGCGGCTGGTAAAACCACGCCCACCCCCGCATCACCAGATCGAGCGCGTCCGGGTCGAGCGCCTTTTCCCGCTCGATGCGCCGCCCGGCATCTGCGACGAGCTCGAGGTTCAGGGTGCGGGCGAGCCGGCCGATGATCTCGTCCTCGGCCTCGGAAAGCTTCTGTCGATCGGTCCCGAAGCGCTCCGCCCAGACATGTCCGCCGGTTTCGGCGTCGATCAGCTGCACGTTGATGCGGACCTGGCTCCCCGACCGTCGCACGCTGCCTTCGAGCACATAATGGACGCCGAGCTCGCGGCCGATCTGCCGCACGTCGGCGGATTTTCCCTTGTAGCTGAAGGCGGTGCTGCGGGCGATCACCAGGCTTCCGGCAATCCGCGAGAGATCGGTCGTCAGATCGTCGACGATGCCGTCAGCGAAATATTCCTGCCGTGGATCGTTGGACAGATTGACAAACGGCAACACGACGATCGACAGGCGCGGCGCCGGCGCCGCGACGGATTTGGAGATTGTCGCACCCACGCGGGCTGCCTCCCCCTCGATCGGCGTCACCGCTGCTGCGAAACGATAGCCGCGCCGCGCTACCGTCTGAATGCAGCTGCCTGCTGCTCGCCCGTGATCGAGGACGCGGCGAAGTGCCGATATCTGAAGCGTGAGGTTGCCGTCCTCGACCGCCATATTGGGCCAGACGGCGGCCATGATCTCTGCTTTCGACAAAACCTCGCCATGATGCTCGATCAAGACGGAGAGCAGATCGAGGGCTCGCCCGCCGAGCGAAAGCGGCGTCAAAACCCCACGCTCGCCGCGCCGAAAGAGGCCCCGCTGATCGAGCTGAAGGCCCGCGAACAGAAAGCCGCTGCCCTGCGCCAGCGCGCCCATGCTACCAGCCTCCTGCAACCCGGATCGCTGGATGCATCCCGCTCCGGACTGATAGTTAAACAAGCCTAATTTTCGAACAATTTGCAACAATTTGGAAGATTTAATCGCCCCCTCGTTGCCTTCATCCGCAACCGGGGCTAGGGAGCCCCGTGTACAGAAAAGCGGAACCTGTTCCCGGTCTAATCGTCGGTGCCGGCCTTCAAGAAAAACGTCAGATCCTTGAAAGTCACCCTCTTTTCGGGAAGCTGACCCCAAGCGAGATTGACTCGTTGATAAGGTACGCTCGCATCGAGCGCTATCCGGCAGGCCGCGAAATTTTCGCCAAAGGGTCGCCCGGCCGAAGCCTAATGGGAGTCTTGCGCGGGAGCATCAAAATCAGCTCGCCTTCTAGTGAAGGCAAAGAGATCGTCTTTCGAATTATTAACGCGGGTGAAATCTTCGGCGAAATAGCGGTTCTTGATGGCGAAGAGCGCAGCGCCGACGCCACCGCTATGACCGACTGCGAACTGATGGTTTTGCACCGGAGGGACTTCTTACACCTTCTGGAAAGCCGCGCGGATCTTTGCATGATCATGCTAAAGATCCTGTGCCGACGGCTAAGGGAGACGAGCGAGCAGGTCGAGGATGCGATGTTCCGTCACCTTGAGTCACGTCTTGCAAAAGCCTTGGTTCTCCTCGTCGAAATCACGGGCCTGTCCTGGGTCCCAACGGCCGGCGTCGAGCTTCATGTGTCGCAACGGGAACTCGGCAACATGGCAGGAGGTAGTCGGGAAAGCGTCAACAAGATCCTACAAAACTGGCACCGCCAAGGCCTTATAGATCTCGGAAAATCGTCGGTTTTCATCCATGGCGTCGAGACGCTGAAGCAGCTGATCTGAGGTGTTGACGGGTCCTGGCTTACTGGCGGTGGCGGGTGCCGGCGGTAACTCGACGAGCTCCGGGGGAGGAATAAGCTGAAGGCCATATCGGGCATGCCTCACTCGGTCGCATAGGCGCCGTTATTCTCAAGCCGATGTGTCCGCCGCTCAGGGACCGAAAGTTTGCAGACTCTTCGCTGAAGGGAACCGGATTCGAACCATCGGTCCCGCTCCTGCGAAAGGTCTCTCGGCTGTTGCCGAAGGGAGATGCCGGACCGATAAGCTGGATGGGGTCATTAAGCACAAGTCGCCTCGCGAGACGATGATGGTCCGCCGCGGGGCCTCTCTCCACGGTCGTCTCTTTCTCAGCGGGAC
>DATFTC010000084.1:0-9123 GCA_035262305.1 Myxococcaceae bacterium | reverse complement strand
TGGCGCTGATGGCATACGCTGAGACGTTGTTGGACCCGTCGTTGGCCACGTAGGCGAAATTTCCCGTGGGGTCGACGGTGACTGAGAAAGGAGCCGTTCCCGCCGCGAAGGGCGAGCCTGCAACCTGCGTCAGGGCCCCAGTGCTACTGTTGATAGCAAAGACTGAAACGTTGTTCGAACCATTGTTGGCGGTGTATACGAACTTACCCGAGGGGTCTACGGTAACCGAGAATGGGCTCGTTCCCGTCGGGAAGGGTGAGCCCGAAACTGCCGTCAACGCTCCGGTGCTGGCGTTGATGGTATAGGCCGAGACGTTGTTCGAACCACTGTTGGCGACGTAGACAAACTTGCCCGATGCATCCACGGCAACGGAAGTCGGCATCGCTCCCGACGTGAAGGGCGAGCCTGAAACTGCCGTCAACGCTCCGGTGCTGGTGTTAATCGTATAGGCTGACACGCTCGTGGAACCAAAGTTCGCGACATAAGCGAACTTGCCTGAAGGGTCGACGGCGATCGAAAACGGGTTCGTCCCCGCCGCGAAGGGCGAACCGGCAACTGGCGTCAACGCGCCGTTGACGCTGTTGATGGTAAACGCTGACACATTGTTTGAAAGAATGTTGGCAACGAACACGAACTTGCCAGCGGGATCTACCGTAACTGAAAACACACCACTGCCTGCAGTCACATATCCATTGTGTCGCAACTGCCCGGTCGCGGCGTTCACGGTATAGAGCGATACAGTATCCGAGCCGCGATTGGCCGCATATGCAAAGCGCGGCGGCGGCAAGGTCACTGTAAGGTTCATCGTGCCCATCACAGTTCCCGAGGTGGCTTGAATAGTGGTCGAGCCTGCGGCCAAAGCGCTGGCCAACCCTGTGGCATTGATCGAAGCCACCGTACCGTTCGAAGAGCTCCAGGTTACCGAGCTGGTCAGATCCTGGGATGATCCGTCGTTGAATCTCCCGCTGGCGGTGAACTGTTGCGTGGCGCCGACGGGGATTGAAGGGTTGCTGGGACTGACTGTAATTGAGCTTAGGCTGATTACTGTTAGGGTCATCATGCCAGTGATTGGTCCGGACGTCGCTTGTATTGTCGTGGTACCCACCGCCAGCGCGGTGGCCAACCCCGAGGCATTGATTGAGGCCACTGTCGTGTTCGAAGAACTCCAGCCAACCGAGCCGGTCACATCCTGCGACGACCCGTCAACCACTGTGGCGTTCGCGGTGAATTGCTGGGTCTTGCCTACGACGACCGTGGGATTACTCGGGGCAACCGCGATCGAGCTCACGTTTGTAAATACGTAATCTTTGAGGGTGCAGGCCTGTATCAACAAAACAAGACAGACGGTAGAAGCGAGGCGAAGGCGCATTAGAGTGCTCCTGCAATTCCAACCACTGCCCCGCCCTGGGTCGGAGTGATCTGCAACCTGGCCTGACTCGATTTTTTCGACGGGTGCGTCTTTTCCCAAATCAGCCATGCTCCACCGCCGATCAAGGCCGTGGCACCGACGCCCAGTGCAACATTGGTCAACGTGTTGTAGGTCGAGGCCTTGTTCTTCAACGAGTGGACCTCTGGGGTATCCGGGCAGATGGTGTGATCCGGCCCGCCGCACTTGGCGTCGAGGTCATTGACCGCGCCGTTTCGCACAATCAGGAAAATCGCAGACAGGCCCAAGCTCACCGCACCCGTCCCAACGACGACGTAGGGACCGATCTCGCGAAATGAGCCCTTTTCCTGCTCTGGCGCAGCCGAGACAGCCACCGGCTGGCTC
This sequence comes from Myxococcaceae bacterium, assembly GCA_035262305.1. GTDB lineage: Bacteria > Myxococcota > Myxococcia > Myxococcales > Myxococcaceae > DATFTC01. The sequence continues at coordinate 7,352 of DATFTC010000084.1, read as the reverse complement.
GGCTCGGGAGCTTGAACAACCGGAGGCGGCGGGCCCAGGTCCCGAGACATCGCGACGGTTACGGTTCCTTCTTCCCCAGCGCCCACCACCAGCTCGCGTTTGAACGGCAAATAGCCCGGCGCACTGGCTTCGACACGAACGTTTCCGGGGGTGAGCATATAGAACTTTCCATACAGTGTTTCAGGCACTACGTGCCCGTTGATTAGCACTTGCGCCTGCGGTGGAACCGGGTCGGGCATCAAAACGAGGATTCGAGCAGCCGATTTCTGCAGCTTGCCGATCAGAGACCTGCAGGCGCTGATAATCTTCTCGCGATTGCGCAGCGTCTTGTCGTCGCTCGCCTCCCGCGCGCACAGGTCGGCGTTGTTCATCGAGTTGGCAAGCTGTCCGACCGCGCTTTGCTCCTCAGCGATGAAAAGGCGCACCGACGGAGTCATTCGAATTTTGCCAGCGCGAGAGGCCAATGACAGCGCTCGCTCGTGATCATCGGCGTCCCTTGCTTTTTGAGCCTCCTCCAGCATTGTCTGACGGCTTTCCAACTCCGCCGGAGACTGGCCAAAAGCTCTCAGAGAAATGGCGATCGCCGAAAAAAATACAATTCGCATCCGCTGATTTCGATGTATCAAGGGTTCCCCTCCTCGCCGTGGTCGCACCATATCGCTCGCTGACTAAGCCGGCTAGGCGTCATCGCTAGGTCACTCCTATTCGATCCGGGTTAGCAGAACCGCACCGCGATCGGGTGTGGTGCTGCTGCCGGCCAGCAGGCACGTCTTGGCATTCGGGTCTCCGCGCAAAAAGCCCTCCACCGCGATCGCACCCGCGGTGGGCATGGTGGCCGCCCCCAAGTCTCCGAGAAGCACGGGGAGAAACTCCATCGTCGAATTCTCTCCGGACACGCCGGCCGATGCGCGCGGGAGCGCGAGCTGCCATTCATGCACGCGATAGTCCTCATTGGTGAGATCGCCTAGCCACCAGTCGATCTGACGCTTCTCCTTGCGAAAGCGATCTGCGATTGCCCCCAGGGCGCGGGACAGCCCGATGCCTTGGCAGGGAGAAAGAGCGAACATCGGAGCGGGCTCCTGCGCCGTCGCAGCGCTCTCCACCCGCGCCAGCGGTTCCCATCGCGCCCGTTTCGCGACATCCGGCCGGGCGAGCAACAGGAACGCGCCTCCCTCGCCTGGAATAAAACTGTTCAGGTTCTCGCCGTCGAACAAGCGCTGCTGCTGCAGCAGCGCGTCAATCACGTCCGGATCGTAATAGGTCTCGATTCCGCCAACCAGGGCCACCTCGAGCGCGCCCGATGCCAAGGCGGTGCAGGCCTCGATCATCGCGAACGCCAGCGAGGCGTGCCCGCGAGCCTCGGTGTGAAGCAGCGGCGACCACCCCTGCTGTTTGAGCCGATCGACCAGATCCTTCTCCAGCGCTGCCCGCTCCCCCGCGAAGCGCTTCGCCTTGCCATTCCGATCAAAGCGCTCAGACAGACAGAGCACCAGCGCGAGCCGACTTCCGCTGGCGACTGTTTTCAACTTGGGCATCATCTCGTCGACGAGCCGACGGCCAATGGCAAACATCCGTTCCAATCCATGCGAGCGCGGCGGGAGCGTGCGAATTTGCGCCATGGTTGCCTTTTGGCCGTTGGCGCACCGAAACGGCGTCTCGGCGAATGCAGTCAGCTCCGCGCGGCGGCAGGCCCAGATTTGATGCGGATTGAAGGCCAGCCCATTCCATGCCGCGGTGCCGCCTACGACCGGCGCCGGGCTGGAGCGTCCTCCCCAATTCACCGCATCCTGCGTCATCATAGGATGGCCTTCTCATGCACCTGAACGGCCCGCAGCCGGCTGCTTCGTTTCGGGGACGGGATCGCCGCGCGCCAGGTGAGCTCGAACCGGCGCTCGTTCGGCTCGAGCAGAACCGTGTCCAGCGCAGGGCGGTGTTCCAAGAGGCCATCGTCGGTCCGAGCACCGACAAAGAACACGAGCCGCGGCAGATTGAAGCGGAGCGGCCCGTCCTCGCATAGGTTCTGCAGCTCCACCGGTTCGCCGCCTCTCAAGTAGCTGGGGGCGATCAACTTGCGGGGCGCCACTTGGTTGTATCGCTCGTCAAAATCCAGCGGCAGGAGCGGCATTCGCTCCTTCTTCCATCGCTCGTCCATCGTCCCGGCGAACGAACGCCGCGGTTCCCAATGGCGGCCGAGCGCACCCACTCCGGCGGGCGCCGGCTTCGAGCGATGGCTGCTGATCAAGTCCGCGGGATCCTCGATCGCAGGCGCCGCCTTGTGAATCAGCGTGCTGGGGTCGCGCGCGACGCCTCGCCCCACCGGGTTTCGCGGCTCCTCAAGCGGTTTTTCGGGAACGCTGGCATCGAATCCTCCGTAAGCGTACTCCCAGCGCAACGGCAGCTCTTCGAACGGCTGCGGAGGCGATAGCGCGAGCCCTGCGATGCCCTTGTACCAAACGCGCAGGCCGAAGACGCGCAGCTTTGTTTCAACTGGCCCCACTCGGAGCGATACATCGAGCGATGTTGCTGGCACCCGATGCGCTCCCACTGCGCTGGCGGCAAAGACGATATCGGTGGACGGTTTTCGAAGACAAACATCTGCGGGGCATTTGACGCTGCTCGTTTCAGGTTTGTCCTCATCCCAGGGCTCGTCCGCCAAGCGGACCTGCGCCCCGCCGATTCGCGCCACCTGATTGCGCCGTTCGAGATGAAAGCGCTCTTTGATGATCACCACGATCACCGTGCCGCCGTCCATTCCAAGCTGCGGGATCAATCGCACGGTTGCAGGAGTTGCCTGATTGAGCACGGGCGTATCCACACTAACCTCGCAGCCGCAGCGGCCATGCGCCGTGGAAACCACTCGAGCTTCCCCGCGCCCCCAAAAAGCTTCGCCACTCAGAGATTTGTCTTCGCTGGCGAGCGACGAAGCTGTCCGGATCGAACGCGATCGTTTCGCCGGTGCGAGCAACTAACTCCAGGTAAGCCGTCCAGCGATCGCCGCGCGAAGAAAGCGCGTCTTCCATTTCCCAAAGGTTGTCCTTCGCGCTCCAGGCGTGCCCATATCGAAATCGCTGGCTCATCTTGCAATTCGGCTGATGTTTCTTCCACCAGGCCGTCCATATCTCGGCCTTGGTCGACAGCTGCGCGGCAAAGGCCGGCGGAGCGAAGGACCGCAAGAATGGAAGGTCGTCGTTTTCGTACGCCGGATCCGGGTCATCGTCCGTCAGCGATGCGCCGGTGATCCGCTGAAGGGCCTCGATTGCGGCGGATTTCACCGTCTCGTTGCCATTTCTCAAGCGGTTCAGAAGCGGCTCGATCAACTGCGGATGGCCAAACCAACCCGCCGCCCGAATTGCGCTCGGTGAATTCAGCTTCGAAACCATCTCGCGGAACAAATCGACTTCGCGCTGATCTGTCGCGATGCCTAAAACAGATGCGCTTTGCGCCATCTCCGGCTGATCCTCGGCGGCCAAAGCTCTGGCGCGGCTTACACCCAATCCTGTGCGCAGCAAGATCGAGCTCTCCAGGGCCACGCGCACAATTTCCTCGGACTCGTGGTGAAGCAGATCCTGAATCAACTTGAAGTCTACGCTGCCCTCGACGTTCCCAAGCGCGCGAGCCGCAGCAGTCAAAACGATCAACTCGCGGTCGCGTGCAGCGGTCGTCGCTTCCGGCGCGGTCAACTCTCGACGCCGTCCCAAAACTTTGACCGCCACGGCGCGCCGCTCGGCTGCTGGATCACGCAGCCATTCGCGCATTGCGTGTGCAATTCCGGGATGTGGAGCAAGCGAAAGTGCCTCGCCGATGGCGTCCACCATCTCAGGCGTGTCCAGCGTCGTCGCGTGCGCCACGTGCATCGCCTGGTCGAGCGCGTCGTCTCCGGCGATCGATCCGAAGAGAAACAAGATCGCCCAGGTCAGCTCCGGATCGGGCAGAGGGCGATCCTCCAGCAACTTGACCAAGCGAGGCAGGACCGCTTCACCGAATGAGACAATTGCATCCACCCGCGCGAGTAGCCGGCGCTCGGCGGTTTGCCTGCCCGTCCAGCTCTGCCCGTCCAACGGGCGTCGCATCAGACCGAGCATGCCAAGATCGACGAGGCACGCGCTTGCCCGACCGAAGACGATCTCTTCTTCCGCGAGAGCAATTCCGAAGTTTTCATGCTCGGCAATTTCGTTCGAAACCTCAGGCGGAGGCGCTTCTTTGTCCGCGGGTTGATCGGTTTCTCTTTTTTCAACCTCCTTTGTTTGCCCGGAATCGCCCTCGTCCGCCGAATCTTCTTCGGCCGCCAGTGTCGCTTTTCGCAGCAGGGCGTCGAGCTCCTCGAGCGACGTAACGGGTGGTGGTTCCTGGACCTCCGGCGCTTCGAACGGTGGCGGCCCTTCGGGGGGCGCGAATACGGGAATGGACGGGCAAATCACCGAGCGGGAGAGATCGAGCAGCCGCGGTTCGCCGACGCTCGCCCGAAGAGGTGGCTTCTTTTCACGAGGCCGAGAAAGACGAGTCGGTTCATCGGTCGATGATCGCCTCAGCGACATCAGGTCGCGAAGGGCGCGATCGACGAGGGCCACTGTCGCAGCGGCTCCTTCGTCGGTTGCAGCCTGATGCTCGAGCGCGGAGATGATCCGGCGCGCCGCTTCGAGCGCAGCCGAGCACTCAGTTTGAAACATCGCATGCTCCGCTTGCGACGCTTGAGCGCGATACAGGTGCGTCAGTGCGTCCGCCAGCTCGCTTTCCACTCTGCGAATTTCGCCCGGCGGCGCACTGATGCCCTTTAGGCTGCTGAGAGCAAGGTCGAGACCTCGCGCAATCGCCTGTATTCCCGACCCCTGGATGCCGCTGGCAAACATAGACGCTCAAGTCCACCTGGCGGGTTCCGCGAAGCGGCGCATCCACCGAGCGGTGCCCTCGTCGTTGTAGAATCCACCCCAGTAGTCCGGGAGCTTGAAGAACGGCGCGAGCCGCCGCGACACTTCTGCATAGGCATAGGGGAATTCGAGCCTGTTCACATCGCCGAGCGTGGGCGACGTTCCCGCGCGCAGCATTGCCCCGTTGGGCACGGCGCGGAACTCCACTTCCGCGCGCCAGGGCTCCTCCTGCAGCGAGCCCAGTTTGATCTCGCGCGCCTCCGCCAACGGGCGGCCGATGAATGTCAACCAGTTGCTTCCGGGCAGGCCCCGAATTGCCTCCCAGGCGTTGCGGTCCGAGTCCTGGACGTCGAGGCCAAGGTAGCGACGACACCACTTGAAGATTTGCCAGAACGCGGTCGCCTTCTCGAATTCATTCCAGCGCGCAACGTATCCGCCGATGCCGCACCAGAACGGGCCGGTGTTGGCGAGCTTGGTCGCCAACGGCAGAAATTCGGCTGGCTCGAAGTCTTGCGGAAGTGTCACTTCGAGCACTCCGGCGGACGCCTCGCGTTTGAAATCAATTTCCCGGTATTCAAAACCATACGACGGCGCGTGCAGATCATCGGTCAGGCGGAAACGAAACCCATGGCGTAGCGACAAAATCGACGGCGATGACAGTTGATCCGCCAGCGATGCGACGTTGGATGGACGGACCGGACGCCAGACGCTTAACATGGACGTCGTGTACCAAACCGGTCCGCTGGGCGGCGCGCATTTGATGAATTCGCGCAGCGCGGCGCCTGCGCCGCTGGCCAGCCACTGGAACGGATCCGCGAGATAAAGCGTGAGTCCAAGCGCGACGCGCGCCACGGTCGTATCCGGCGATGCGCGCAAGCACATTCGAGGAACGAGCGGCGCTCCAAGCGCCCCGGGTGGGTTTATTGTTGCCACAGCGGTTTCCGGTTGGCGGTATATCGTTCGAGCGCCCCCTCGCAGCAACCTCCAAAAGAGACTCCGTCGGAAGATCCAACAAGCTCCTCTGAGCAGGTGATCAAGAGCTGACCTCGGACGTCGAAGCAGAGAGCCTTCACATTCGGTTTTACAGCTTCCAACTCATTGCTCGTTCCCTTTAGCCTCATCAAACCCGCGTCCCCGGCTGCAACCCAGACAGAACCGGCAAACACCGCAACGTCATGCAAGGGACCGGGTGCGGTTGCCCGTTCACGCCATCCGTGGGCGGTCCCACTCAGGAGCGTTCCTCCCTCACCGCAAGCGTAGTATTCGTTCGGACCCGCAATGAACACCCCGGTGAGTGTCTCGTTTGTCCGGATCGGCACTTGCTGCCAATTTTGGCCGTTCCACCGAGCGAGCAGGCCCTTGGCGCCAACCGCGAACATAAAGTCCGGCGATGTCCCGTGCATGCGAACGATTTCTCCCGGTGCGGACAATTCTGTCCAGGTGCTTCCGTTCCATCGAAGCAGTCGCTGGACGCGATCCCGCACGCCCCAAGCGAAAACGCAAGAGTCGTCCAATCCCCAAATGCCGCGCAAGAACGCCGGGACTTCGGTCTGCCGCCATGATTTGAATTCCTCAGGCCGTGAGCTGATGTGAACGCGATTGTCGGCTTCGGCAACGTAGACCGTCCCGCTGGGCGCCCGCCATAGCATGGTGAAATACCCAGCGACCCCGTATGTCAGCCGGCAAATGAGTTGCTTCGATTTCGGGTCCAAGTAATTCCGTAGGACCCATGACTCGGAAGCATACGGAGAGAACGGTTTTGTTTTCTCATAGCGCTGACCGATAAAGCAGCAGTCGGTGATCGCTGGTCCACTGGCGGTATTGTACAGGTGAGTGAATTCCATGACTGAGCTCCTATCTGGGGGCGATTGGCGCTGCGCCTTCGGTTCCTTCCGCGACGGGTACTGGCTGTGGCCGACGTCCGGGTACCTGACCGCTCATTGGTGGCAAGTTGTCGCCGTGGGCTTCTAGTCGATTCGCCTGTGCTTCGAGACATTTTTCATCGGCCGTCGGATTGTCGCGCTTTTGCTCCGCCTCGAGCTGTTCTTTTTCGAGACGTTCAGCCTCGCGGCCATTTCGGTTCGCTTCTGTTTGAGCAGTGCGCGATTCGGCGCCGCACTTTTTTGCCTCTGCATCGGCGGCGTCGCGCTCGGCACGCAGCTGTTTTGCCTTCTCGTCGCGTTTTAGAGCGCCATGCTCGTCCAGCTTCTTCTGGGCCTCTTTGGCCTTGGCTTCAGCCTCCTGCTGGCGCTTGGCCGCGTCATCGGCTCGCTTCTGTGCGTCCGCCTGACTCTTCTTCGCCGCGGCTGTTTTGCCAGCAGCGGCGTCAGCGGCAGCTTTCTTGTTCTTGCTCGAGTTCTCCTCCACCACCTGCCGGCGCATGTCGTCGAGACCCTCTTTACGGAACGCCTCGAGGCACTCTGCGGCTTTCTGTTGCGCAGCTTCTTTTTCCTCGGCGCTCGCCGGCGGCTTGACGCCGTGTTCTTT
>DATFTC010000083.1:0-11888 GCA_035262305.1 Myxococcaceae bacterium | reverse complement strand
TGGGTATCCAGGTACCCGGAGGACGCTCATTTGCGAAAGCGCGATTTGTAATTGCTTATGAATGTCCCCTTCGCCATCTTCATTGGTGTCGAAAGGCCAAGCAGAGCAGCCGAAGGAACGTGACCCAATGAAAATTGTCGTTCCAGGCGGCAGCGGACAGGTCGGCGCCGTACTCGTACGAGCCCTCTGCGCAAACGGCCATGAGGCCGTAATCCTCAGCAGAGGCGGTGCGGGTGGAGCGCGCGTCGTCCAGTGGGATGCCCGGACCGTCGGCCCTTGGGCCCGCGAAATCGACGGCGCTGACGTGGTCATCAACCTCGCGGGTCGAAACGTCAATTGCCGATACACTGAGGAAAATCTGAACGAGATGATGAGCTCGCGGATCGACTCGACGCGCGCCGTGGGGCTGGCGATCCAGAAGGCGACTCGACCTCCTCGAGCCTGGCTGCAAATGAGCACCGCGACCATCTACGCCCATCGCTTCGATGCTCCCAACGACGAGGCCACCGGTCGCATCGGCGGCGAAGAGCCGGATGCGCCCCGCGATTGGAAATTCAGCATCGAGATCGCCAAGGCGTGGGAGCGAGCTCAGCAGGAAGCAAACACGCCGCGAACGCGCAAGGTCGCTCTGCGGACCGCGATGGTCATGAGCCCGGATCGCGGAGGCATTTTCGACATGTTGCTGCGCCTCACTCGCTTTGGCTTGGGCGGAGCGATCGCGGGTGGCCGTCAGTTTGTCTCATGGATTCACGATCGCGACTTCGCTCGTGCGGTGGAGTTTCTGATCCGAAGCGAGCTGGAGGGCGCGGTGAATCTCGCTGCGCCGAATCCGCTCCGGCAGCGTGATTTCATGGCCGCGCTGCGGGCGGCTTGGGGAACGCCGATCGGCCTTCCGGCGACGCGCTGGATGGCCGAGATCGGCGCATTCTTCTTAAGGAGCGATACTGAGCTGATGTTGAAGAGCCGTCGGGTGGTTCCTCGGCGACTGCTCGAGGCGGGATTCGGTTTCGATTTCACCGAATGGCCGGGTGCCGCCAGAGATCTCGTAGGACGATGCCGGACAAACCGCGTGTAGGCCACTGATTTGTAGGGCCTGCTGTCGGATGTGAGCCGATGCCAGAACATTCACGCCTCCGCTGAAACCGGCTATAAATGCCGCCGACGGTGTGTCTGACTCAGCTTAAGAAGGTGCCCGTCGTTCTTCGGTCCTGCTTCCGTGGCGGAGCCGCGCGCGCCGCAGTCACCAAGCGAGCTTCAGATTGAGGGCGGAGCTATGGCGTCAGGCGTACTGGCCGCCGGTACTGTGGAACGCGGGGCTGAGCTACCACGCCGGTCCACTTCCAGGCGAACCGGTCGACGGCAACTTCGAAAGCGTAGGCGGGGCGCGAGTCCACTACGTCGATCGGGGCTCGGGCGCGCCGGTTGTGCTACTGCACGGCTTCGCATCTTCCCTCGAGATCTGGAGCCGCCTCATCCCCATGCTCTCCCGCGACCATCGCGTCATCGCGGTGGACCTGAAGGGCTTTGGCTGGAGCGACCGACCCCAAGGCGATTACTCGCCGCGCGCTCAGGCGGCGCTGGTGTGGGCGTTGCTGGACAAGCGCGGGATCGACCAAGCCACTCTGGTGGGACATTCGTGGGGAGCATCGGTGGCTCTGGCGATGGCGCTGGGCGCTGCAAAGCGAACATCGCGCCTCGTGCTGTACAACGCTTGGGCCTACGAGGCGCAGATGTCGATGTCGTTTCGGTGGTCGCGCTCGCTCGGAATCGGCGAGACACTCTTTCGCTTGTACGATAGCAACTGGGCCCGCGGTCATCTGGCGTTTGGGTTCCACAAGCCGGTTCACGTCACGCCGGACCTGGTAGCGCGACTCAAGTCGAGAATGGACCGTCCCGGAGCTCGCGCGGCCGCTCTCGCCACGCTGCGCGCAATGAATTTTGTACAACAACAAACTCGCTACACGAGCTTGCGAATGCCGGCGCTCATCCTCTGGGGCCAGCACGATTCGATCTCGGGCCCCGCCTTCGGCCGTCAGCTGGCCTCCGATCTCTGCGGTGAGCTCGTCGTGTTTCCGCGCTGCGGCCATTTCCCGATGATCGAGGCCACCGAGGCCTCCAATGCCACGCTGCACCGATTCCTCTTCACCGCGAGAAGCTGAGGCGAAGGTCGTTGACTCTCGATCGATTCAACGACGCTGGTCCGGCACCACGGTCTTGTCAGAAGCGGGAATCACGCTCAGGTTCCCGCCAACGCCTCCGCCAGCGCTTTCGCGAACGATGCGGCTCTGCTTCGAAGGTCTGACTCGGTCAGACGCAACACCGTCCAACCGTGAAATACCAGAGCGTTGTATCGCGCAATGTCGCTGTCAAACGCCTCTCGTCCCGAATGAAATTCGAAACCCTCGGCCTCCACGATAACTTTGGCGTTGGGCCAAGCGAAATCAACCGTTCCCAGAAAATGATTACCTTCGAGCACCCTGTACTGGCACTGTGGCTTTGGCAAACGATGGCGTTTGAAGAGTTGCAGCGCCCGTCGCTCCAGCTCGCTTTGCGCATCCTCGCTCCACGTGCTCCGCTGGAGCAGCCTCCGCGCCTTGCCAGTTCCGGATCGGCCGCTTTGCGGCAAGTATCGCAAGGCGCGTCGAACCTCGGAAGCTGAGGCGATCCGCCGACGAAAGGCAACTTCCATCGCTCGTTGAAGCGTCTCCGAATCCACCACGGCCGCGAGGTCGATGAGCGTGCGCGCCGGCGAAGTGACGGCAAGTCCACTTTTTCTTCGCTGCACTTGCCGCGAGATGAACGCCGTCTGGTGCGGCACTACCCACGAAACGCTGGCCCACAACCGGTACGGGGCGCTCACTTCAACCGTGTCGACACCGATTTCGACCAGATCCCACAAACGAGCCGCTGTACCATGGGATAGGCAGGCCTCTGCTCCGGCCCAGAGCGAAACAGACCAGGCCTTCTGCATCCAGCTCCGCTCCGCCCAGCTCAGCCGCCACACTCCTGGAAGCTCTCGAGCCCATTCGCCAGATCGCACCCGTCGCCCGACTTGCGATTGCGTGACCCCCAACGCCTGAAGTTGCTGCCACGAAACGACGCCGCACTGCATCTTAGCGACGTGTTCAATGCTCCGCTTGTTGATTTGCATTCCGGAAGCGCTTAACACGCGACTCTGACACAAGCTTTTGCAGAAAATCGACGCTTTTCGTTAGAGTTTTCAACATACCTTGCGATCATCCCGAGCAGAGGCTCGCGGTGGTGAGCTGAGCGTCAGTCGATCGCGTTTGGTCAATTCGTTGAAGCCAGAGAAATTCACCGTTATGGTGGCGCCTCGAGCGACGAGTTCCGCTGCCGAGGATCCTAGCTGAGCGCCAAGCGATGGGCAGGGCACAGATGATTGGAACGCTGTCCTGGGCGAAGGAATCGGGCGGACGCGTAAACTTTGTCGAATCACTGTCGGAAGTGCGTCGAGGGGTGGGGCTTCAGCTTTGGGTATGGGGCAATGCAGCCAAGCGAAAGTTCGGATTCGGAAACACGGAGAAAATCGCTCTCCGCGAAGTGGAGCTGCCTGAGACTGCGATCGCACGTGAAACGGAAAGGCTTTGCCGGCAGGTTTCCACCCCCTGGCTGGTGAATCACTGCCTGAGAACGTACGTCTGGGGAGAGTTGTTTGCTGCACGCGACGGCATCTCGCACGACCGAGAGCTTCTCTACTGCGCAGCGTTGCTGCACGACCTGGGAATTACAGAGGCGTACCCCACACCCCCAGGCGACTGTTTCGCCTTGGCAGGGGCTCGAGCAGCATCCGACTTTCTTCGAAGCCGGGGATTGGATGAAAAGAAAGCACAAGCAGCGGCGGAAGCGATCGCCCTTCACCTCAATGTAAAAGTGGGCATCGAGAGCGGCCCGGAAGCCCATCTCCTCTCGCTCGGGGTCGGGCTCGACGTCATCGGATTGCGAATTCACGAGCTGCCGGAGGACGCGGTGCAAGCCGTGTTGATGCGACATCCCCGAGTGGGGATGAAGCGCGAGGTAATCGCCGTATTGAAGGCCCAGGCCAAACAGAGCCCGAAGACGCGCATCGCGCTATTATGCCGCCATCTTCAATTCATTTCCCGCGTGCGCCGCGCTCCATTCGCCGAATGAGCGTGCGACTCGCCCGGCGATTGCCAATGCGCGCTCCATTCAGTAAGGAGTATGGTTTGAAACGGTCCGGGGTGACTGAATGAAACTCTACTTTATGCCAGGAGCTTGCTCGCTGGCGGCGCACATTTCGCTGCGCGAGGCCGGGCTTCCTTTCGGCCTCGTTCGCTACGATAAAGAGACCCATGTTCTCGACAGCGGTCAGCGCCTCGACGACGTCAACGAAAAAGGCTACGTGCCGGTGCTCGAGCTGGACAATGGAGAGCGGCTCACCGAGGTACCCGCGGTTCTCCAATACATTGCTGACCTGCGTCCGGCATCAGGTCTCGCGCCGCCGTCCGGCACGTGGGAGAGGTACAAGCTTCAGGAGTGGCTCAACTTCCTTTCCTCCGAGGTTCACAAATCCTTCTGGCCTTTCTTCCACGGTGGTTGCGACGCCGAGCGCCCGAATCAGACGGAGCGGTTGCGGCAGCGCTTCGGTTGGATGGAACGCGAGATTGGCTCCAAGGCGTTTCTCATGTCGGACGCCTTCACGGTAGCCGATGCCTTTCTGCTGACGATGCTCAACTGGCTCCGCCCCGCCGGGTTCGACCTGGGTCAATGGCCTCAGCTGAAGGACTACCGAACTCGCGTGAGCCAGCGTCCGAGCGTTCAGGCAGCTCTTGAAGCGGAAGGTTTCAAAAGACGAGCCTGATCCGCTTCGGATCGAGGCGGGCGCGGCTGTTGAGCGGCGGCGTGTATGCGGCGCTCGGCCTGGAGACAGCGATCAGCTGCTCCCGCGTCCAGGCGTAGGCTCTTGCGGCGATCCTTGCAACGCGCTTCGGCGCATGAGCATGGAAAGCAGGAGTGAAAACACCAGACCGCTCAGCAGCGCTCCGACGAGAAGGCCTCCGAACGCGCCTGCGAGAATCGCCGAATTAGAACGCCCACCGAACCCCGGCTCCTGCGCCTGGCGCAAGAGCTCCGGGCCAACAACACCGTACAAAATTGCGAAGAATAGACAAGCCCCCAGCGCGTACACGACAGTAATCGAAAGCCCCGTTTTCACTCCTTCCCCGAACGTAAGGCTCCCGTGTCGGATCCGTTTGTCGCGAATTCCGAGCGCCAGACCAACGAGCTCGAACGCGTTGAATACCAAAGCATCCATCCAAGGTGGCACAGAGTGCTTCAACGCGAAGTGCTTGAGCATCACCCAAGCGGCGACCCCGGCGGTGATGAGTAGACCGTATTTCAAAGCCGCGCGCATTGCTCCTCACAGCTCGTGAATCCCGAATGGCGCCTATGGCAACGTTCGCGCAGAAGGTCAAGCTGCAGATGATATTGATTTGCCTGGCGCGCCTTCTTCCGATGAGCGGCGATAAGTGCCTGGCGCGGCGCGACCTGACCCGTCGGCCCCGCGCTACCGCTCGAAGATCAGAATCGGTTGACCTTTGTAGGTCGTCCGCTCGTGATCAAACATACAGTGCGCGCGGACCCGAAGTGCACCGCACCCCCATGCCACGGCGGCGCGGACTGCTTCCGTCGCGAATCCCTTTCCGCGCGCCCACGAGGCAAGAGCCCAACCGATTTCGGGCACACCGCCGAGCGACGGTTCGATGTTTCGTTTGTAATCAGCGAAGCCGACTTCCCCCACGTACCGGAGCAGCCGCGTCCAGACTTCTTCGGCAGAGAAGGGCTTGCCGCCGATGTGACGCGTGACTTCCGGATCCGCCCACATCGCGGCGCTTTCCGTGAAATCCTCGAGCCCGTGGCCTCGCAGGGTGAGGCGCTCGGTGTCGATGGGTGGAATCGCTGTGGTCGGGATGTGAGGGACGGGCATTGCATCCTCGATCCGTCTGGGGTGTTCCATCGTCGGTGATGAGACAATCAAAAGTGCATCAAGTCTCTCCCGACCACAATCTTTCCGCTGAAATGTTTGCTTGCCCTCTCTAGAATCGTACCGTCCTGATTGGGGGGAACGAGGTGCGTAAAGACAAGGAGTTTCGCCCCGGCTTTGCTCGCGACCTCTGCGGCCTGCTCGGGCGTGCTGTGATAGCGCTTCAAACGCGCAGCTACTTCTTGCCTCTTCTCGACCCCGTCAAAATATTCCGGCAGGTATACCTCATGTATTAAAACATCGGCGGCCTTCGCGTTCTCAATCAAGTTATCGGTCGGTCGGCAGTCGCCGCTGATCACGATCTTGCGGCCGCGCGCCTCGAAGCGGTAGCCGAAGGCAGGCTTCACTGGCTCATGGTCCACCGCAAAAGCGGTGACCTTGGTTACTCCGTCGTCGTAGACAACACCCTGTTGCACGACGTGGGAATTTATCTCCGCTCCAGTGGGGGCAAGCATCTCAGTGAGGTCGCGGCGTATGTGCACATCGGCAGCGAGGAGCTGCTTGATTCCCTCTGCGAGTTGCTGCACTCCAGCGGGGCCGTACAGCTCAAGGGGCGTTGCGCGGCCCATCACCCAGGTTGTGGCGAACAGGTCGGGAAGCCCCGTGATGTGGTCGGAATGCAGATGGGTCAGGAACACTGCATCGATTCGGGAAGGACGCGGCTTCAGAGAGGCAAGGCGCATCGTCACGCCCCGACCGGTGTCCACGATGAAGAGCTTCTCGCCGAGCAGGATCGCGGTAGAAGCGCCGGCGCGCTCGGGATCGGGCGACGGAATTCCGGTCCCGAGCAACACGGCCTCCATCCGAGCGGGCTTGCCGAGATCCTGGGCGAGGACGGCGGTGGCGCTCCACAGAAGAAGCGCGCAGGTGGAGATGAGCGCGTTGCGCATCGGCCAGGTCTCGCGGGCAGCTAAAGACGCGACGGTAAGATTTGTACGCAACGTGTTGCCCTCGCTTAGCTCGGGGAAACCGAGCCTCGATGGGGGACCATTCTATCGCGGCGCCAGAGCGCTCACGCATCAACTTCGCTCTGGGGCCCGGAGCGCGACGGGGAAAGGCGCTGCGACCATCGAGACCGCGCCAGCGGCTGAAATCCCGCGCTCCGATACAGGTTCTCCGCGCGTCGATGGGCCGCATCGACCTCGAGCTCGATCGCCGCGCAGCCGGCTCGCGTGGCCAAATCACAGGCCGCAGTGAGCAAAGCTCCACCCAACCCCTCGCCGCGACGCTGTGGAATGACGTACAGCTCATCGAGCCATGCCACCAGCCCGCCGTGCTCGAGCGTCCAGGTATAAGCCAGCGCTGCCAGGCCGACCCGTTCATCGCCGTCGAGCGCGAGGAGCAGCGCGCCGCGATCGGCCATTTCGATCAGCCCTGCGACGGCAGCCTCGAGGCGCTCGGGCGCGATCGAAATGGCATGTTCTTCGAATTGCGCCTGGAGCAGACGAACAGCTGCTGCGCGTTGCTCGATACCGACCCGTTGGATTCGTAACATGACTTGCCCAGTACGCGGGATGCAGCGAACCGGTTTCGGCGGAGAATTCATCGGCGTAAGGTGCAGCGATGAGTCCGCAGAAGCTCCGGCCGGTATGGACGTGTCCGAAGTGCGGCGCGCGCCTGGTCACCAGGAATCAATGGCACTCGTGCGGTCGGTTCACGCTGGAGGCGCTCCTCGCCGCTTCGGAGCCCGCGGTGCTCGCGCTCGCGAGGCGATACATCGCACTGGTACAATCGCTCGGAGACGTCCAAGTGATTCCGCAGAAGACTCGGCTCGTCTTCGTGGCGCGGGTACGCTTCGCCGGCCTCATGCCTCGTAAAGATCACTTCGTGGCGGCCTTTGCGCTGCAGCGCAGGCTGAAGAACCCGAGGATTATTCAACTCATCGACTACGGTCCCCGCTGGCAGATGCATCACCTCCGCATCGAGCGAACCGCCGATCTCGATGACGAGCTGCGCGCCTGGCTAAGGGAGTCGCACGACGTAGTCGGGATGCAAAAGGATATTGGACGGTCGCCGACTGATCAGCGTTAGTGGGTCACGGGACACGTTGGTCTGCCTTCGCCACACGGTGTAGAACAGCGGGGCAGGGGTACTGTGCGTTCGCGTGAGCCGAGTGAGCCAGGCAAAGGCCTGGGCGGTGATTCAACAACGTCGGCGGAGACCTCGACCGAATCGTCGACGCCTGCTAAACCAAAGACACCGACGGGGCAGGCGACTGCCGCACGCGATCCGTTCGCCGGACGTGTCTTTTCGCATTACCGGATCGAGGAACGGTTGGGCGCTGGCGGAATGGGCGTTCTGTACCGAGCGACGGATCTTAAGCTCGGGCGCTCGGTCGCTATCAAGTTTCTCGCCCGGCATCTGGTGAGCAGCGAGGCCGCCAAGGCGCGCTTCGTTCGAGAGGCGCAAGCGGCGAGCGCGCTGGATCATCCAAACATCGCCAGCGTCTATGACATCGGTGAAGAGGACGGCGAGATTTTCATCGTCATGGCGCTGTACGAAGGCGAGACGCTCAAGCAGTGCCTGCAGAGAAGTCGGCTTTCAATCGACCAGGCACTCTCCATCCTTCGCCAGGTGACGCTGGGGCTCGAGGCCGCCCACTGCGCCGGGATTGTTCACCGAGACATCAAGCCCGCGAACATCCTCATCGGCAGCAGTGGAGCGGTGAAAATCCTCGACTTTGGTCTGGCGAAGCTCCTCTACCACTCGCAAGCCGAAGCGATGACGGAGGCGGGACAGGCGATCGGGACAGTGTTGTACATGTCCCCTGAACAACTGGGAGGCGAAACGGTCGACCAACGAAGCGACCTTTGGTCTCTCGGAGTCGTGGCGTATGAAATCTTGGCCGGTGTTTCGCCGTTTCAAACCGATTCGCTTGCGGCGACCACTAAGCGCATCGTCAACGATGAGCCTGTGTCTCTGACAACGAACCCCGAAGTTCCGGGTTGGCTCGCTCAACTCATTTCGCAATTGCTTCGAAAGAATCCCGCCGAACGGCCGCAGAGCGCAACCGAGGTCCTGCGATGGCTCCAAGACGCCAATGCCTCGTACCCGACCGAAGTGCGTGCCGCGCCGTTTGCGGTAGCCCAGCGCGGCATACACGCCGCCCGGTCCCGAGCTGCGCTCGTCTTTGCCGCGGGCGTGCTCGTTGCTACCGCAGCGTGGTGGGGCCTGCGAAACAAAATCCGAAGCCGGGGAGCGGATGCGGACCGGTCGATCGCCATCCTGCCGTTTGCCAGCCTGAGCACGGGCGAGGAGAACGCCTATTTCGCACAAGGTTTTCACGACGAGCTGCTTCGTCAGGTGGCGAGGATTGGCGACCTGCGAGTCATCTCGCGCACCTCCGTCCAGCAGTACAAGGAAGGCGCGCGCAATCTGCGCGAGATTGCCGACGCCTTGGGCGTTTCATCGATCCTCGAGGGCAGCGTGCAGCGGGCTGCGAATCGGGTTCGGGTGGAGGCGCGTCTGATCGACGCGCGCAGCGACCGGCAAATCTGGGCAGATCGCTACGACCGCGACGTGAGCGACGCATTCGCCATTCAGACAGCGGTGGCCGAGGAAATCGCCAGCGCGCTTCACGCGCGCCTTTCTCCGGCGCAGAAAGCGCAGTTCGCGCGCCGACCGACTGACAATCCCGAAGCATACGATCTCTACCTGCGGGCGCTGGAGTACGCAAACCGACCCGGCCATCAACCGCAGAACTTGACGATCGCCGAACGCCTTTATCGTCAGGCGATCGCCACGGACACGTCATTCGCCCTCGCCCGCGCGCGGCTCGCTTTCACCAGAATCGAGACCTACTGGTTTGTCGCTGGAACGCCGGACCGCGTCGCCGAGGAGGCGAGGGAAGAGGCGGAGCATGCGCTTCGGCTCCGACGGGACCTGCCGGAGGCACATCTGGCATTGGGTGCGTATTACTACTGGGGCCGGCGCGATTACGAGGCCGCTTTGCCAGAGTTCGAGATCGCCCGGCGCGGATTGCCGGCCGAGGCAATCAACTTGATCGGCGCGGTCCGCCGCAGGCAGGGGAGGTTCGAGGAGGCGATCCGCGATCAACAGGAAGCGGCCCGGCTGGATCCGCGCTCGCCGGGACAGCTGCTGGAAGTCGCCATCTCGCTGCTGTTGACGCGCAGGTACGAGGAGGCGGACGGCACCGTGGACCGCGCGCTGACGATCGCTCCCGATTTCGCCGGCGCCGCGATGCTCAAGGCAGTCATCCATGAGGCGTGGAAAGAAGAGAGCGAGCTGGCCCAAGCCGTCCTTCGCCAGACTCGCGGCCGGCTCGATCCGCGTGGACGCGTCGGCCAGCAGGATTGGTTCATCATGCTCCTCGAGCATCACCCGGCTGAAGCGCTCCCCTGGCTCGATTCCGCCGAGTCCGACTCAATCATCACCCCCCGCGGCGTCTACCCCAAGGCGCTCTTGTACGCGGGAGCTCACGAGGCGCTCGGAGACGCAGCGCAGGCGCGCAAAGAATACGAGTCCGCGCGTTCAGCACTCGAAGCCGAGCTGGAGAAAGACCCCGGCCGCGGTCCTCAGCACATGCTGCTCGCCCGCGCCTACGCGGGGCTTGGACGCAAGGAGGATGCTTTGCGCGAAGCCAGGCGCGCCGTCGAAACGCTCCCAATCTCCAAGGATGCCTTTTTTGGATCGGACCTCGAAATCTATCGCGCCGCGGTCGAGGGCCGCGTGGGCGAAGCGGATGCAGCGATCGATCACATTCGACAGTTGCTCTCCGTCCCGTGCTTGCTCTCCCCGGCACTGCTGCGCATCGATCCCCGCTGGGCCCCGCTTCGTGGTGATCCGCGATTCAGGCAGCTGGCGAAGCTCGATCCGCAGTAGTCTTGCCACCATCGAAGTTGGCGGACGTGGAGCCCCCGTACGTCTGACTCTCGCAGCTTTATTGCCGTTGAAGTGTGCGCACGAAAGCTTCGATCTCTGCGGCGACTCTCTCGGGACAGTCGAGCGGAAGGAAGTGACCGCCCGGGAGGACCTTCAATTCCGCGTCGAGCAGATCCGCCAATGGCCGCGCCACGCCGTCGAGGGAGAGAAATCGGTCGCTTCGGCCCCACAGAATGAGCGACGGCGGGTGACGGCGGCGAAGCTGCTCGACAATCTCGACCGTCGAGCGCGGGTCCATGCTATTGGCAGCGCGGATGATGCGAACCCCGGCGATGGCTCCTTCATCCGCGGCGAGCATTTTCCGAAGCAACTCCTGGGACTCGGTCCGCTCCGTCCACGAGCCGACCCGGCGAACAAGCAGCTTCGGCAATCGCGCCGCCGCAGAAAGCTCCCAGCGGCGAATACTCTCGACCTCCTCCATCGCCCACTGATCAGCATAGACGCCGTCGATCAGGACCAGGCCGCGAATCCGCTCGGGAGCGTGAGCCGCCATGAGCTGAGCGACGGCGGTGCCGATATCGTGCGCGACCAGAACCGGCCTCTGGTCGAGGCGAAGCGCATCCAGCAAACGAAACATCCAACGCGCCTGATTGCCCATTTGGATATCCAGGCCTTCCTCGGCCTGGGATTGACCGAAGCCCACCAGGTCTGGCGCAATCGATCGCAATCCAGTCGCAGCGAGCAGGGGCACTACATTCCGCCAAAGCAGCTGCGTGGTGGGAAATCCGTGCAAAAGCAAAACGGGAGTCCCGCGCCCTTCATCCCAGACATTTATGTCCACGTCGCCGAGCGCAATACGAGTCATCCGGCCTCCATCCGACAGGCAAAAGATTCAGCGCAGACCAGTCGCAGTGTCCCGTTGGCTGATCGCCCAGCGAGGAGAGAATTTCTGAGCTGTAGATCGCGCGAGCAGTTTTCAGGCACGCGATTTCCTGCGTCGCGACCGCCCGGTTCCGCGACCGCG
>DATFTC010000082.1:0-48870 GCA_035262305.1 Myxococcaceae bacterium | reverse complement strand
CACCTGCTCAAGGTGAGCGCGGGCGACCAGTAATTCATAGGTTGCTTGCGCAGTGTCCACTTGGGTTTTGGCATAGCCAGTGTACGCTTCCACCAGCGCCTTCGCATCGCTCACACCAGCTCCAAAGTTGAGGCCGGCGCTGCGAAACCAGGAGCGCCCGGCGGACAGGGCTCCTTGGGCAGCAGCATACCGATCTACCGCCGCCTGCAGGTCGGCGATCGCCTGCAATGCCTGCAGACTGATGAGTCGCATCAGCCCTTCGCGCTGGGCCTTGACGTGGACGAGCTCCGACTGCGCCTTCTTCTCCTGAGCGTGGAGCGTTGGGAAAGAGAGGTTCTGCCGAAAGCCAACCGCCAGGCCAAGGGCAAGCGTATTGAAGTAGTCAGAGATCCACGGGTTGGTCTGAATGTCGCGGTTCGGCGCTCGAGAATAGGCAAAGGTCCCTGCAGCGAAGAACTGCGGCAGCTGCGCCGCCCAGCTTGCCTTGGCTTGCTCCTCGAAGGCGATCACGGCTTGATCGAGCCCCTTCAGATCCGGGCGTTCGCGCTCCGCCTGCCGGACAACCTCATCCTGACTCGGAACCCGCACGTCGGGAGAGGCCGGCAGTGGCTCGTCTTTCAGTTTCATCTCCTGCTCGGGCATCGCAAGCGTTGACGCCAAAGCTGCGCGCGCGAGGCGCAGTCCCTTCTCCGCCTCGGTCTTGCGCTGGAGCAGCTCGCCTCGAAAGAGGGCGACGCGGTATTTGTCCTCCAGGGTGACCTGACCATCAGCCGCGGCGAGCGATTCGGCGATCTTTTGATCTACCTGCTTCAGCGCGCCTTCGACCTCCGCTGCAAGCGACAGCAGCCGACGCGCTAGGGCCGCGCCCCAATAGACTTGTACGATCCGAAGTTGAACCTGATGCGCCGTGTCCTCCAACGCGAACGTTCGCCCTTGGACGCCCGCTTGCGCTGCTTCCTTCGCTGCGCTCAGTTGCCCCCACGTGTAGATCGGCTGGATTACGTTGACGTCAATTCTACCGAACGGGCCGAGGCCTCTGAGCAAAGTTCGGTTCGAGTTTTCGGAAAACAAAATGTTGCCGCGCGCCTCGGGCACCACTCCGCCAATGAGGGTCGCAGTGGCGCCCGGCAAAATTCCGGCCGCCCGGGCGATCGCCTCGTCGGCTTGGGCCCCAAGGACCTCAGCGTGCTTGATCGCCAGCTCATCGCTGCGCACCGCCGCAAGACTCATCGCCGTCGGCAGGTCAAGGGGGCCGCAGGCTGGGGCGGCGGCCAACACCACGAAGGCAGCAATCATTGGCAGGGAAGCGGTTGGCCTTCCGGCCGCGGACCATATACCTTGGCCAGTTCTTAAACTCAAAGTATGTGGGGAAGCCAGGTGATGACGAAGCTGGACGTTCAAAACCCCTCGTTACCCGCGATGGGCGTGATGCCGCTGGTGGCGCTGGTGAGCGCCTTTCTCGTTGGACTGCTCGGGTTCGCCCTCAAGTCGGCGATCGGCGGACGACCTCGGACCGACCGGGTCATTCGACAGGGAGGAACGGTGCTGCTGGGCGAGTACCTGATGGAGTACGGCCTGTGGCTGTTTAGTCCCATCACCCGAGTGTGCGTCCGGCTGAATCTCCACCCCGACGTGCTGTCATGGACTTCGCTGCTGCTTCACTTGTTGGCCGCAGTGGGGATTGCGACCGGGTACTTCGGCGTAGGCGGCTCCCTGCTGTTGGCCGGCGCCGCCTGTGATGCGCTGGACGGAGCGGTTGCTCGAGCGCGCGGCCTCTGCTCGGACTCGGGCGAATTGCTCGACTCGTCGGTAGATCGATGGGCGGAGATGGCCATATTTTTCGCGTATGCCTGGTACTACCGATTCTTTCCCCTCGGCTTCTTCCTCTCGGCGGCGGCGCTGATCGGCGCGGTGATGGTCAGCTACGTGCGCGCAAAGGGCGAATCCATGGGAGTGGTCGTCAGAAGCGGGTTGATGCAGCGGCACGAGCGCGCCGTCTACTTGTGCGGCGCTACCCTGGTCTCGGCGATCGGGGTTCCTTTTTGGGAGCCGAACGACCCTCATCCGGTGCATTATTTGGTCTTGGCCGCCCTTGCCCTGATCGCGCTGTTTGCCAATGCAACGGCCCTGCGGCGCTTCGCCCTTGTCCGGGCGGAGCTGCGCAAGAAAGGGCGTTGAGGTTGCAGCAAGCCCAGACACGTTCCAATCGCACTGCTGGACTTGAGGTCGGGCGCTTCCTGAAGGCCCAGGTCTCGTCCGGAGTGGCGACGGCGCTGGACTGGGGATTAATGACCGTTCTCATCCTGGCCGGGGTTTATTACGTAACCGCCGCGGTCATCGGGGCTGTTGCGGGTGCGATCACCGACTTCTCGGTGAAAAAGTGGTGGGTTTTCGATGCTGGCAAGCGAAGCACCGTGGAAGGGCAGGCTGCGAGGTATGCGCTGGTCAGCGGAATTGGAGCTGCGCTCAACGCTGGCTTGTCCTACGCTCTGGTGGATGGCCTGCGCATCCATAAGAACATCGGCGTGCTTATCGCGTCTACGATAGTCGGTTTTGGCTGGAACTATCCCATGCACCGCCTTTACGTCTTTCGCCCGAGGAAGAGGAACTGACGATGGCCAAGGTGCGAATCAAGACCGCGGTTCCCGGACCGCGGTCGAAGGAAGTGGTGGCCCGCGAGCAACGCCACCTCGCGCCCGGGCTTCAAGCCTTCGCGCTTTGGGCAGGCATTGCCATGGAAAGCGGCAGCGGCAGCCACCTGACGGATGTCGACGGCAATACCTATGTGGACCTGATCGGCGGAATCGGCGTCAATGCGCTCGGCCACTGCCACCCCAAGTACGTCAATGCCATTCGCGAGCAAGCGACAAAGCTCACCGTGGGCAGCCTCACCTCCGAGCCAAGGGCGGAGCTGGTGAACGAAGTCGCTCAACTCGCGCCGAAGGGTCTGGATCGATTGCAGCTGTACTCCGGCGGCTCGGAGGCGGTCGAGTCCGCGCTGCGGCTGGCGCGTTCGTACACTGGGCGTCAGGACGTGGTCGGCTTCTGGGGCGCCTTCCACGGGAAAACCGCGGGCGCGATGTCGCTGATGGGATCCGAGGCGCGGCACGGCCTGGGTCCATTTTTGCCGGGGACGACGCTGATACCCTTCGCCGACTGCTATCGCTGCCCCTTCGGCCTCACCTATCCCTCCTGCGGCGTGGCCTGCGCCGATTTCGCCGGCAAGGCGATCAAGGCCCAAACCTCGGGCCCGGTGGCGGCGGTTCTCGTCGAGCCGATGCAAGGCACCGCTGGAAACATCATCCCTCCGCCGGAATTTCTTCCTGCCGTCGCGGAGGCCACGCGCCAGGCAGGGGCGTTGCTCATCGCGGACGAGATGATCACCGGGTTCGGCCGCACCGGAAAGCTCTGGGGCGTCGACCATTCGGGAACCCGCCCAGACGTGGTGACCTTGGGCAAGGGATTCGGCTCCGGGTTTCCGATCAGCGGCGTTCTGACCAGCACCGAAATTGCTCAGGCCAAGCCGTGGTCAAATCCCTCAGGCGCCTCTTCAAGCTACGGCGGCAATCCGCTTGCCTGCGCCGCCGCGCTCGCCTCGGTAAGGACGATTCGCGAAGAGGAGCTCTGGAAAAATGCGGCGACGGTGGGTCAATTCATGCTCAGCGAGCTTCGAGCGATGCAGGAGCGCTATGAGTTCATCGGCGACGTTCGCGGCGTGGGGCTGCTGATCGGGATTGAAATCGTCCGCAGCCGGCAAACCCGCGAACCCGCCGACAGCTCGGTAATGAAAGAGGTCTACCTGGAGGGCGTTCGCCGGGGTCTTTTGGCGATGATCTACAGCCCGCACATCCGGCTGCAGCCGGCGCTGACGATCGATCGCGCAGCCGCGGAAGAAGCCTTGGCAATCCTGGACGAGGTGTTTCAAGTCCTTCAGCGAACCGGCCGCTGGCGCCAGTGAACGGAATGGAGTGTTTTTCTTGAGCCGCAGCTCTACATCAGATAGGCGTTCACGGGTGGCTGTGTCGCATTCCTCGCGCGAGCGCCTTCGCGGCGCAGTGGTGGGTTACGGCTTCATCTCCAGCCGGGGTCACGTGCCGGCCTACTTGCAGCGCGCCAAGAGGCAGCGCGACGTCGAAATCGTCGCCATGGCCGACCTCTGCGCCGCCCGCCGAGACCACGCGCGCCGCGCGTTGCCGGGGATGAGAATCTATCCGGACCATCGTTCACTCTTAGATGCCGAGGCGCACGGGCTCGACTTTGTCGACATCTGCACTCCGCCCTCGTCGCATTCGGAGATCGCTCGCGCTGCGCTGGAGCGCGGCCTTCACGTCCTTTGCGAGAAGCCGCTTGCCCCCACCGTCGGCGAGGCGTCTTTGCTCCTGGAGACTGCCGCCGCCGTCCATCGAGTGATTTTCCCGTGCCACAATTACAAGCATGCGCCGGTGGTCAAGGCGATCCGGGATATCATCCAAACCGGTAGAATCGGGACCGTTCGGTCCGTCACCCTCAACACCTTCCGAAACACGTTTGCTCGCGGCGTTCCTGAATGGCGTCCGGACTGGCGGCGTGAGAGGCGATTCAGCGGCGGCGGGATTGCCATGGACCATGGCAGCCACACCTTCTACCTCGCGTTCGAGTGGATGGGCGGGTACCCCACCGCAGTCAGTGCGAAGATGACCAGGGTGGGGAGCGATCAGCACGACACCGAGGATAACTTCAGCGCGGTGCTGACCTTTCCTCGGGGGTTGGCCCACGCGCACCTGTCGTGGACAGCGGGAGTTCGCAAGGTGATCTACACGCTTCAGGGCGACAAAGGCGCGATCACCGTGGACGACGACGAGCTTCAGCTTGCGGTGGCGGGAGGCGGGATCAACCGCCCAAACGTCAAGTGGTCCTTTGAGAAGCGCTCGGTATCCTCGCACTGGATGGACGCCAGTCATACCCACTGGTTTGACTCCCTCTTCGATGAGTTCAAAACGGCGATCGAGGAAGGGGCCTTCGTCGGCAAAGAAGCGCGCGATGCGTATTTTTGTGTCCAGACCATCTCGAACGCCTACCGCTCTGCCGACGAAGGGTGCCGCGAGGTCGAGTTGGGCACCGAGATCGGATGGGCCGAGCGGTGGTTCCCGATGAACCGCGTTCCAATCGGGCGCTAAGCGTCGCCCGACTGTGGATGCGGCGAAGCTTTGCTCAGGACATCGACGTCGTCCTGCGCCGGCTCACCGGGTTCCTGATTCGGGAAAAGCGTCCGGTGCTTTTGTTCGCAGCTCTGCTCACGCTCATCGGCACTAACTTCGCCGCCCGCCTCTACGCCAACCTGCACAGCGAAATCGAAGAGCTCCTACCGGTCAATGCGCCCAGCGTGATCGCCGCCAAGGTTTTGGGCCCGCAGCTTCACAATGTGAATCACCTCTCGGTAGTGCTCGAAGGATCTGATCCCGACGCGATGGACCGATTCGCAGATGATCTCGCGCGTCGCCTCAATTCCCTACCCCGCTCGTTCATCGAAACCCTCGATTACCGCATCGACGAAGAGGAGGCTTTCCTGAAGCGCTTCGGTCAGCTTTTTCTCAGCGTCGAGGATCTGAGGACGATTCTCCAGCGGCTCAAGGCTCGCATCGCTTGGGAGAAGCAGAACGCCAACCCGCTGCTGACCATGGTCGAGGAGACACAGACGCCGCCCCCGCCGCTCGATTTCAAGGACATCGAAGCGAAGTATTCACAACAAGAGGGCGCCCTCTCGCGCTTTCGAAAGGGATACTTCCAGACGCCAGACGGAAAGCTGCTCGCCCTTCTCGTCCGGCCGCCGGAATCGGCCACCGGCTACGAAATGAATCGAGCGCTGCTCGATGGCGTGAAGGCGGAGATCGACCTGCTCAAGCCGAACTCGTACGACCCGAAAATGAGGATCGGCTACGACGGCGAGGTAGCAACGCTGGTCGAAGAGCAGGAAGCGCTCATCGCCGACTTGGCGTCCTCGACGATCATCGTGATCGTCTTCGTTCTCCTCGTGCTGTGGATTTACTTTCGGCGATGGGCGGCAATGATGGCCATCTTTGGGTCGCTCGCCGTCGGGTGCGCGGTCACATTTGGGATCAGCTACTTCATCGTTGGTCACCTCAACGCCAATACCGCCTTTCTCGGGTCCATCGTCGTTGGCAACGGAATCAATATGCCGATCATCATCGCCGCCCGATACGTCGAAGAGCGCAGGGCCGGCCTCCCGGTGGACATTGCGATCTACGTCGCCTTGCGGAGAACGATGGCCGCCACCTTCGTCGCCGCGTTTGCCTCGGGCCTGGCCTACCTCTCGTTGGCGGTGACCAACTTTCGGGGTTTCAGGGAATTTGGAATCATCGGCGGCTCGGGAATGGCTCTGTGCTGGCTTTCGGCCGTCCTGCTGCTACCTCCCTTGTTGGCCGCGATCGAGTCTTGGCGCGACCTGCGTCTGAGCACATCGGAGCGAAGGACGCCGGTGACTTCATGGCTTTTTGATTTCGTTCAGCGGCACCGGCTGGGGATTCGCGTGGGTTCGGTGCTAACGATCGCTGCGGTGATTGGCTCGATCGCGACTTACCGCGGGGAGCTGATCGAATACGACATCACCAAACTGCGCTCGAAGAAAAGCAGGAAGAGCGGCTCGATTTACTGGGCAACCAAGGTAGACCAGATCTTCAACCAATACCTGACGCCGGTTGTTATCGTCGGCAATATCCCATCGGATCTCGATCGCGTGGTGGCTACGTTGGACGAGCGGCGGCGCCAGCTTGGCCAGCACGATCCATTCCGCGAGGTGCGGACCATTCGATCGGTGATTCCCGATCACCAAGAGGAGAAGATCGAGCTGCTGCGCGAGCTGCGAGCCACGTTGACCGATGCGCGCCTCAAGCTCCTAAAGCCCGAGCAGCGGCAGATTGTGGAGAAATTCCGGCCCCCCGAGGACATCCGACCGGTGACGCTGGCCGACTTGCCGCGATCGATCAAGCTCCCGCTCACCGAACGAAATGGAACCGCAGGACGGATTGGGCTTGCCTTCCCAAGAAAGGTGGGCATCCTCTCCGCGCACGAGACGGAGGAGCTGACCGATCTGGTCCGCGGCTCGATCGCCGATTCCGGCGCGCAGGCGATGGCGGTCGGTCAGGGGCTGCTATTTGCGGACATCATCTCGGCGATTGTCCAGGACGGACCGGTGGCCACTGGGCTTGCGTTCATGGCGGTTTGGTTCCTGGTTCTGATCGTCTTTCGCCGACTGCGTCCTGCGCTGACGGTATTTTCGGGGCTGCTGCTGGGGGTGGCGTGGCTGGTGGGGATTGCGGCCGCTGCTCGCGTCCGCGTCAACTTCCTCAACTTCGTCGTGTTGCCAATTACCTTCGGGATCGGCGTCGACTACGCGGTGAACATCGTCCAGCGCTACCGATTGGAGGGACGCGGCTCGCTGCCGCGGGTAATCCGAGAAACGGGCGGGGCCGTTGCATTGTGCTCTAGCACGACCATCATCGGATACTCCTCGCTGTTCTCAGCGGACAACCAGGCTCTGGCGGGTTTCGGATTGCTCGCGTCTCTGGGTGAGCTCAGCTGCATTACCGCTGCGCTGATCGCCTTGCCGGCATTTCTCTTGTCCAAGGAGTGACGATCTCATGAGGTCGGGCGAGCTCGACTTTCGAGGGCTGCGGCTGGTGGCGGTGGGCCACGTCACCAACGATCGCCTCGCGCACGGGCGAAGCCCTGGGGGCTCGGCTCTATACGCGGGTCTGGTCGCTGCCAAGCTGGGCGCATCCGTCCGAATCGTGACCAGCTTTGGCGCTGACTTTACCGGCGCTGCTCTACTGTCGCGCGCGGGCATTGAGGTCGACGCGACGCGCTCGGAGCAAACGACCACCTTTCAAGAGATCGCCGTCGGCGAGAAGCGGAGCTGGCGGGCACTTTCGAAGGCGAGTCAGCTGCGCGGGCCCGTGCCCCAGGGCGATGTTCTCTTCGCTTGTCCGGTGCTCGCCGAGGTGGATCCGTCGTGCCTGCGAGCGTCGCCCACAAAAATCGTTGCCGCGGGCTTGCAGGGTTGGCTTCGCGTCCTGGGCCCGGACGGGCTGGTTGAGCCCCGCGAGCCGCCGGAGCTCTCGTTCCTCAGCGGATGCAAGGCCGTGTTTTGCAGCGACGAGGACCTTGCGCAGAATGCGCCCCGCGTCTTGCCCATGCTCCTTCGAATTGCGGAGATCGTCGTTCTTACTGAAGGGTCGAGGGGCGCACTCCTTTACGTCGACCAAAAGCCTCATCGCGTCCACCCGCTGTCGACGAAACGGGTCCTGGATCCCACCGGTGCCGGCGACGCGTTCGCAGCGTCTTTCCTGCTGGCCCTCGCATCGGGGATGAGGTCATTCGATGCGGCCGTCGTTGGCGCTTGCGCATCATCCATCGTGATCGAAGGGTACGGACCAGAAGGAATCGATCGTCTCACCGCTCTGGAAGAGCGGCTGGCGTGGTACCGAGCTCACGTGCCGTACCCGGCGCCGGTGGACGACCCGCGGCGAGCGGTTAAATGACGAGCGCCGCAGAGGCAAGAACCTGCATTAGGCCAGATCGAAGAGGAGAATCTCCGCTTCCTTATCGGCGCCAATCCTCAAGAGGCGCTCCTCGCTGATCGCCGCGCCATCTCCCGCGTTGAGCCCCGTTCCATTCAAAGTGACCTCGCCCCTGGCGACCTGCAGCCAGCCGTAGCGACCTCGCGCAATCTCGTATTGCAACTGCTGGCCCGGCTTCGCGATCGACGCAAACAGAGCGACGTCTTGGTGAACGCTCACCGAGCCGTCGCGGCCATCGGATGATGCGACCAGCCGAAGCTTTCCCGTTCGTTCCTGCTCTGGAAAGCTCTTCTGCTCGTATTCAGGGGCGATCCCCAACTCCTTGGGAAGGATCCAGATCTGCAGGAAGTGAAGAACGTCTTTCTTGGATGGATTGAACTCGCTGTGCTGCACGCCCGTGCCCGCGCTCATCCGTTGCACTTCGCCGGGTCTCAAGATCGACCCGGTGCCCGTGCTGTCCTTGTGCTCGATCGCACCGTCGAGGACGTAGGAAATGATCTCCATGTCGCGATGTGAATGAGTCGGAAAACCAGCGCCGGGCTGCACGCGATCCTCGTTGATCACTCGAAGCGAGCGGAAGCCCATGAATTTAGGATCGTAGTAATCGCTGAACGAAAAAGTATGGCGAGTATCGAGCCATCCGTAGTTGGCGTGACCGCGCGCGGATGAGGGGCGAACTTGAATCATCGCTTTCTCCTGAGCGCATGATGTAACGCCCGCGCTCGGACGCTTCAAACCGAAGCGGCGCGCCCCTCATCCGCAGGTGCCGGCACGGGGGCCGGAGCTTGCGAGCTCCCATACCGCCGCAGCGAGGGAGAGAGAAGCGCGACGATGCCAGCCGCTAGAATGCAGAGGATTCCACCCGATGCCACCGAGAAACGCGCGCCGAACGCCTTTGCCACCACGCCGGCCTCGACTTCTCCGAGCTGCGGTCCTCCCATGAAGAACATCATATTGACGGAAGTCATCCGGCCGCGAAGCTCGTTTGGGGTCAGCAACTGGCGCAGTGTCACCCGCACCACGGTGCTGACCGCGTCGGAGGCACCGGACCAGGCGAGCGCGAAAAGCGACAGCCAAAAATACGGAGACAAACCAAAGGTGGCGATCGCCGCGCCGTAGGACGCGACGGCCACCAATACCGCTGCTCCCTGGCGCCTCGGGACGTGCAAAAGGGAAAGCGCGCCCGCGGCAAGCGCGGCACCTATCGGTTGCGCCGAATACAATAGTCCCAGGCCCCGCGCGCCCACGTGCAGGATTTGATCGGCGAAGATCGGCATCAGCAGCATTGATCCGCCGAAGAACGTGGCGACAAAATCGAGCAGCATCGTAGACAGGATAAGCGGGCTGCGCCGAATGAACGA
This sequence comes from Myxococcaceae bacterium, assembly GCA_035262305.1. Classification (GTDB taxonomy): domain Bacteria; phylum Myxococcota; class Myxococcia; order Myxococcales; family Myxococcaceae; genus DATFTC01. The sequence goes on along the minus strand of DATFTC010000082.1, from coordinate 38,933 downwards.
CAGCCCGTCGAGTGCAGCTTTCAGACTGACTTCGGCACCACTGCGCGGCGGAGCGCGATGCTTCATCAGCAGGAGCGCGGCGATTACGGCGAGAAAGCTGGCTGAATCGATGACGTAGATCGGCGCTATTCCAACGGTGGCCAGCATCCATCCAGCGATCGGAGGTCCGATGATGTTTCCCAGCTGCCAAGCCAGCGCGTTTAAGCTGAGAGCATTGGCAAGGTGATCCCGGGGAACGAGCTGCGGCACCAGTGCCTGGCGCGTCGGACTGTCCACCGCCACTGCAGCGCCGGCGAGAAAGGTCAGCCCATAGATCGAGTAGGCGTTTGCCCAGCCGAAGTAGGTCGACACTGCGAACGCGAGCGAAACGAGGGCGAGCACCGTCTGGCTGATCAGCATCAAGCGCCGGCGATCGAAGGCGTCAGCGATGACCCCGCCGCCGAGAGCAAATAAGACGACCGGCGCGATGCGGAAAAGGCCAAGCAAGCCGAGCGAAAGGGGTGAGCGGGTAAACAAATAGAGCTGCCAGACCACCGCGACGTGCTGCATCTGCGTGCCGGTCAGCGAAAGAAAATGCCCGCTGATCAGATAGCGAAAGTCCCGCGATCGGAGCGAGACCAGGCCTCCTGGCGAGGATTGCACGCGGCTCAAATAGCAATGCGCGCGGGACAATGCGAGCTGGTAGGGCCTTAGTACGTCGGCAGGGACTCGGATTTCTTTCGCGCGTCCTCGCGCAGCTCGGCAACGCGCTTCTCGGCTGCGAGCGCCTGCTTTTCGTAGGCCCTCTGCTGGGTCGAGCTGCCCAGTCCCTCTGCCAGCTTCGCGCGTTCGTGAAGCAGCTGGGCCTGCTGGGTCAAGAGGGCTTCGCTGTCGCCGTTCAAGGCGATGGCTCGCTGGATCGATTCGAGGCCGGAAGCCGCACAGCGATCTGCTGCAGCGGGCTCGGCAGCAGCCGTCCGCCGGGTGCACGCCAAATCGAGGTCTGCCAACCGCCGATACGCTGCGGAACGCTTCCCTTTTGGGATCTGTTCCGACTCGGCTCTTGTTAAGAGCCAGTCGCGCTGCTTGGGCTCGTTCTTCAGCGCGGCATAGAGCTCATCAACCGCAGTGAAGGCCTCGTCTTGATTCGGATCGATTTGAAGAGCCTTTTGGTAGATCGAGATCGCTTCCGTCGCCTTGGCGACATTCCGCGGATCGTCGTCGATCCCCAGCTTGTACTGCGCGCGGATCGATCGAGCGAGAAAAACCAGTGCGGTCTTCTGTGAAGGATCCAGCTCGAGAGCATTTCGATAGTGCGCTTGGGCTTCGTCGTACTTGCCGGCGCGCAGCGCCTGCGCGCCCTGCTTCATTTCCTCCTGAACGCGAGTCGAGGCCACGGGCGCAGATCCCTCGCTGCCCGGGGCGGCGCGGGCGGTCAGCTCGAGCAACGAGACCGCGCAGACTGCCGCGGCAAGTGGGAATGCGCCACAGATGCTTAGTTTGTTCACCGATTCTTAAACAGAGCGGGATCGCAAGCCTTCCCGGATTTCGACCCCACTCACGTGTTTCGAGCGACGGCGGCCTCACAAGGAGGATGTCGCCAAGACATAGTGATGGCCGCCGCGCCCGAATGCACTCCTACAAGTTGGTCTTGAACAGGCTCCCTTTGTTGTTGCCGGCACTCATGCCACACCCACCACCGGCCGGCGCCTGCATGAAGCGGAGGTCCGGGTTCGAGTACCGGTAGAGGTTCGGGAATACCAGCGGCACGTCCGCGCTCTGCAGCCCGTACCAGTTCGCCAGCGTGAACGCGTATTGATCGACGGACTGGGTCGGGATCCAGCGTCCCCGGGAACCGGATCCGGCATCGTAATCGGAGTCGCCACCGAGGGTCAGATCCGGATAGGTGCCGAAGAAGTCGCCGCCGTTCACCGCGTCGCCGACGACGAAGTGGTGGCTGCCCCAGGCATGATCGCTTCCGACGCCCGTTCCAGGATTCGCCGGCTTCAGCGTCCTGCTGAAGTCGGAGATCGTGAACTGAGTCACGTTGGAGGAGACGCCGAGCTCGACGGTCGCTTGGTAGAACGCCGCCATGGCCTGGCTCACCTGGACCCAGAGGTTCGCTTGGTTGCCGGCCTCGGTTCCCTGGTTGTTGTGGGTGTCGAAGCCGCCCATCGAGACGAAGAAGACCTGCCGGCTCACGCCGGGTAAGAAGGTTTGAGACGTCTTGATGAGCTTGGCCACCTGCTTGAGCTGATTTCCCAGGCCCGTATTCGGGAACGTCGCGGCAAGCGTGGGATCTCCCGCCATCCGCAGCGCATCGCGGATGTCCAGGGAGTCTTGGGATACCTGTGCGGCCGCCTGCACGAGCTCGAAGTTGCCGCCGCCGCGATCCAGCGCCACGATCTGGTTGATCGGGTTCTCCGAGGGCCCGAAGTCGCGATTGATGACCAAGAGTTGGTCGATTCGCGTCGGAGCCGGATTCGCGATCAAGGGTCGCGTCAAGAAGCCTTGCGTGAAGGCCTGAACGCCCGAGAGCGAGGTGCACACCGGGAACGTTTGAGACCCGCGTAAGCGGTCCGCAATCCGCCCGCCCCAACCGGTCGGACTGGGTCCGGTCGATTGAGAGCTCTGATTCGCCGACTGCTGGTCGGAGTGGGAGAACAGCTGGTAGGGGCGATTGATGCCCGCACGCAGTTGGTCCTTTGTCGTGCTCGGATCGATCATCGTGCCCGTATTGACTGCGATGGCGGCCTTGCCCTGGTTCCACAGATTGTAGAGCCCGCCGTAGGTCGGATCGTTGCCGAGCGCGGGATGCAAGCCGTAGACATTTCCACTTGGATCGCTCGGCGGAGTGATTTGCAACAGGTTGTCCTTTTGGATCGCCAGACCAACCCCCGGACCGCGGATCGGTCCATAGACATCGTCATAGGTCGTGTACGGAACGACGATGTTGTTGGCGTCGTTGCCTCCGAAGAGGAAGACGCAGACCAATGCCTTGTAGTCGGTGTTGCTAATCGGCTGAGCCAAGGCATTCGTCAAAAACAGCTTCTCAACTCCCTGAACGAGCGCGACCGCGGACAGCGTGCCGCACGCCGTATTTCTCAAGAATTCTCTTCTCGTGGTTGCCATGTTGGTCACCTTTGCACGTTGTAGGAGGAGGAGATTGCGATGAGGTAAACGGCCTTCCGCGCTTTGGCGATTGGATCGGCGACCCCGCTGATTTCGTTCACCAGAAGCGTTCGCATGTCGTCCGACATGGTGCTGTGCATCATGAGCTGGTTGAGGCCATCGATAAGCTGACCGTCGTCGCCGGCGTAGTAGCCGGCCATCTGGGCTGGATCGATCCTCGTGCCATACGGCCTGTCAGCGCTCATCCCGATGCCGCTGTCGTAAACGAGCGCGTTCATCAGATTGATTCGAGCCAGCTCCGTTGTGGTGGACAGAATCGCGAACTCCGGGGCGAACATCTGGGTTGAGTCTGGATTTGTAATTACGAAACCAGGAGGGAAGAAGTTGAACACCGTCGGCGATTGGAACACCGGCTCGTCCATTCGATAGGGAATGGAGGGTCCGCCTGCCGGAGCTAACGTCTCACCGAGCACGAAGTCGGTGCATGGGTTGCCGGTCGTCGAGCAGGGGCTCCCGTCGACATTGAAATTGCGAAGGATGTTGGTCATCGCCAGAACGGGCTCACGCAGCTTGCCGTAGTACGGATTGACGGTTGGGTCGGGGGCCGTGCGGGCTTCTGGATCGAGCAGGATCGCGGTGAGCACGGCTTGCATGTCGCCGCGAACGCCTGCCCCATTGTCCTTGAACGCGGCTACGCAATTGGACACGTACTGGCCACTTGGATTGCTGGTGACCAAGTACTTGATGAAGTTATTGCAGACGTAGACCGGGACATTGTGGTTGTAAAAGATGTTGTCCAGCCCGTCCGACAGATCTTGGTAAACGCAACCGCCGGCGTCGGCGCACGACGGATCGCTTTCGGGACGCGCCGGAAGGACCACATTGTCCTCTCCGAAATTCTCCGCCAGGAGGAACTTGTCCGTGTGGTCGTGGTTCGTGTTCGGGTTCACCGGCATCATCGGATCTCGCCAGTTCGGGCAGTTCTGGCCGGTCGTCGTGGAATTACACGGGGCAGTAAAGGCCGGGACATCGGCTTGGAGTCTCCAGCCAGTGAAGACCTTGGAGAAACCGACTACCACGTCCTGCGTGTACGTCGGGATGCGGTTGCCGTCTCCGTCCAGGATGGGCGTGCCGTCGTCGTTCAGCTCATCGAGGCCGACGTTGAACAATTGCAGGATCTCACGAGCGTAGTTCTCGTTTGCCGCCCGGCCCGCGACGAAAAAGTTCCCGGACATATCGAGGTACTTGCCCATTCCCGGGCTGAGCGTGATGTCCTGCATCAACTGACGCCAGTTCCCGAACGCGTCGTTCTCCAGAATCATCAGGTAGTAATCCATCCAGCCAGCCTGGAAGTTGCCCGTCAACTGCGCTGAGATGACCCACATCTGGTCCAGCGCGAAGACGACTCGCTGCCGGAGTTGGTCGGACGCGGTCAGCGCTTTTAGGTAGAACTGGTTCTGGGTTTGATACATCGTGTAGTAGTCGCGCGTCGGGGTACAGGGCGCCTGGGGGGTTGTTGGGCAAAGACCAAGGTCGGCCCAGCCCGAGGGTGCCGTGTTGAACTGATCCTGCAAGTAGCCCGCGTAGCCCAACTGCTGCACTCGCTGAATCTCAGTCCAGTTCGCTCCGAAGCTGCTCTGCTCCAAGAAGCGAATGGCGTCTTCCGGGGAGATGTCGTCTTGCGCCGCTGCGATCCGTGGAAGCGCGCTGACAACCAGCGCCGCGCAGAGGGTTAGAGGATAGAGGTACTTCGCCAAGCTCCGATCTACTTCCTTCTTCTTTCTTTGCATTTGTGCACCACCAGGGCGATCTGAGTTGATTGGGTTACTCGTTTCAGAGGCACACGACGGCCTGTACTTGGTGGTGTGAAGAGCATGCTGAATTTGAGTTCAATCAAGGGCTCCCCCCAACGAGTACGGGCGCGCGGGAAGAACACCCGGGTTTTCAAAAGGATAAATTTCAGTGGGTCTTTTCGAGTATGGGGGCACCTTCCGAGGGCCTTAGTAGCAAGCGCCCGCGGCCAATCGGTCCGTTGGGGAGCCCAACTCCCTAGGACCTTTTGAGGAGTGGGCCGAAATAGACGGATAAGCAGGCAGCCGGGCGGCGGCTCCGACGGTTCCATGGCTGCGCGGCCCGGAAAGCACGATTCGCCCGTCCGGCAACGCGATCAAGTCGCGAACGTTGCGCTCGGCCATGCCGTGCGCGGCGATCGGGTGCTAAGGAGACGGCGCTGAGCGAAACGGGATGGCCCTCCGGGCTCGACGCTGTCTTCGCGCTGCAGCCGCCGAGAGCCAAACAGATGAACAAGAGGAGAACCGATCGACCGAATCCGACTTCCGAGGCGTCTGCTCGTGGCGTTGTCCCGCGGACGTGGTCCTTACCGCCGAGTTTCCAGAGCTTGGCGTAGCAGCGTGGACGAGAGCGCGGCGCGATCAAAAACCGGAATTTCGTACTGCCTTCGGGGCCCGAGCGCTTCCCTGCTCTTCCGCGACAACCGACCCCGGCAGCGAATGCTTACCGCAGAACACCGAACATCGTTCGATTCAGAACGTGAACTGGAAAAGCTCGCTGCTTGCATCCGACTCTTCGAGCTCCGAGCGGTTCGCCCTGAACTGCGCCTCGGGCCCGTTCAACGAACCGCCGTCGGATCGCAGGAGGCGATCGATCGCCGACTCGATGATCATCGCAGCAGGGCCCAAGTCGCTGAGCTCGGGTAGGACGTCCTGAAGCAGCAGTGCGGCGATCTCTCGATCGGGCTTCGATCTCAAATATTGCTCGATTCGTCGATCGGCGGTCGGTGCGTCTTGAAAGCCCACGATGTTCATCGCCCGCCTCCCGGAGAGCCGATCAAGAGCGCGCACAAAACAATGACTTCCCTGTGGGAGTCAACGGGGTAATTGCTGTGGAAAAACTGTGGAAGGGTCTTGCTAGTGCTGCATCTGCTGGTCCCGCGTCGCGCGATCGGCGGCATCGCGGATTGCCAAATCGACGCGGCGAAGGCGATCGAATCTCGCGGCCACGTCGTCCCAATCCCAGATGTTCCAGAGCGCGTTGAAGAATTTCGCCTTGTCGGTATGGTACTGCAGGTAGTACGCGTGCTCCCAAGCATCGATCACCAGCAGCGGCAGCCCGCCCTGCGTCACCTCTGACTGATGGTCGTGAATCTGCGCCGTGCCGAGCCGCTGAATTACCGGATCCCAAACCAGTGCTGCCCAGCCCGACCCCATGATCGTTGAGGCGGCGTGGATCATCTGAGCCTTGAATGGCTCGAAGCCCCCGAAATCGCGCTCGATGGCCGCAGCCAACTCTCCGTCGGGCTTTCCACCGCCATCGGGAGAGAGGTTCTGCCAGAAAATGCTGTGAAGCACATGGCCCGAGATGTTGAACGCCAACGACTTTTCCAGCGCCGCGATGTTGTCGAAATTCTGTTGCTTGCGAGCTTCCTTCAATCTTTCGATCGCCTTGTTCGCGCCCTCGACGTACGCGCGGTGATGTCGATCGTGGTGCAGCTCCATAATCTCTCCGGAAATGTGCGGCTCGAGCGCGCTGTAATCGTAACGCAGGTCAGGCAAGGTGTAGTTTGACACGTCCTAGCTCCTTTCTTTCAAACGAACCCAGCGGGGTGGGCTCAACCAAATCGTCACCGCAGGACTAAGTATCGTTACGGTTGCCATCGGGTGCAGCGTTCGAACCGAGACGCCTGGGAGAGAGCGTGCGCTGGAGGGACGTCCCGGTTTAGGACGAAGTGGCAGCCTTGTGCCGCTCAAGCCAGCGCTCAGCAGCTCCCTGCACCGCCGGCCACATCAGCTCCGCCCAGCGGTCATAACCTGCGGACGACGGGTGAAATCCATCCTGCGAGAAGTATTCGGGGTGAGAGGCGAGCTCGCGGGCGCTGAAAGAAAACATGTCGACCACGGTGAATCGCGGGCGGCGGGCGAGCGCATTCAGTCGCTCGTTCAGCTCGTTCACGCGGCGGGAAAAGAGCGCCCGCGGAATGCGCAAGAACGTCTCGACCAGGCCTGCGATCGGTGCCTGGGTCAGGTCAACGAGACTGCTCACCACGATCTCCGCCCCACTCGCCTCGAGCTGGTTGGCGATCAGCTTCAGGTTCATCTCAAAGGTTCCGAGCGGAACCATTCGCCACAAATCATTTGTACCGACTCCCAAGGTCACCAAGGACGGGCGCATGGAGACGGCCTTTTGTACCTGTCCTTGCACGACCTCACGGCTGGTTGCTCCGCTCTGCGCAAGATTCAGGATGCCCGCGTTCAGGCCGGCGGACTTCAGGCGCCGGAACAAGCGTTCGGGATAGCCGCCGTCAGACTGGTCGCCGATGCCAAGGCCGGTCGAATCACCCAAGGCAACATATCTGAAGAGTTCCGTCACGGAGTGAACGTCGGCCGCGAGAAAGCTAATCGCGGCCGGAGGGCTTTCGCCAGACTCTCTTCCAGGGATCCAAAGGGCAGCTGGGGGCGCGGTTGCCAGAGCGCCGGTCGCGCTCTACGGCGGAGATGGCCGCGAAAGAAAGGCCTTAAGCGTCCTGAACGTCTCAGCCGGCTCTTCGACAAAGGGCAAATGCCCGCTCTTTTCGAAGATCACGAACTCGGCGTTCGGCGCGTACTGTTTGAACTGCTGCGTGTAGAGCGGACTGAGGATTCGGTCGAATCTGCCGGCGAGCACGAGCACGGGCATTCGCAGGTTCTTGAGCTGCCCCCGAAAATCGATTCCGGCCAACGCCGGACCGAGGCGAAAGTCTGCGTCCTCGCCGGTCATGCCGTAGTAGACCTCCTGGTTGATCTCGAAGACCGTCTTGGACACGTTCGACCCATCGAAGAAGTAGAACAGCGCGGGAGAAATGTTGTAGACGCGCTGATGTTCGGGGGCGCTCGAGCGGAGACCTCGACCGCGAAGGTTCTGCGTCCGCTCCCAGACTTCGGGATATTGGTTTTTTACCTGCTCATTGGAGTAGTCCAACGCCGCCTGCCAGGCTTCGCCGCTGATCAAAGTGTTCGCCAGGATGGCTCTGGCGATCGATTGCGGATGCTTGATGGCGTATGCCTGGGCAACCACTCCGCCATAGGAGTGTCCAAGCACATTCCAGCGGGGTACTTTCAGCGCCGCGCGGAGGGCTTCGACGTCTTCGACCGCCCGATCCAGCGTGTAGTCGCTGCTGGACCGAGCGGAGTCGGATTTTCCGCAACCGAGGGCGTCAAAATAAATCAGGCGGTGCGTCTTGGACAGCGGCGAGAACCCGTGCATATACGTGTGGGAAGCTCCCGGCCCGCCCGCGATCAGCAATATCGGCTCGCCCGTTCCTTCTTCCTCCGTCCAAAGCTTCGCGCCATTGATCGATACGAATGACCCGGCAACGTGCGCGAGCCCTTTGGGCTTGGATCCGTGCAAAGGTGTCGCCATCCGGGATCGAGTGGCGCAGTCGCCGGCGCTGACTGCCGTGCCAAAGCGCGCCCTCAGCATCCCCTGAGCGGGGAGGATGACGCAATAACAACCCGCCTTCCACACCGAAGTGTTTTCGGCGCCGCGGCGCGAATGTACGCCGCTCGCGAGAATCGGCGGTCGTTCCCCACGTCCCCGCCTGGTTCGCGGCGCCCGTTTAATCGGGTTTTGCATGCACTGGCCGCAAGTTGAACTTGCACGACGCTTGCGCCAGCGTCGCCTGGCCGGTGCGGCCCGGTTGCGCTACATAGGCCCGATGCTCTTCACCGTGCCGAGCAACCAGATCGAGCGGCTCGCCCCGCATCGGCTGTCGGATGAGCTGGAAAGGGGGCAGGTGGTCTATTTCGCGACGTGCCCGTTGAGGCTTCCAGACGACGCCGACTTGACGTTCCTCCGGTCCGACATCGCGCAATACCTCTTGCGCAAAAACGTCAGCTACTACCCCGACGCGAACCGGCTCACCGGCATCAAGGCGGATCCGACGGTCATTGCCCGAGCCATGTCGATTCTAAAGACGTATTCGGAACACCTGCAGACTTTCCTGCGGGGGGTAATGCCGGCGTTCATGCGCGGCGCGCGACTTGGAACCTCCAGCTATCGACCCTTGCAGGAGCGCGGCCGCAACCTCAAGCCACATGCGAGCAATGAGCTCGTCCACGTGGACGCCGGTGCCTACGGCGCGACCCATGGAGATCGAATCCTCCGCTTCTTCACCAACGTCAACCCCACCGAGGACCGGGTGTGGATGAGCAAGGGTTGCTTCATCGACCTATATCGGCGCCACGCGAAGCTCGCCGGGATCGATGCCGAGGCCAGGGTCGGCGTTGAGGAGAAATGGGTCGATCGGGCGTACTCCGGATTCGTCCGCGCGGCTTCGAAGGTGCTTCCGCTGGCGAGCGTAATCGACTCGTCGCCGTACGATCGCACGATGCGCAAGTTCCACAATTACATGAAGGACACTCCCCGCTTCCAGCGCGACACCGAAGGCCAAGTACAGATGATCTTCAAGCCCTATTCTTCCTGGATGGTGCTGACCGATGCGGTGAGCCACGCCTGCATCTCTGGCCAGCATGCGTTCGTCGATACTTTTCTCGTTCCGCTGGCGAACTGCCGACTGCGGCAGCTCGCGCCTTACGAGATTCTCAGAGCATCCGCCCCATTCGCTGCGGCAGAGCGGTAGAAATGATCGAACCGCCAGAGAGCGTACTCGTGCTCCGCTTTAGCGCAGTGGGGGATGTGATCCTCACTGCGCCTGCGATCGGCGCGCTCCACGCCGCCTGGCCGAAAACCCGGATCATCTACGCGGTGAAGGCGCCGCTACGTCATCTGGTTGCGCACAACCCGAACATCGATCAGGTTGTCTCCCTTGAGCCCGGTGAAAGCTTGCTGAGCTTCAGCCGACGATTGCGCGCGCTGCGCTACGGAGCGCTGCTTGATTTGCACGGGAAAATTCGCAGCAGGCTGCTGCGGCTGCTCTTGCCGCGTACACCGCGGGTCGTTTGGCACAAGCGTGAGCTGTCCGAAACGGTGGCGGTCAAGCTCGGCTTTCGAACGTATCGCGCGCCGATGCATTTCGCGGACCGATTTCACCTCGCCGTGGAAAGGCTTGTCGGGCGTCCGCTCGATCGAGGTGAGCTGCGATACTTCTTGGGCCCCGAGGACCAGAAGATCGCCGACAACCGCCTTCGCGAGGCCGGTGTCGACTCCACTCGGCCGATCATGGGCCTCTCGCCCGGTGCGAACTGGGAGACGAAGCGCTGGCCGGCAGCGCGCTTCGGAGAGTTGGCGAAGCGCGCGATCGACGCCGGTTACCAGGTCGTCGTCACCGGAGGCGCTGGCGAGATGCGCTTGGGCGCCGAAATCTCGACCGTGGCACCAAAGGCCTTCGACCTCTGCGGGAAACTCGATCTTCGGGGGCTTGGTGGGTTGATCTCTCGCTGCAGCGCCTTCGTCGCCAACGATAGCGGGCCGATGCACATGGCCCGTGCCCTTGGCGTGCCAACGCTGGCCTTCTTCGGGTCGACCGATCCGGGGATGTTCGATTTGCGCGGCCATGCGGTGATGTTCGCCGGTGTCCCTTGCTCGCCATGCTCCTTCTTCGGCCGCTCCCGGTGCCCGAGAGGTCACTTCCGCTGCATGTTGGATATGAATGTGGACAGCGCTTGGCGATCGCTCGCCCCACTGCTCGCCCCCCCATTTATTCGCCGTTTGTCCGCGGGCTGACCATGGCAAGGCCAAGCGAGGTCAAAGGGCTCGGGCCGAGGACCTGGGTATCAAGAGCAGGCGCAGTGCTGCTCGCTGCCCGCTTGGCGGACGTCCGAAAGTACGAAAGGCACCTCAACCCGCGACCTGCGCGCGATGCGGTCCATGACGCGCGCGTTTCGACCCGCCGCCTCCGTTCGGCGATCGACCTCTTTGGCAAACGAAAGCTCCGCCAATATGAAGACCGCGTCAAAGCTCTCCAAGATGCCCTGGGAGAGGTGCGTGACCTTCAACTGCAAATTCAGTGGCTCCAGTCTCAGGCCAAGAGCCGACAGAGCGCAGTTCGTCCGATCATCGCCGAGCAAAGACGCAAGCTAACCACCGTAGCGCGCCAGCTGCACCGAAATGCTTTGCGATGGCGCGCGGAGACCGCCCCAGCGCTGTTAAAGGCAATCGTCAGCGTCCGTTCCAATGGTCGGCTTGGAGGGAACCGAATGCGCCGACGCCTTGATAAAAAGCTGGCTCGGGTAATACCCCAGCTCGAGGCTTTCAATGACTCGACCGATGCACAGACCATTCACCGATTGCGGATTGCTCTGAAGAAGCTGCGCTACGACGTCGAGCTGCTCCAAGCGGCCTTCCCCGCCTATGCTGGATTAGGCCTTTCGGTCCTGGCTCCGCTCCAGGGCGAGCTCGGCTCGGTGCACGACAAGGACGTGCGGCTCGAGCTGCTCGCCAAGTCTGCCGCGAGGGCAAGCAAGCGCGATCGAGCAGAGATCGAATCGCTGCTCAGCGAGGTTCTCTCCTCGCGCCGCCAGGACGTGGAAGCGCTGTCCGAGAAGATCCACTGGCTCGTTTCCGAAAAGATCCCCGATCGGCTCCGAAGGCTTCTGGACTGACGCTTAGGCGCGGTGACCCGCTGAGGCGGCCGCCGCGCTCGAGGGAAGGCGCTCGAGACGCCTCGAGAACAGGCGATCCAGAGACAAAGCACCGGCCCCAGCGACGGCGATCCATACGAGCAACACGATGTAGTTGAACTCCTGCAAGCCCAGCAGATCGCGCAACCCTTCGATGTCGCTGCCCTTCGCCGTCGCGATTGCCACGCACATCGTGATGATCAACGGGATTGCGGCGAGCCGAGCGATGAGTCCGAGCAGGATCAACCCGCCGCAGACCAGCTCAGTGGTAGCGACGAGCGCAGCATTGAATCCGGGCGCCGGAATGTGGAGCTGAGCAAAGAACTCGGTCACCTTCTGAAGGTTGTGAAGCTTGCCCCAACCCGTGCCGAGGAAAATGACGCCGATCGTCAGGCGGGTGAGCGCGGGGGGCAACCACGAGAGCTTGGCGGCAATCCCCAGCAGGTCGCGGCGTATCCTGATCAATGACTCCATCGTGCCTCCTTTCCCGGGACTACGCACCAAACGGTGGAGAGTTACGCGGCGCCGGTCAACCCTTCTGGCTATTAAGTGCGCTAGCGGGTGGGTCCGGAAGAGGTCCTGCCCCAACGCATAGGACTGGTGCAGTGCACTGAAAACTGTCACCTTTATACGGCATGGAAACTCCTCAGCGCGAAGATCCGAAAGACGCCTTGCAATCAAACGTGCGGCGCATGCAAGACGCCATTCTCCAGGCTCAGCAGCGGCACGCCGCGTACATGCAGACGTGGATGGATCATGGCGGCTGGGCCGAGTACATGCAGACGTGGATGGATCATGGCGGCTGGGCGATGTCGCGTCGCGACCGGCGCCGGCTGGAGCGCCGATTTGGCCGGGAGATCGGTCGCGGGGAGTGGCGACGCAAACGCGGACCTAGCTTGGGTCCCGTCATCGTGTTCTTCGTGCTCGGGTTTTGGTTCCTCTCGACGGCAGCTCATCATTCCGCAGCGGATCCAGTTCGGTGGTTGGGGCTGGGCTTTATTGTGAGCGCCGTGGCTTTGCTGATCAAAGCACGCAGCCGACGCAGAGAGTCTGAAACAGCTGGGCAAACACAACCAGTCCAGAGCGCCGAGCATCCACCGACGGACTCTAAACAGGCGTCGCCGCACCAGGCGCAGACCGAACCGGATCGAACTGAGATTTTGTGCGAGAAACTGATCCGGGAAATCCGAGCCGGCCCTCAAGCTCTCCGCGAAGTCGTCCATAAACCCGAGGAGACGATCTCTTCGTTGAGGAAGGCCTGCGCAGCTCTACGAGAGCGCGAGGGCTCGTTGAGAGCTCTGGTGACTCCGCAGGACAGCCGGCGCCTGGATGCTGAGCGCGCCGAGCTGACCAACCGAATTCGGTCGGAAACCGATGCAGTGGTTCGAGACCGCCTCTCCTCCGCCCTCAAATCGCTCGAAGATCAAGTCAAGCAGCGCTCCAACATCGTGACCTCGGCAATTCGCCTGGAGGCGGAGCGGACGCGGATCCACTACGCTCTGGAGAATCTCTATACGCAGGTGCTGAGCGTCAAATCTGCGGACGCGGCGTCGGCGGATGTAGCCGGCGCAGGTCTGCGCGAGAGCCTCTCTCGATTGAGCGACGAGGTGAGCGCGGTGGCGGAGTCCCTCGAAGCGGTGAGTCGCGAGGAAGACTCGCTCCTTCCTGCGGTGTCGCCCGTCGCTTCAGAGCAGAGCGACCCCCACCAACGAGCAGACCGGGAAAGGTCGTGAGGATCTTCTATCCAGGAGCAACCCATGTCCGACGTGGCGTATAGATCCGAAATCCGGATCGAGAGGGTGAAGGGCCCAATTCGCAGGGCATACTTGCCGGGCGAGAAGGAACCGATCGTCTTCGGAGTTCACGGAGCGATCGCCCAACACTACAAGGTTCCGCCCGACGCATTCGAACCGCGCGCGGCGACGATCGATTACGTCATTGCAGCGACCGCGGGTTGACTGACCGGGACGTTTGGAGGTGCGCTGGAAGCGCGCCAGATTCCCGCCGCCGGCGACCGACTCGAAGCGAAGGCCACCGGCGAGGTCGAGAAGACCGATGATGGCGTCCTGGTGATTAAGAGAATCCACGTGCGTTTCCGGCTTCGCGCCAAAGCCACCGAACGCGAGGCGGCGGAACGGGTCCACGGATTCTTCGCGGAAAAATGCCCGCTCTACCGGACGCTGAAGACCTCGATCGCCATCAGCACCGAGCTGATCTTCGAACCGACGTGAATCCGCTTGCGCGGACGACTATCAACCGCTGATCGTCGTTCCGCCGTCCACTACCAGAACATGTCCGCTGACGTACGAGGACGCGTCCGAGGCGAGAAAAACCGCTGCGCCGGCGATCTCGCTCGGCTGAGCATGCCTGCCGAGCACGGTGCGATCGACCACGTGCTTGCGGATTTCATCGTTTTGGACGAGCGCGGTCGAAAAGCGCGTCTCCACCAGACCCGGCGCGATCGCATTCACCCGGATGCCGGTCCCGCCCACCTCCTGGGAAAGCGTCTGGGTCATCGAGATCACCGCCGCCTTGGTCATGCCGTAGACGCCCTGGAAGGGTGCGGCGCGGATCCCGGCAATGCTCGCCATATTGATAATTGATCCCGGCGCTCCCCTGCTCTGCAGATGCGCGATCACCTCGCGCGCGCCGTAGAAGTATCCTTTGAGGTTGACCTCGAAGGTCTTGTCCCACGCCGCGTCGGTGACTTCGCAGAGCGGTCCGAAGTAGGGATTGGTTGCCGCGTTGTTCACGAGAACGTCGACTTTTCCAAAGCGCTCGACGGCTGCTCGCACCAGCGCCCGGACATCTTCGACTTTGCCCATGTGCGCGGCGATCGCGAGCGCCCGGCCGCCGCTTCGCTCAATCGAATCCGCGACCCCGCTCAGCCCGTCGAGCTTTCGCGCGGCGAGCACGACGCTGGCACCCGCGTTGGCGAAGTGCCTGGCGATCGCTTCGCCAATTCCGCGGCTGGCCCCGGTGACAATTGCTACCTTCCCTTGGAGAGAAAAAGGCGTGCTCATAGGGCCTTCACAGGGAGGAGAACAAGGCCGGATCGATCCGCTCCGGATCGCCCAGAACAACCGTCTGTAGGTTTGCGATGTACTTGCGCGCGAACTGTTCGATTCCTTCGCTGGTCACTGCCCGCATCCGATCGGGCAAGGTCCGAATCAACCGCCAATCGCCGCCGAGCACCTGGGCTCGCGCAAGCAAGGCCGCCTGCCCGTCCGTCGTCTCGTTGGCGGCGATGAAACTGGTGACGAGAGTAGAGACGTCTCCCTTCAGCTCGGGAGCCGGAACCGGACGCTCTTTCAGATTGCGCGCTTCGTCGAGCATCAC
The DNA here is from genome assembly GCA_035262305.1 of Myxococcaceae bacterium. Lineage (GTDB taxonomy): Bacteria > Myxococcota > Myxococcia > Myxococcales > Myxococcaceae > DATFTC01. The sequence goes on along the minus strand of DATFTC010000082.1, from coordinate 23,910 downwards.
CTTCATCGTCGCGTTCGGATCGACCGCGGTAACGTACAACAGACCGTGAGTCACCTCCGCGTTGGTGGCCATGCCGGCAGAGGGCGCATAGCTCAGGTTGCGCTTGGTCCTGACTTCGATCCATTGGCGCCATCCAAGCACCGTCATCGCCACCATTCCCAGCGCGAAATCTTCATCTTTCCATCCGGGTCCGGGAAAGCTGCTGAGGATATAGTTGGTGGGAAGTTTCTTCGCGACGGTCGTCACCGTCGGCTGGTCGAATCGAATCGGGGGCATTGGCGTATGCCGATAGGTCCCTAGCGGCAAGTGCCCCAGCAAATCTCTCGCTCGCGTAATGATGTGATCCGGTTCGACGTCTCCGACGACCACCAGGATCAACCTACTCGTCTCCCGCAGCTTGGCCAGGTGTGAACGCAGCTGATCTCTGGTCAGCTTGTTGACGGTCTCGAGCGTACCGATGGAGCGGTTCTCATAAGGGTGATTCTTGAAGATCCTTTCGTGGGCAATGAGCGCGAGCTGAGCATCTGGATCCTCCTGCTCGTGCCTGAGGGCCGAGAGCTGCTGCTGCCGCTGCAACTCAACTTCTTTCGGCGGAAGGCCGGGATGGAGGAACGCGTCGACCATCAACTCGAAGGTCGTGTCCCAGTTTTCCTTCAGGCTCTTCGCCCGGAAGCTGGAGGCATCGTTTCCCGCCCCGGCGGCGATCATGCTTCCCAGCGTCGCCAGGCGCCGCGCGAAGGCGTCCTTGTCCAGAGTCTCGGTGCCGCCCGAGGCGCTGACCGTCAATGCGAGCTGCTCGACGCCCGCATCCTCTTTCCCCCAATTGCGAACACCGCCGAGGATGTCGAGCTGACCTGAGACCAGCTCAGCTCCGGGGATTCGCTTGATGAACACCTGCATTCCGTGAACCGTTGCAAAGGTGACGTCGCCGTCGCTTACCGGGGCAGAATCCGCACTGCTCTGGCTCTGCGCCGTTGCCGTAGGAAGCGGATTTGAAGTCTTGGACGAGGCCGTCGAAGTAGCACACGAGCTGGCCAGCGCAAATAGGACGAAAATGGCGAGCGAGGCCCAAAACCGTGCGGGCTGGAGTCGATCGCCGGCCATGGCAGACGGCGCCCCGCGCGCCAGTCGGAAAGAAGACGGGAAGATCATCGCTCAGCCTTATCGGCGCCAACCCTTGAGGCGTCGGCCCTCTCTCCGATGCCGGCCAAGCGTTCGAAGTGCGCGCGATTGAGGTGGAGCTCGGTCGCCATCTTTGGGGAGACCATTGCGCCAAGCACATATGGCTTTCCGAGGACGTAGGTCTCCAAGAAGCGCGCGATGTCTGCGCGCGTCGCCTTCTTCACGTTGTCGAGGTAGGACAGGTAGTAGTTGAGACCGGCGGAGCACCACCAGAACGTCAGCACGTGGGCAAGCTCGCTTGGCTTCTCGCGCTCGAGCGCCTGGTCCACTTCGAGCCGATGCGACGCGTTGCGCAGCTCTTCATCCGACAGATAATCGCTGCTCTTCATCCTTGGAAGCTCGGCGATCGCAGCCTTGAGGCACTCGTCCACTTTGTCGGGTGTTGCCTCGAGCCCCAAGGTGATCGGTCCGACGTTCATCTGGGTGGACCAGCTGAAGGCGGCGTGGACGCACGCGCCGGACTCGACCAGATTCTTCTCGAAAGGCGAAGACGGCTCCTGGATCGCATATCCAAGCAGGTCGGCGGAATAGGTCAGCTCCACATGGTCGTCGACTGTCGAAGGACCGTGCCAGACCAACTCGATGCTCACCGTCTCGACCGGCTGCTCTACCATCACCACCTCGCTGCGCGGAATCGGCGGATGATGCACCAAGGGGAATTTTTTGAATGGGTCCGGACCGGCTTTCCACTTCTGGTAGAGCTGCTCCGTCTGTTGGAAGACGTCGATTGCCTTCACATCACCGGTCACCACCAGCACCGAGTTGTTCGGAATGTAGTAGCGCTTCTGGATCGTCTTCATCTGCTCGCGGGTTGCGGCAAGGACTGTTTTGCGATTGCCGAGCGGATCTTTGCGCGACGGGTACTTCCACCAAACCCGCTTCGAGACCTCATGCTGAAAGTGGTAGTAGGGGTTTGACTCGTTGCGGTCGATTTCGCCGATCACCACCTGCTTTTCCTGTTCAAGCTCCTTCGGCTCGAACAGCGGGGAGACGATTGCGTCGCGCATGAACTGCATCGACTCCGCGAGGTGATCCGAAGTGGTGGTGAAGAAGTAGTTGACGCGCTCGGTCCCGGTACTTCCGTTGAACTGCATCCCGAGCTGCCGCATCCTGGCCAGGTACGCCTCCTGGTTCGGAATGACCGCGTTGGCTTTGAAGAACATGTGCTCGTAAAGATGCGAGAGCCCGTTGTAGCTCGGTGGCTCGGTCATCGACCCGTTCTTCGCGGCGAACTCGATCGTCACCAGGGGGACCGACTGGTTCTCCACCACCAGCACTTCGAGTCCGTTCGGCAGCCGATGGGTCTGAATTGGCGGCGGCGCGGCGAGCGCCGCACCGGCGAACGTCGAAATAACCACCTTCGCCGATATCGCAAATCGTAGCTGCATGCGTATCTCCCAACAGTCGAGTATCTTGCCTATGCCGACAGGTCGAGCATTTTGCCTATTTGCGGACCGCGCGCGGAGGACCGCGGGGTGATATAAGTCGTGCCCGGGATTGCTTTTGCACCGGGAAGGCCCCGGTTTCAACGCCGTGGGGGTTTCGATGGCAACCAAGAGCTCGAAGCGCGGCAATAGCAAGCGCTCGACAATCCGAAAGAAGCCACGACGAGCGCGCGCGTCGGTCAAGAGAGCCGCGTCCGCGCGGGTAGCGCAAAGTAGGCACGCCAATTCGAAGGCCGACGCGAGGCCAACCGGCAAACGCCTGCCGGCATGGAATGAGATCGAGATCGACGAGCAACGCGAAAACGCCGGGCGTCCAGAGCCGGCATTCCTGTCCGATGGAGCCTACGCGGAGGATGATCTGGCGGAGGAGATGGGCGAGGAATTCGTGATGACCGCAACCTCCGGCGAGCAGGCAGCCGAGGACTTCCGAAACCAGGACGTCCCCGAGGAGTTGGGCGGGCCATTCGTTGAAACCAGCGCCCGCACCGAGTTCGCCTACGGAGCAGATCCCTCGAACCCCAAGGACGCAGAGCCTGCGGCGTTCCCGACGGTGATCAAATCACTTGAAGCAGAAGAAGTCCTCGCGCAGGCGGAGGAAGAGCAGGAAGAGCGCCCCTCCTGACGCCGCGGCTCGGAGGTCTCGTAAACGGCTTCGCGGTCTCGGCCCGCGAACAGGCTTTGGGATACTCAGTCCGCGAAGAGGATGTCTGATATCAGCAGCGCGCCCTGAGGCTGTTGGTCGAAGCTGAATAGAACGAATTGAACGTTCGTGAGATCGACGCCAGGGAACTGCGAGAGAGGAATTCGGATGCCGTTGTGAATCAGCTTGGGGATCGCCCAGGTCAGCGGGGTCGCCCTTCCCGGCGGAAAGTAGAGGGCTCCGGACGAAGCGCTCACGACCGAAGTCGCCGAATTGCCGGCGCCGTCGATCAACGTCACCGAAAAGTCCTGTGGCACTCCCGCCATGTTTCGCGGATCTCGGAAGTTCACCGTGCTGCGCAACTGCAGCACGTTGTAAGCGCTGACGTCCCCGGTGCCCGCGGGAAGCTCGTTGGACAGCGCTCCGGTGGGATCGTCCCATCCGAAGCGAAGCTGGCTGAGGCCCCGCATGCTGGAGCGCGCGCTCGGCGTAGTATGCGGCATTCGGTTCAGAGAGTTCTGACCAAGGCCTGTCGGCAAACAATGCTGAGGCTGGGGCACTTCGCCGCCGCACAGGTCGAAGCCTGTCAGTCCGTTCTGGACGACGACACCTCCCAGTGTATTCGTTGACAGATCGGCGTCGCTAAGCAGCCGATTGACATCCAATCTCGATCCGGGCGCATCCTTGGCTTGATAGGTGACGAGTATCTCGTTCGTCATCGCCGACGGCGGGGGCAGAGCGTCGCCTTTGAGCAATGGGAGGAACTCCGTCTCGCCCCCCAAGTACAATCGATAGAACGCAGTTCCATACGCCATGAAAGTCCCGCGCTCCTTCTCGGGAGTCAACTTGTGATTGTCCGGCTGGATGTCTCCGCACCAGGGATCGACGCGCAGAGAATCCTGAAACGCCTGCCAATCATCCCAAGTTCCGGCGGGCCATCCTCCCGGGGTCCAGATGGTGTTGAAGTAAGAGTGATTGCCTCCCATGATGGTGGTGAAGTGCTTGTTGAATTGCTCTCCAGTCACATAGCGGGCGTCGTCGAAGTAGTGCGCACCCTGCAAGTCAGCCACGTCGCCGTCGCAGTAGGGCAAGAACACATTGATGTTGACGCCGTCCAAAAGCTCTCGAGAGAAGTTTACGGGCGCCAGGGGCAGCACAGCCAGAACGCCGTACGGAGAACCCAGCTCTCGATTGTATGTGTAATGCCGAGAGACGCCCTCGCCTCCTCGGGAATGGCCCATCGTGCCAACCCGAGTCAGGTCCACCGCGCCGACGAACAGTGTTCCAAACGGATCGCCGCCCACGGTGTTGAACATGTTCCATAGATCGAGGTGCGCTTGCAGCAACTGTGCGCGCCACAGCATTCCGACATCCGTGAACTGTGTATCGCGCGCATTCACCCCGTTGGCGCTGATCGAGACGACGATGTATCCGTAGCTCGCGAGGATTTGCTGCTCGTATTCGTAGCCAAGGTAATTTGGAATCGGCATGTGCGGTGGATTGCACGGCCATTCCCCCTGGAAGGCAGTGCCTCCTTGGTAGCAGGTCAAGTGCCAGCCATGCAGGAAAACCACGACTGGGAATGGCCCGGTTGATAAATCAGTCGGATACCAAACCACCGCGCGTATCTCAGTCGGGCGGCCCATGAAGTCGAAAGCATCGTCTCCATAGTCGTACTCGGCTCGGGTGATATCGAGCGGTCCCGGTACACCCGGGTCCACCTGTGCCATCGCGGAATTCGCCAGCAGCAGCGTAACCGTGACACTCCCAAGAAGGTTGAGCTTGTTGTTCATGGAATTAACCCCTCTGGCTTTGCTCAGTGCGTGAACTTGAAATTAGCAGGCGCTCACTGTTGCAGTTTCGACTTGTCGAGCGTTCCCAAGTCCAACTGCCGCTTTCCTTCTCCCCGTCCCCACTGGAAAGCGACCTTGTCGCCCGTTTTGGCTTTTTGGAACTGCTCGCGAGTAAGAATGAAGATCCGCTCGTACGAGCCCCCGTCGTCCGGAGCGCGGCTGATGGTGACGTCTTGGTCGCCTATCCGGAGGACGGGCAGGTCGCTTCGGAGGAATGGTTCTTCGCTGGTGACCTTGATCTCGTATGTTTCGCCGGGGCTCACCGCTTTCAAGCTGGCGATCGCGTTCGTTCTCTTCCCCTCCGCCGCGGCGAGTCCGGAAACCAAAACAACCACAGCGCCCACCGCAGCCCAGCTGGGCAGCGATCCAGCAATCACTCTTGCGATCATCGGCGCACTCCTCTCTCGGTGATTGGTGAAAACGCAGCGGGGCATTTGTTCTTATTCCAAGCGACCAACGCCATAGCAAAATCCCGCCGCATTAAGGGCGCGGACCGTGCCACCAGATTGGGACCGCGTCAAGCAAAGTCCGGAGGCGCACTGGGAGTGGCCGAGATCGCGATCAAGCTGGGAAACAAGAAAGACGACCGCATTAACGCCTTCCGGACGGACGCCCAGTTCAGATAAGGAGAAGCTATGCAAACGCTGGCCTCACTGTTCTGTCTGGCGCTGGCAACCGGCGCGTCGCCGGTGGCTGGATCTCCCGCGCGCCCGAATGTCGACCAGGTTCTCGATTCGCTTTCCCAGCTGGTGGAGTTTCGCGGCGTAGCGATCTCGCCGGACGGTTCGCGCATTGCGTGGGTGGAAGCCGTTCGCGGAAAGGACGGCCCGCTGTCCGACCGCTCGATCATCTTCGTCGCCGCGCGCGACGCTGCTGGCGCTGCTCCGCAGCGCATCAGCGCCGCAGCGCCCGGAAGCTGGGACGAACGCGGCATCGCCTGGTCACCGGACGGAAGGCGGCTCGCCTTTCTTTCCGATGCGGGCCAGCGCCGCCAGCTTCAGCTTTACGTCGCCGACCGCCAGTCCGGCCGCCCCCGCAAGCTGACTCAGCTGAAGGGCACTCTCGCGGATCCGAAGTGGTCGCCGGACGGCAAGCGCATCGCTTTTCGCTTCATCGAAGGCGTGGAGGCAAAAGGACCCCTCTTTCCGACCGCCCGCGACTCGGGGGTGGTGCAGGAAGAAATCCACGAAAGCCGGATCGCCGTGGTCGACGTCGCGACGGGAAACGTCCGCCAGAGCTCGCCGGCGGACCTTTTCATCTATGAGTACGACTGGTCGCCGGACGGTTCGGCATTCGCGGCAATCGGCGCTCACGGCTCGGGCGATGACAACTGGTGGACGGCCGAGCTGTTTACCATTTCGTCCACGTCCGGGCAGGCGCGATCGATCCACAAGCCTAAGTTGCAGATCGCCGAGCCGCACTGGTCGCCCGACGGCCAGACGATCGCATTCATCGGCGGCCTGATGAGCGATGAGGGCGCAAATGGCGGCGACATCTACCTCGTTAATTCCAGCGGCGGCGAAGCGCGAAACCTCACCCCGGAGATGAAGGCGTCGGCCGCCTCGCTGCGTTGGCTGCAGCAGGACTCGATACTCTTTGGCGAACGGGTCGACGGACAATCGGCCATCGCCAGCGTTCGACCGAGCACCGGAGAAATCAAGACGCTGTGGACCGCCCCTGAGCACATCGGCTCCGGTCGTTTCTCGTCCGCTTTCGGCGTGGCGCGCAATGGAGCGACCTTTGCGCTGGTGCGGGAGTCCTTTCTAAAGCCGCCGGAGGTTTATGCAGGCCCGATCGGCAGCTGGACTCAGATTTCTCATGCCAACGATCGCCTGAGCCCAAGATGGGGCGATGCCCAGAAGCTCCACTGGAGAAGCGATCCTTTCGAGGTACAGGGCTGGCTGCTGGCTCCGCCAGAGGTGGATTCGAAGCGCCAACACCCGATGATCGTGGTCGTCCACGGCGGTCCCGCGGGCGCGACGGACCCTTACTTTCAACCCACCTGGGGTCTTTTGGCCAGCCAAGGCTACTTCGTGCTGTTGCCCAATCCGCGCGGCAGCTTCGGGCAGGGCGAGAAGTTTACCGCTGCAAACGTGCGAGATTTTGGATACGGCGATCTCAAGGACATCATGGCCGGCGTCGATACCGCCCTGAAGAGCGCGCCAATCGATCCCGAGCGGGTCGGCATCTTTGGCTGGAGCTATGGCGGCTTCATGGTGATGTGGGCGGTAACCCAGACGCCGCGTTTCCGCGCCGCAGTCGCCGGCGCCGGGATCGCCAACTGGCAGAGCTACTACGGACAGAATCGGATCGACCAATGGATGCTCCCCTATTTTGGCGCTTCGGTTTACGAAGATCCGGCGATCTACGCCCGGAGCTCGCCGATCAACTTCATCAAGCAGGTGCGGACGCCAACGCTGGTTCTGCAGGGCGAGCGGGACGCTGAAGTCCCCGCCCCACAGGCGTACGAGTTCTGGCATGCGCTGAAGGCGCTCGGCGTGAAAACCCAGCTCGTCATCTACCCCGACCAGGGACACCATTTCACCAAGCCGCAAGATCAGCGCGACCGATCCCGCCGGATCGTCGACTGGTTCAACCAGTTCCTCAAGCCGAGCTCGTGAGTCGAGCCGCAGGCGATCCGCTCCGACTCAGCTCAGCCTTTAGTGGCTACGATCACCTCAACTGAGCTGTCGCCGAAGATGTATCGGTCGAGAAAGCGATCGGTGACCAGGAAGACGCGCAGGTAGTTCTCGTTCTTGGAGAAGCCGTGCCCCTCATCGGCCAGCACGAGGTAGTGCACCGGGACGCCGCGACGATGCAGCGCCTCTACTATCCGGTCGGACTGATCTTTCTTTACGCGCGCGTCGCGGTCGCCTTGAACGACGAGCAGCGGTCGTTGGATCTGGTCCACGAAGTTGATCGGAGAGCGGTCGTGCTGGTACTTCGCATGCTCCGGATTCTTCGGGTCGCCAAACTTCTTGTAGATGAAGGTCGCGAAGGACGCCCAGTAGGCCGGAAAGCTCTCCACCAGCGTCTTGAGATCGGAAACCCCGAAGTAGTCCACGTTGGCAGCGAATTCGGTGGGAGTGAAGCTCGCCGCCGCGAGCGCCATGTATCCGCCGTAGCTTCCTCCCAAAACGACCACCTTGTCTGCCGACACGTGCGCCTGCCCGACCAACCATCTCTTGCATTGCACGATGTCCTGAAGCGGCCCGCCGCCCAAGTCCATGTTGTCGAGCCGGGTGTAGCTTTTGCCGTACCCGGTCGATCCTCGGACATTGGGTACCAGCACCGCGTACCCCTTCGAGACGAGGTACTGCCGCAGCCGATTGAAGTCTCGCCGAGACTGCGCCGTCGGGCCTCCATGGACGTCGATCACGGCTGGGAACGGCCCAATCCCTGCGGGCCGGTAGAGAAAGGCAGGAATAGGTCGATTGTCGAATGATGGGATGTGCACGGATTCGCCGGACGCCATAGGGCGGCTCCGGAGAGATTCGGGCAGCGTTTCAGTGACCTTCTTCGCGGCGTTTGTCTCGAGATCGATGATGTAGAGCTGGGCGGGTGCACTGTCGCTGCGCAGCACGGCGGAGAGATATCGATCGGAATTGGAAAACACGCCCGGGGACCATCCGCCCGCGCCCGGAGCCGCGGGAAGGCTCACGGGTTTTTTGGTCGCAGTTTCGCTGAGGGCGAGCTTTGGGGTTCCGTCGACGTTGGTCACCGTCCAGAAATACTTCCACCTGCGTGAAAAGCCGGCGTCCTCGACATCCCACTCTGCCTTCAGAACGGGAGAGGGCCGTTTTGTTTTCAAATCCATCGCCAGCAGCGATGTGAACTCGCCCTCTTCGTCCGAGGTGTAATAGAGCGTCGCGCCGTTCCGCGAGAATGCCTTCGGGTCGTAGAGCACCTCCCCGCTGTGCTTGGTGAGAAGGCTGGATTTGGGGCTGCCTCGCATGAGCAGGTAGAGATTGGAATTGGCGTCGGAGATCGTCTCTTGAATGATGAATCTTTTGTGATCGCGGCTCGCCAGCGCGAAGGCGAGATTCCCGGATGCTTTCCAGAGCAGGTCGGATTTTCCCGACGCGATCTTGTACTCGTAAAGGTCCATGTATCGCGCGTCGCGCAGGTTGGAGAGGTAGACGAAGGTCTTGCCGTCCTCGGCCCATTCGACGAACGAGGTGCGTCTCCCGGCGGGATATTGCTCCGCAATGTCGCGGGGGTCTTCTCCGCTGCTGTTGGTGAGGTAGAGGTGAGGCAGCTCGTCGCCGCCGGTGTCCGCTTCGTAGACCAAGCGGTCGCTCTTCGGCGAGAACGCCAGCGAGTGCACGAATCCTTTCACGTGCGTCACTTGGCGCGGAGGCCCGCCCTCGATCGCTTGCACCCAGATGTCGGGGCGCCCTCCTTCATCGCTGGTGTAGGCGATGCGCTTCTCATCATAGGAAAACCGGAGGCTGCCCACGCGCCGAATCTTGAAGTACTCCTCCAAGGGCACCGGTGCCTGCGGTGCGCGCGGCACAGTCGTCTGGTTTTCTCCCGCGCTGGGTGTGGGGGCGGCGGCCTTCGGCTCGGGGGAGGTGCGGCAGGAGATCAGCGCGGCCAGTGTTGCAAGAAGGATCCTTCGCATGGGGCCTCCTTTGAAATCACTTTAGGGGTGCCTGCTGCGACCGCGGCAAAGCGCCTGCCGCAAGCTTTCAGAAACTGCAACTCCAGGCAAGTTGAATCAAAACCGCCCGGCCCAGCCGATCATCGGTCCATCCGAGCGCGGCGCGCTGTGGTTGCCGATGGCGCCTCGGTCGAACGCGTTCACCTCTGCGGTATCGCAGGGGCATCGAGGCGTGATTAGCTTGGCAGTAAAGGCATACGGCAGGGCAATGGCGATGGACGCGCCGCCGATCACGGCGCCATCCGCCCAGGGCGAGAGCTGGTAGATCGACCGCGGGCGCGCAGGGCTGGGTGCAACTTGCCCCCATCGTTCTCCACTTGATCGGCGGTTGCGGACTGCGCGGGTGCGGCCGCGATCGTCAACGAGAGGAGCGTAACCAGTCTCACCGGGAGGGTGCACAGCGCCCCTCGGAGAAGCTCTGCGAAGCAGGTCCAATATCGTCCCAATGGACGCGACTGCCGGCGAGCGGCTTGCCGTGCAGCGCTCACCAGGCGTTCGGGCTTGGCGCGCCTCATCGCTTGAACGAGCGCTTCTATCACAAATCGGTTACGCTGCCCGCCATATGAGCATTGCCCGCGCCCTGAGCAACGATCCCCTCGTTCAAAGCTTCTCCAAACTCTCAAGCTGCAACGTCTCCGATGCGCTGGACCGGCTGCACGTCAGCGGGGCGCCGCATAGGATACTGCCTCTTTGGCCCGGCTGTCCGAAGATCGTCGGTCGCGCTTCAACGTTGAAGTTGGTGGACCACGGCTCGCAGTCGCCGGTCCAGGGCACGATGCACGCCATCGCCGCAGCCAATCCCGGCGATGTCATGATCGTCGACCACCACGGTCGGATGGAGGTGAACAGCTGGGGCGGCATCGCCACCTTCGCCGCTCTTAAGCGCGGGCTGGCTGGGGTGGTGATCGACGGGGTCACGCGCGACGTGGACGAGATCCGGGCGATGGAATTCCCGACGTTCGCCAAGGGAGTGATCCAGCAATCGATTCGCAATCGCTGCGCGTTCGCCGGTTACGGCATCAGCGTCCAGTTAGGTCATGCGGTGGTCCGGCCCGGTGACTTAGTGCTTGGCGACGAGAACGGGGTGGTAATCGTGCCGCAGGAGCGAATGGACGAGGTCCTCAGGATCGCGCAGGAATGCGCCGCGGCGGAGGAGCGGCTCCGGAACTGGATCTCCCAGGGAGTCGACCCGGTCGAAGCGCATGAGCGCGTGAAGTACGAACAACTGACTGGGCGCTACGCCGGATAGCGCGCCCTCCAGGAAGGGCGCCCTCGCCCCATTAGCGGTGAGCGGACTCCGCTTGTTGGTGCGCCGCCTCTTCTTCAGCGGCGCGCTTGACTTCTCCTCGGGGGAGCTCTTCCACCGAGCCCGCTTGGCCAGTTAGCGGCAAATTGAGTCTTTGCCGTCGGAGCACCAGGAGCTCGTGAACGATAATCTGTCCCATAGCGGCGAGCGGCACGGCAGCCACCGCTCCGCCGATGCCAGCGAGCTCACTAAAGACGACCAGAGCCATGAGCGAAACAAGGGGATTGACATTCACTGTTCGTCGGAACACGACCGGTGCCAAGACATTGCCCTCTAGCTGCCCGTAGAGAATGAAGTAGACCGCGACCACGATCGCCTTCACCAACCCCGACGTTGCGAGCGTGATCAGTGTAACAATGACGGTCATCACCACGGGTCCAGCGTAGGGAACCAAGCTCGAAAAACCACTCAGGATGCCAAGCGGGAGAAAGAATGGAACGCGGAGAATCGCGAGCACGGTCGTGGTCAGTGTGGCATTGACAGCGCAAACCAAGGAGATGCCGACCAAGTACCCGCCCACCGAGTCGTAGATCTTCAACAGAACTCGGCGATAGCGGACGCGGCTGGCAGCGGTGGCCTCGTTGAGTGCGCCTTCAACCAACCGCCCCCCGAAGATGAGCATGAAGATGGTGAGAAAGAAGACGGTGATGAATCCCACCGCACTGGTCAAGATGCCGGTCAGCGCCTTCAGGGCGGGATTGAGGGAGCGTTGCAGCGCCTGTGGCAGTTCGCTCTCCGCTCTTTGGATCTGTTCCGTCAAGTTGAACTGCTGATCCAGAATCCGATAGAGCGAGCTTCCGCGAATCGACGCGATGATGCTTGGGAAGTTGGCGATTAGAGATCGAACCTGCTTGACCACCGCAGGTACGAGCAGCAAGAAAGCTCCGACGAGCACCCCGACGATCGCGGCCATTACAATCGCGATCGCCGCCCAGCGCGAAAAGCGGCGTTTCTCGAGCCACTGCACGGCGTGATTTAGCGCTGCGGCCATGAATGCTGCGATGGCGATGAACGTAAATCCGGTTCGGGCGTTCACCACCACGTAAAGCGCCCCTGCAGCAATGAGCACCACCGCGAGCACGGCGGCGGCAATACGCACCGAGATTCGGATCAGTGATTTTAAAGATTCGTCTTGACCGTTGTCCGCCATCCGCCGGGCGCTTTCGCTGACGTCACTTCGAGGGAAGATCGCTCGCGCCACGGGCGAATGCAATGTCCAAGCGTTGAAATCGCGGCACGTTCAGCGCCGACCGGACCCTGCCGTCAAACCCCTTCTAGGCTCCGACTAGAAGTACAACTGCCACTGCGCGCCGATTTGATGGATGGCCGGCGAATTCAGCGAGCCGAGTTTCATACCCGCCACTTCGACCTTGAGGGAATTGATCCGCCGAAACCACCAATTGATGCCCGCAGTCCAGATCCGCGCGTCGGCGCTGCGGACAAAGGGCGCACCACTGGCATTCGGCCCGGGATCATTGGCGGCGAAGTACTCATAGGACACCTGCGGTTGGAACTGTCCGTAGCGATATCCAAGCTCGGCGAAGAATCCATTGCCGGTATTCCCATTGCCCGTTCCAAAATCGTAGTTGTAGTAGTCCGCCTGGAAGATGATCTCTTGATCCGTCGCGGGCGGGATCGACGCATAGATGTCCGCGGCGAGCGCTCGCCAATCCTGCGGCCCGCTCGTGTAGCCCGGCACGTTGCGAATGGCTTTGGGTTGGAATCCGGCGCCTACTCCGACGCTCAGGATAGGTTTGTCGTTGAAGTACACGCCCTGGTAAAGCCACCCGCGCTCCTCGCTGTCGAGGAAGTTCCAGTGGAGATATCCGCCGAACTGCGGTACCGAGTGAGGGTTAAGCCCGGTCACAGAAGCGGCCATCGTATCATCATAAGTGCCGGGGGTTCCTCGAACGCCGTTGTAGACGCCGAACCGGAATCCGAGCTTCTTGTCGAGCAACCAGCCGCGCGTTTCAGCGCCCAGCTCGCGCAGCCCGTTCGCCGCCTGGTTGGGCGCGGTTGCTCCGGGGAACCGAATCGTGTTCGAGTGGATGTCGAGCGTCACGAAGCTCGTCGTGCTCTGAACCTGATGGTGCGACAGCGGCAGCAGCAACTCGCCCGCCTCAATGAAGACGCCAGGGGTAGGCTCGAAGATCGCTTGCGCGTCCTGCACGACTACGTGCGTCTGACCAGCGGCCGGAGCGAGACCCTGTGGGTCGCCCGCGGTGCCGAATCTGCCGAAGTTCGGGGAGTCGAACTGAACGAAGAAGTGGAGCTGCTTGGTGATGTCGCCGGCGATCTGCGGGCGGAGTCGGCGCAAGAACACTTGCGTATTCCAGCCCATTGCGTCGCCTGATTGATTCTCGGTGGAGAGGGCCCACACTTGAATCTGCAGGTTGATACTCAAACTGGCTTCTTCCATACCGGGAATGCCGGGTGCGATCGCGACCTTCACCGCTCCAGCCGTTGAAGCACACAGCAGGACAACCAAAACCATCAACTTTTTGAAACGCGCCATGAACCCTCCTGGAAAAGAGTCAGTCAGCCGCGTCGACATCGCGTATTTCACGATCGATGAAGGTGACGTTTTTGTGACAAAAGAAAGGCAGTCAACGGCAGTGAACGGTCGATCTGATGGACGCTGACGAGGGAAGAGTTCACTGAGTTGTCAAACTTGCTGCGCTGACGGGTTGCTGGGCGAGTGCTTTCTCTGCTTTACGACTGGACGTGCAGGGCGCCCGGACGTGCTGTGGCGGCGCAGACGGCACCGAAGGGCCGTGATCTGTTGCAGTCTAGAAGAACAGCTGAGCTGCCAGCGTGACGATCTTCTGGTTCTGGTTCCCCGGACTCGGCGTGCCGTTTGGCGCAGTCAGCAGCCCGCGGCGCATGTGTTGGAATTCCAACTTCAAATTGGCGGCGGTCTTGTTGATCCACCAGTTGAGTCCCGCCGTCCAGATGCGAACATCGTCTGCTGCAACGCCCTCGTTTGAAGTGCCGGCGAAGTACTCGTATGAGACGACCGGCTGCCATTGCCCGAAGCGGTACCCCAGATCGGAGAAAAAACCGTTTCCCGTGCTCGGGTGGTTATCGCCAAAGCTGTAGTTGTAGAAGTCGAACTCGAAGTTGAGCGCCTGATTACCGGGAAAAGGAAACTCGGCGAATAAGTCGGCCGCCGTTCCTCGGTAGTCGGAGACGCCGCCCGGATTGGGATGAGCGGCGGTGTTGCGTACCGACTTCGGCTGATAGTTCAGGCCGAAGCCGATACTCAGAATCGGCTTATCCGAAAAATAGATGCCCTGGTACAAAAAGCCGCGCTCCTCGCTTTCGAGGAAGTTGTAGTGGAGATAACCGGCGAAACGGGGTATTCCGTCTGGATTGAGCGGGAGGAAATTGGGATCCGGCGACCCGCGAACGCCGTTGTAAAGCCCAATGCGGAAACCGACCTTCTTGTCGAGAAACCATCCGTGAGCCTCTACTCCCGGCTCGCGAAACACAGTGTTGGTGTTGCCGGTGCCTGTCTGCTGAAATCGAAGAGTGGCGTCGTGAATTTCGATCGTCTTGAAGCTCAAGGTGCTTTGGTGGATGTGGTGGGAAAGGGGCTCAATCAAAAAACCACCGGAGATGAAAATGCCCGGCGTCGGCTCGTAGACCATCCGAAGGTCCTGAAGAATCACTGGTCCAGGCAAGCCGACCACCGTGCCGCTGGTCCCACTCCGGCCAGTGTTCGGGGCGTCGATGCTGAAGTAAAAATGGATCTGCTTGGTAAAGTCGCCGCTGATTATCAACCGCGCCCTCCGAACGAAGATCCGGTCGTCCCAGGCCGTCGGTCCAGTGCAAGTCAAGCCAACGCACTGGGGCGGGCCGCCACTTTCAGTGGCCTGGTCCCACGCTTGCATTTGGACGTTGATGGTTAGCGACGCATCCTTGAATTCGGGAGGCAGCGGAATCTTCATCGCTCCGGCTGCAGTAGAGAAAAACACGACAGCAAGACCTGACAGAATCCAGCTGCGTTTCACGAATCCCTCCTGCGCGAGGTTTTGACCGGAGGGCTGATATTGGGCATTTCCCGACAGATTCAAAGGGTAAAAGAGCGATAATTGTTCTCTTTCACGAATGTGTAGCAGTTCTGACAGCGCGCTACGAGACTGTTGCAGCAGACGCGCACCCGACGAAGACAACGATTGCCGCGATGTCTCAAATCTCGCTGGCGTGCAGCGACAACGCCAGCCCGACGCCGATCCAATTACTACTTGGAACGTTACCGAATCGGGCGAAAATGCCGCAGACGGATCGCGAGCCGCGCGCAGTTGAGCTCGGCTTGATGGGGCGAAGGCCAGATAAGCGAGGTTCTGTCGCCCCTGCCCTTTTCAGCTGCGCGAACCCGTCCGTCAGCCCAGCAGAACGCGGCGCGCGCCACGTGGCCCGGTTCAGTTGCAGCTATAACTCGCCGCCGCGGTGATCGACCCTGAGCCGTTGTACGTCGCCTTCTGCGGGTATGGGCACACCGGCATCGTGACGCTGCCGTCCGCCGAGCTCAGGACGATCGACGCCGGTGCATTGTTGTTTTCGAGCCAGTCCACCAGGACGCCGAAGAGCTGGTTCGTCGCCGGCAGCGGGACGTTGTTGCTGTTCAAGATGGGCCCGGCAGACCCGTTCACCGAACCGATGCCCGCGCAATGCCCCATGCCGGGAACCAGGAATAGGCGATTGAACTTGTTGACTTCGGTATCGCCTCCCACGGAGGCCGAAACCCGGCTGAAGTAGTTTATCGAGCCCTGAGGCATGATAAGCACGTCGTTCAGGCCGTGGTAGCTGATGATCTTGGCCCCGCTGCTGCGCGCCATCGACAGATCGGGGTTGTCGGTGTTGATGTTCCCGAAAGACGACTGCAGCGAGACGCCCTGGTTGAAGGCGGAGGCGAGCATCGAATAGCTGAGCTGCCTCCATTTGTTCATCCCGTTCCCGGTGGCGTTCACAAAGGACGGCGTCGCGTATGTCGGATCTTGCAGCTCGAGCGCTACCATGTCCGTCGCGATCGAGAAGGGATTGGAGCCCGCCAAACCGGCTACGCTGCTGCCGCGCGTGAGTCCCCACCACAACTGATTGCTCGAAGGTGCCACGCCGCTCGAGTTGTCGATTGCCGGGTCGGGATAGGTGCCGTCCGCCGTCTGGCCATACCAGATTTTGTTCATCGCCTTCGCTTCGGCACAATTCACGCAAGACGTGCTCGCGCTCGCGCCGCCGACACAGCCGTTGCCTGCCACCACGCTGGTGCACAGTACTGCCGCGTCCTGCGTCGGGTCGTAGCGGCACACTCGCGGGTCGAGGATGAAGCCCAAGTGCTGATTATTGACCCGGTCGCAGGCGCTCACGGCGGCGCCGCCCATGAAATCGAGCTTGGTGCCGGCGATCGGCCCGGGCGGAGTCAGATCCCGCTGCATGACAATCTGCGGATACAGCTCGTTGGTGATGAACTTCGTCCAGTTGAAAGCCGGCGCCCCGACGAGGTACGCGTTGTAGTCCGTCGGGTGATTCTGCGCGATCTTGTAGCCCTGGCGACCGCCGGTAGAGCAGCCGTTCCAGTAGGCGTATTTCGCCGTCTTGTCGTAGTAGCCCTGGACGAGCGCCTTTGTCTTGAGGGCGAGCTCGTGCAGGCTGCGCTCCGCGAAGTCCGTCCACAGCGTCGTGTCAATGCTGCCATCGTGCTTCATGGCGAATGAGCCGCCGTGCATCGTGTCGCTGTGTCCGGTGTCGGTCGTTCCGACGGCGTAACCGCCAACCGCCGCGGTCGCGGCAGCGGCGTTGCTGCCGATGAGGGTGGTGTTCGCTTGATTGCCGCCCGCCCACCCGCCGCCGCCGAGGTTCTGGATGCGGTTGTTCCACGCGCTCGGCGTCGGCAGCCATACCTCAATCCCGATGCCCGGAGAAGTCGAAGGGTCCGTCGTCGACACATCCTGGAATCCAGGTCCAACGACCATCTTGACCAGGCACAAGTCCGCGGCCGCGGTCGGCGGCGTGCCCATCGTGCCGGACAATGCCAACGGGTCGCCCTGCTTGAATGCTTGCACCAGCACTACGCTGGTGTTGGCGTCCGGCTTGAACGCCGTCTTCATAGTGTCGTCGCAGGTCAGGTGCGTCCCGCCGCTGCAGCCGTAGCCGGCGACGATCCCCAGAGCACCGATGGCGGTCCACACGCCGAACGCCCTCGGATGGCTAGTACCGACTTCCGCCCCTGCCTCAGAACCACTTCTCCAACTCGAGCTGCTCCTCATGGCTCTGACTCCTTTGAGAGATGAACTATAGTTCATACTCGTACCGACTACGCGATCGCGATGCCGCGGGCCCGGCTGCCTTTCAAGCCCTAAAGAGCGAGATGCATTATATTGCACAGTCCAACGACGCGAATCCCCCGCGCAGCAAACGTGAGATTTCTTGATTGCCCGACCCGCGGGGTATTAGAAGGCGCGGGCAAGGAGGAGCGAGATGGCCACCACCCCTTGCAGGTTCGGAAGCCGTCGTGACTTCTTGAAGGCAGCTGGTTGCCTGACCACGGGCGCTTTGTTTCACCACCGGCTCGCCTGGGCTCAGGGTAGCAAGCTCAAGATTGGCTTGATGCTGCCTTACACCGGAACGTATGCCGCCCTCGGCAATGCAATCACCAACGGTTTCAAGCTCGCCGTGGCCGAGCGCGGCGGCAAGCTCGGAGGCCGGGAGCTGGAGTACTTCACCGTCGACGACGAATCGGATCCTTCGAAGGCGCCTGAAAACACCAACAAGCTTGTCCAACGCGACAAGGTGGACGTGCTCGTTGGGACCGTGCACAGCGGGGTGGCGCTGGGAATGGTGAAGATCGCGCGGGAGACGGGCACCTTGCTGATCATCCCCAATGCCGGCGCCGCCGCGGCTACCGGCGAGCTGTGCGCGCCCAACATCTTCCGCACCTCGTTCACGAATTGGCAGACCGGTTACCCAATGGGGAAGGTCGTCGCCGATCGGGGGCTGAAGAACATCGTCACCATCACCTGGAAGTATGCGGCCGGCGAGGAGTCGGTCGGGGGGTTTTCGGAAGGATTGTCGAAAGCGGGCGGCAAGGTGGTGAAGGAGCTCTGGGTGCCCTTCCCGCAGGTCGAGTTCCAGGCGCTCCTGACCCAAATCGGCTCGCTCAAACCAGACGCCGTCTACACGTTTTTCGCCGGCGCAGGCGCGGTGAAATTTGTCAAAGACTACGCAGCGGCAGGCTTGAAGGGAAAGATTCCCCTCTTTGGATCCGGCTTTCTCACCGACGGCGTGCTCGAGGCGCAGGGCGAGGCGGCTCAGGGCTTGGAGACGACGCTGCACTACGGCGACGGAATCGAGACGCCTCGAAACAAAAGTTTCCGTGAAGCGTACTCGAAGGCATACAAGGGCGAACCAGACGTCTACGCCGTTCAAGGATATGACACGGGATTGCTACTGGCAGCGGGTCTAGAGGCGGTCCGCGGCGACGTTAACAAAAAGAGCGAGTTGGTTGCCGCCTTGGAAAAGGCTCACATCGACAGCCCGCGAGGTGCCTGGACCTTGTCCAAAGCGCACAATCCGATTCAAGACATCTACCTGCGCAAAGTCGTTGGCACCCAGAACAAGGTGACCAGCGTGGCGCACAAGGCGCTCGAGGACCCGGCGCGCGGCTGCAGTATGAAGAAGACGTGAACGGTGTATCGCAGCTGATCCGCCCTGGCAGGTAGATTCTAAGGCAGTCGACGCAGACAGCGCACGGGGCGCGCTGATCAAGGGCCCGGGATGGAATTTTTCATTCAGCTGCTCAACGGCATTCAATACGGGCTGCTGTTGTTTTTGCTCGCCAGTGGGCTCACGCTGATCTTCGGCATCATGGGCGTTCTCAACTTGGCCCACGGCAGCTTCTATATGGTGGGCGCGTATCTGGCGTATTGGCTTGCGCGCCAGACCGGCAACATGTGGCTCGCGATTCCGCTCGAGCTGGCGATCGTCTTCATCATCGGGCTCATCCTCGAGTCGACGCTGTACGCCCGCCTTTACCACCGAGATCACTTGCATCAAGTGCTGCTGTCGTTTGGTTTGATTCTGATTTTTGAAGAGCTGCGAAGTATTTTCTTCGGTGACGACGTGCACGGCGTTCCTGTCCCGGAGAGCCTCAAGCACTCGATTCCGCTCACCAGCACTCTGAGCTATCCCGTCTACCGATTGTTCATCTCCGCGACCTGCCTGGCCGTGGCCGGAGCGATGTACCTGGTGATTCAAAAAACAAAGATCGGCATGACGATTCGCGCCGGCAGCACGAATCGGGAAATGGTTCAGTCGCTCGGCATCAACATCAAGCTCGTCTACCGCTGGGTCTTTGCCTTCGGGGTGACGCTCGCCGCCTTTGCGGGGATGATCGCCGCTCCGGTTTCTTCGGTGTATCCAGGAATGGGAAGTCAGATTCTGATCATCTGCTTCGTCGTCGTGGTCATCGGAGGTATCGGCTCGATCAAAGGCGCGATGGTCGCGGCGCTGATGATCGGAATTGTCGACACGCTCGGCCAGGTGCTGTTGCCCGAATTCTCCGGCGTCGCGGTCTACCTTTTGATGGCCGCCGTTCTCCTCTGGCGCCCCCAGGGGCTGTTCAAGGTCGCGTGAGGACTACCCGAGCGATGCTGGTGCTGGGGGCGATGTGCATTGCCCTGGTACCGTTGACCGGCGCGACCTTCTACATTCAGCTGGTGAGCAAGATCATGATCCTCGCGATCTTTGCGATGAGCCTGGATCTTCTGGTCGGCTGCGTCGGGTTGGTGAGCTTAGGACACGCGGCATTTTTCGGCGTTGCTGGATATCTCATTGCCTTTCTTTCCCCGAAGTATCAGGCGGCGAGCTTTTGGCTGACCCTACCGGCGGTGTTGATGATTTCAGCCGCTCTCGCCTGTCTCATCGGCCTGCTCGTGCTTCGCACCTCCGGGATTTACTTCATCATGGTCACGCTTGCCTTTGGCCAGATGCTCTACTACCTGTTCCACGACACCAAGCTCGGCGGCGGGTCGGATGGCATTTATCTGTACGTCAAGCCTGAGCTAAGCATCGCCGGAAGCAAAGTCGTTGACCTCGAGAAGCCGCTGCAGTTCTTCTACTTTGTCTTCGCGATCATGCTCGGGGTTTATTTTCTTTTGAGACGTATCCTGGTTTCACCCTTTGGGCACGCGCTGGCCGGCTTGCGAGTCAACGAGCAGCGCATGCGCTCGCTCGGATTTCCGCCGTTCCCCTATAAGCTTGGAGCTTTTGTCCTGGCGGGGGTGCTGGCCGGACTGGCCGGCTATCTGTCAGCTTGCCAATTTGGATTCGTCAACCCGGAGATCCTCTCCTGGCACTATTCGGCGACGGTGTTGATGATGCTGATACTCGGGGGAGCCGGACGGCTGTACGGGGCCATTCTCGGCGCGTTCGCGTACGTGCTGCTTCAGGAGCTATTGGCGAGCCAGGCGCTGCTCGGCTCTCTTGCAAAACATTGGCAACTGGGAATGGGAGTGTCAGTCGTGTTGATCGTTCTTTTGCTCCCCAGCGGTTTGGCCAGCCTTTTTGATCACTTCGGCCGACCGCGGCTTGCTCAAAGTGGCGGATGACCGTGCGAGGCTTGAGCGCGCGTGGGCTTACCAAGGTGTTTGGCGGCCTTACCGCCGTCAACAATGTCTCGCTCGACCTGAGCAGCGGCACGGTGCACGCGGTGATTGGCCCCAACGGAGCTGGGAAGACGACCTTAATCAACATGCTGTCCGGAGATCTCGCGCCCACCGCGGGAAGCATTCAGTTCGACGGGCGGGACATCGTCGGATACTCCTCGGATCAGCGCTCGCGAATGGGCCTCGGACGCACCTATCAGAAGACAAACATTTTTGGCTCGTTCACCGCGTTGGAGAATTGTCGGCTGGCGGCACAATCCAGAGAGGCGCACGCGCTGAGCATATGGCGCAGCACCCGGGCCTATCCGTCCCTCGAGCGCGAAGCAGAAAGGGCCCTGGCTGCGGTCGGCCTCGAGCAGAGGGCCAAGGCAATTGCCGGCACGCTGAGTCATGGCGAACAGCGTCAGCTGGACATCGCGATGTCGCTGGCGACTCGTCCGCAGGTGCTGCTGCTCGATGAACCGCTTTCCGGGATGGGCGCAGACGAGTCGGCGAGCATGGTCGGACTGTTGCGAGGATTGGCGAAAGACCATGCCGTGTTGCTGGTGGAGCATGACATGGACGCCGTCTTCGCACTGGCGGAAGTGCTCACCGTGATGGTCAACGGCTGTGTGCTGGCGTCGGGGACGCGCGACCAAATTCGCGCCAGCGACGAGGTTCAACGCGCCTACCTCGGAAGCGCGGAGGCGCGCGGTGGCTGAATTGCCCATCTTGGAGGCGATCGATCTCCACGCATTTTACGGCTCCAGCCACATCCTCTACGGAATCGGCTTTGCCGTTGGCCGGGGCGAAACGATCGGCTTGATGGGACGAAACGGCATGGGAAAGACCACCTTGATTCGCACTCTGGTCGGGCACCACCGGCCGCGGCGAGGAAGAGTGATGGTGGACGGCGTTGAAATGACCATGGCCGCGCCCCATCTGATTGCCCGGCGGGGCATCGCTTATGTGCCCGAAGGACGCGGCATCTTTCCCAACCTCTCCGTATGGGAGAACCTGGTGATGGCGGCTCGGGCGAGGCTGGAGGGCGCCTCTCCGTGGACGTACGAGCGCGTTTTGGCAACTTTTCCCCAGCTGAAAGAGCGGCTCAATCACGGCGGTCAGCAGCTGTCCGGCGGCGAGCAACAGATGTTGACCATCGCGCGGGCATTGATGACCAATCCCCGGCTCCTCATCCTCGACGAGGCGACCGAGGGACTGGCGCCGCTGATCGCTCAAACGATTTGGAGAATCGTGCGCGAGATTCGCGACAGCGGGATCGCCACCGTCATTGTCGACAAGAACTTCGCTGCGGTCACCGCGATCACGAGCCGAAACGTGGTTCTCGTCAAAGGCCAGTGCGTTCTCGAGGGAACGAGCGAAGAGCTGCGAAGCCATCCGGACCTTTTGCAGCGATACCTGGGTATCTGAACATTTCCCTTGCCAGCCGAGGATTCGAGAGATCGGATCGCAGCTGCCGAAGCTGTATCGTCAGAGCGAGTTCTTTTGAAACTAATGTCAGAGGAGCTGGTCACTCCTGAGATCGGTGACGAACATCCTGCCCGGCGCGTGCGTGATGCAGAAAGGACTCTTGCTGGCAAGCGCGACAGATTGCGGCGTGACGCCGCACGCCCAGAACACCGGAATCTCCCCGGGCTCGAACGGCACCGGGTCACCGTAATCCGGTTGCTGTAGATCCCGGATGCCGAGCTGTTCCGGCGCTCCCACCTGCACCGGTGCACCGTGCGCCCGCGCAAAGCGCGCCGTGACCTCGATTGCTTTCGGGACCAGCGACGCAGGTATCGGACGCATGCTCACCACCAGCGGCCCGTGAAAGCGCCCGGCGCTTTGGCACTCCACCTTGGTGCGATACATCGAAACGGTGCGTCCCAGCTCGATATGTCGCAGCGGGACTCCTGCGCGAAGCAGCGCTTCCTCGAACGAAAAACTGCAACCGATCAAGAAACTCACCAGATCCTCGCGCCAAAAGGCGTGAATGTCGTTGGTTTCTTGCGCGAGCTTGCCGTCGCGGTACACGCGGTAGCTCGGTAAGTCGGAGCGAATATCGGAGCCGGGCGCGCACTGCGGCGAAGGGACACCTGCCTCCAGCACTTCAATCAGCGGGCAGGGCTTGGGATTGCGCTGACAGAAAACCAGAAAGTCGAAGGCAGCCTCTTGCGGGACGATCATCAGATTTGCCTGCACATTCCCGAACGCGTGGCCCGAGGTGTGGCCCCTGAAAGTTCCCTGGCGGCAGCGCGCCCGCAGCTCCCTTGCGCTCAGAGGGGGATCGGCTGCAACGGCGGGGCGAGCGCTCATCGCGCTAGATCCCGAGATAGGCCTTTTGGAGGCTGGCATTGCCGAGCAATTCGCGCCCGGGCCCTTCGAGCACCACGCGCCCGGTCTGGATCACATAAGCGCGGTGGGAAATGGCGAGCGCGCGATGCACGCTCTGCTCTACCAAAAGAACCGTGACACCGGAGGCGTTGATCGCCTGGATGGTGTGAATGATTTTGGTCACCAACTTGGGCGCCAGCCCCCAGGATGGCTCATCGAGCATCAGCAGCTTGGGCTTGGCCGTCAGTCCGCGCCCGATCGCCAGCATTTGTTGTTCGCCTCCGCTCAAGGTCCCCGCCATTTGCGATCGCCGCTCCTTTAACACCGGGAAGAGCGTGAATACCGGGGTGAGAGCCCGTTCGATTTCCTCTAAATCGCGACGCGCGTAGGCCCCCAAGCGCAAATTCTTTTCCACGCTGAGCTTGGGAAAAAGGCGGCGGCCCTCGGGGACCAAAGTAAGCCCGATGGCGGCACGAAGGTGCGCTGGCTCGCGAGTGATGTCGCGGGAATCGAACACGATTCGTCCAGAAGACGGGGCGGTCAGCCCCGCGATCGCGCGCAAGATCGACGACTTGCCGCTGCCGTTGCTGCCCAGCAGTGCGACGATCTCGCCGGCCCTCACCGAAAAGCTGACCCGCTGAACCGCTGGCACCTCATTGTAGCGAACGGCGAGCTGTTCAACCTCGAGGATCATGACTCTCCGAGGTAGGCGGCGATCACCGCAGGGTCATTGCGCACCTGCGTCGGAGTGCCGTGGGCGATCTTTCGGCCGTAGTCCAGCACCAGGATCTGATCGGCGATCGGCATGATCCCCTCCATCACATGCTCGACGACCAAGCA